>OMJR01000118.1 GCA_900299355.1 Anaerolineaceae bacterium
AGTCGGCCTCGGTTTCCTTGGAGCGCATCTTGCTGAGCGTGCCGCTGTCCTCGTCCCAGGCGAGGGTCCAGGGCTGGATGCTGTTGCCGGCATTGACCTCTTCAATCTGGCGCTTGATTTCGACTTCGATGGCGGTTCGCACCGATTCGATGGAGTTGACGTTTTTGATTTCGGTCTTGGTGTTGAGTTTGCGGCTGCCGACTTCGCGAATCGATACGTTGGCATCGGCGCGCAGGTGGCCGCGTTCCATGTCGGCTTCGGAGACGCCCAGCCAGCGCAGCAATTGGCGCAGGCGAATCAGGTAGGCGGCGGCCTCATCGGCGCTACGCAGGTCGGGGCCGGTGACCATCTCCACCAGCGGAACGCCGCAACGGTTGAAGTCAATCAGGCGCTCTTTGCCGCGGTTGACGGTTTTGCCGGCGTCCTCTTCAATGTGCAGCTTGTGGATGCTGACGCTGCGCGTGGCGCCATCGGGCAGGGGCAATTCAAGGCCACCGCCGCGCGCCAGTGGCTCATCGAATTGAGAGATTTGATAGCCCTTGGGCAGGTCGGGATAGAAATAGTTTTTGCGGTCGAAATAGGAGACCGGATTGAGGTCGGCGCCCATCGCGGCGGCCAGCAGGACGCCCTTTTCGACGACGGCTTGGTTTAGGACCGGCAGCACGCCGGGCAGACCGGTACAGACCGGGCAGATGTTGCTGTTTGGCTCGTCTTCCCAGGAATCGGCGCTGCAGGTGCAGAAGATTTTGCTGGCGGTGTTGAGCTGGATGTGGGTTTCCAGGCCGATGACGGCTTCGTATTTTGACATTTATGTGACTTCCTGAGCGAAGCGAAGGATCATTGTGGTCCATAGCAAGAAGAAGGGAATTTCTGAAATCAGTAGCGCTTCAGTCCTCTGCATCCGCAAACCAGTCCTCACTTAAATCCTCGAACTTGGGATTCATCATTCTAACCAAGTCTAACTTCTTTTTGCGCGTCCAGCCTTTGATGCGCCTTTCCTGGGCTTGCGCATCGATGGGGTGATCGAATTCTTCGAAATAAAGAAGGCGGTCAATGGCGTACTTACGCGTGTAGCCTGGAACCGCCTTGGTTTATGTTCATGCGTGCGCCGCATTAAATCATTTGTCATTCCAACGTAGAGCATACCGCCCTGGTTGCCGAGAATATAGACGTAGGCTTTTGGCATGAGGTATCAGCAATGCACGCGGAAGGTTAGAGAGTCCAAGTACCCTTCGCTAGCGCACCGTGGGTGCGCCGCTCAGGGTGACACGGTGTAGCGATTGCCCGTCGGGTTCTGCTAAAAAACTAATTGTTGTACTCGTAAAAACCTTTGCCGGATTTGCGGCCCAGGTGGCCGGCATCCACCATGCGGCGCAGCAGCGGGGCGGGGCGGTATTTGTCGTCGCCCAGGTCGCGGTGCAGCACTTCCATCACGTAGAGCACGACGTCAATGCCAATCAGGTCGGCCAAGCTCAGTGGTCCCATGGGGTGGGCCATGCCTAATTTCATCACAGTATCAATGCCTTCGGCGTCGGCGATGCCTTCATCAAGGGCGTAGATGGCTTCGTTAATCATCGGGCAGAGGATGCGGTTGGAGACGAAGCCGGGCGAATCCTTGACCACCACGGAGGTCTTGCCCATCTGGCGGCCAACTTCCAGGGCCGTTTCGACGGCGGCGTCGCTGGTGGCCAAGCCGCGCACAATCTCAATCAGCGACATAAGCGGCACGGGATTGAAGAAGTGCATGCCGACCACTTTGTCGGGGCGGCCAGTGGCGGCGGCCAGCTTGGTGAGGCTGATGGAGGAGGTGTTGGAGGCCAGCACGATGTCTTTGGGGACAATCTCGTCCAGGTTCTGGAAGAGTTCGAATTTTAGTTCGGGGTTCTCGGTGGCGGCTTCAATGACCAGGTCGGCTTTGGCGGCGTCGCCCAGCTGGGTGGTGCCGGTGATGTCCAGAGCCGACTGCTTCTGCTCGGCACTAATGCGTTCCTTTTTCGCCAGCTTCTCCACCGACTTGGCGATCGTGGCCTGGCCACGCTCGACGGCGGCCTCGTTGATATCCATCATGCTGACCTGGTAGCCGGAGACGGCCGCGGTCTGGGCGATGCCGTTGCCCATGGTGCCGGCGCCGACAACGAAGATGTGCTTGATGCTCATAGAATTAATCCTTGGTCTGCTGGGCGTGCCACAACTGGTGGTTGTTTTGAATTTGCTCGATATGCACGTAGGGGTGTTCGGCGTAAATACGCAGCCATTGCTCGAAGGTGTAAGGCTGCTCGTATTCGGGGTGCACCACGGTGTTGTTCCACACCTCGTCGGGCAGGTTGCGAATCAGGTCGTAGGTCATCTGGCGCACACCCTTGAGCACCGCCATGGCGTCATCGGTGCTCTGGCCATGATAGTCGAGCTTGATGGCCCACACATCCTGGTCGTAGCCCATCAGCGGCTGGCCGGGCTCGGCGATGAGGCGGCGGGCGCGCAGGTAACTGTTGGTCTCGCTATCGGCGAGATGGATGACCACCTCGTGGACCGACCAATCTTTGGGTTCAGGCTTGAATTGCCAGGCTTCCCGCGGAATGGCTTTGAGCGCGGCGGCGAAGTCATTGTAGGCGCGGCCATAGCGGGCAATCAGTTCCAGGCGTTCGGTCTTATCCATCAATCTTCCAGTTCAATTGCCATGGCCACCGCTTCGGCGCCGCCCAGGCAGAGGGAAGCGATACCACGGTTCAGGCCGCGGTCTTTGAGAGCATAGATGAGTGTAGCCAGCAGCCGCGCCCCGCTGGCGCCGAGGGGATGGCCCAGCGCAATCGCGCCGCCGTGCACGTTGACCTTGTCCCAATCCCAGCCCTGGTCGGCCAGCGCATAGCCATCGGCCAACACTTGGGCGGCGTACGCCTCGTTGAGTTCGATGAGGTCCACATCGGCCAGGGTCCAGCTGACTTGTTGGAGCAGCTTGGGGATGGCGCGTGCGGGGGCGATGAAGATGTGCTTGGGGTCCACGGCGGCCTGGGCGTAGCCGACAACGCGGGCCAGCGGTTGTTGGCTCATCGCTTCGGCGCGCGCGCGGCTGGCGACCACCAGGGCCGCGGCGCCGTCGTTGAGGCCGGGCGCGTTGCCAGCGGTGACCTTGCCATCCGCCTTGAAGGCCGGCGGCAGTTTGGCCAGCGCCTCCAGCGAGGTGTCGCGGCGGGGCGCCTCGTCCGTGTCTACCAGAGTGACTGCGCCCTTGCGGCCTTTGACCTCGACGGGCACAATTTCGTCTTTGAATTTGCCGGCGTCCATGGCGGCCAGGGACTTCTGGTGGCTGCCCAGCGCGAATTCGTCCATGGCGTAGCGGGAGACTTCGTATTCGTCGCCAATGAACTCGGCGGCGTCACCCATAATCCAATTCTCAAAGGGGTCCCAGAGGCCGTCTTTTTGGATGGCGTCCTGCATCGTCTCGGGGCCGTAGCGCAGGCCGCCGCGGCCGTTGACCAGGTAGGGCGCCTGGCTGAGCGATTCCATGCCGCCGGCCACGTAGAGGTCGCCATCGCCAGCCTTGACGGCTTGGGCGGCCAGCATGGCGGCCTTGAGCCCCGAGCCGCAGACTTTGTTAACCGTGGTGGCGCCCACGCTGGCGTCGATGCCGCCGAAGATGGACGCCTGGCGGGCAGGCGCCTGGCCCACGCCAGCCGCGACCACGTTGCCCATAATGACTTCATGGATGGCGCTGCTGTCCCGGATGTTGGCGCGCTCGACGGCGGCGCGCACGGCAACCGCGCCCAATTCGGTGGCGGAGAGAGAAGACAGCGCGCCCAGGAATTTGCCCTGCGGAGTGCGGGCGGCGCTGAGAATGACCGGCTGGTCTTTGTGATTGTCGCTCATGGATTCCCTTGGGAGTGGGTTGGCCCTAATTATATTCGCTACTGCGGCCAGGCTGAGTGGACGCGCTGCCAGGTCTCGGTCAGGTCTTCGGGGAGCACACGCGTCTCGCCAGTGGTGGACATGAAGTTAGTATCGCCGACCCAACGCGGTACCACATGGAGGTGCAGGTGCTCCTCGATGCCCGCCCCGGCGGCCGACCCCAAGTTAGCGCCCAGGTTGAAGCCTTCGGGCTGGTAAATCTCGCGCAAGATTTCGTTAGCGGTGGTGAGCAACTCCATCATCTCGGTGCGGGTGGCGGCGTCGAGCTGCTCCAGGCGCTGTACATGGGAGATGGGCAGCACCATCAGGTGGCCACTGGTGTAGGGGTAGCGGTTGAGGATGACAAAGGCGTTCTCACCGCGATGGACGATGAGGTTCGCCGGGCCGTCATCTTGCGCCAGCGCGGCGCAAAAGACGCAGCCGCCATCCTTAGGTTTGCCTTCTTTGATGTAGTTCATACGCCAAGGGGACCAAAGTCGTTGCATCAAAGGCCATTGTAGCAGGGAAGCGGCCGCGTGTTGACAGCCGCCAGCGGCGGCGTTATCCTGCTGCCATGCAGCAAATGGACCTGTTTGCCAGCCCAGAAAAAACCCTGACGGTGAGCGAAGTGACACGCATCGTGCGCGCGGCGATTGAGGACGAGCCGGCCTTGCAGAATGTGTGGGTCACGGGCGAGGTATCCAACTTTTCCCAGCCTAAATCCGGCCACTGGTATTTCACCCTCAAGGATGCGGATGCTGAATTGCGCTGCGTGATGTGGCGCAGTATGGCCGCCAGCCAGGCGCACACGCCCAAGGATGGCGATGCGCTGGAGGTGCACGGCGGCCTGAACGTGTATGAGGCGCGCGGGCAGTATCAGCTCTATGCCGACGAAGTGCGTCCAGCCGGCGAGGGCGCGCTCTACCAGGAATTTCTGCGACTGAAAGCCAAGCTGGAAGCCGAGGGCTTGTTTGCACCCGAGCGCAAGCGGGCGCTGCCGGCCTGGCCGCGGCGCATCGGCCTGGTGACTTCGCCAACCGGCGCGGCCCTGCGCGACATGCTGGATACCTTAAGGCGGCGCTTCCCGCTGGCGGAGGTCGTGCTGGCCCCCAGCGCGGTGCAGGGCCCCAGCGCGGCGGCCGAACTGGTGAGCGCGCTGCAGCGCCTGAACGCGGCGGCCCAGCCGGATGTGATTTTGCTGGCGCGCGGCGGCGGCTCGCTGGAGGACTTGGCGGCGTTCAACGATGAAACCCTGGCGCGGGCGATTGTGGCCTCCGCGGCGCCAGTTGTCAGCGGGGTGGGCCACGAGACCGATTTCAGCATCAGTGATTTCGCCGCCGATTTAAGGGCGCCCACGCCCACTGCGGCGGCTGAATTGGCGACCCCGGACCAAGTCGAGGTGCGTGCGGCTTTGCGGGATGGGGCCTTGCAGTTGGCACGCCAGATGGCGGCCGGGCTGCGGGAGCAGCGTTGGAATTTGCAGGCCATGGCGGAACGGCTGCAACGGCGCTCCCCAGCGGTGCGCTTGTTGGGTGACCGCCAGCGCCTGGACGATTTGAGCCACCGGGCGCAACGCGCATTGCGGGGTCAGGCGCGCCATTTGCGCACCACCTTGGCGGGTATGCAGGCCAAGCTGGTGGCGCTGAGTCCGGATGGGGTGCTGGCGCGCGGCTACGCGGTGGTCAGCCGGGATGGGCAGGTGGTGAGCGCGGCCGACCAGGTGCAGCCCGGCCAACGGGTGGATGTGCGCGTACGGGGTGGCCGCTTTGGCGCGCGGGTTGAAGACGATTAGGATTTATTGAAGGAGACGCAGATGGCCAAAGACGCCAAAGTTGAACAATTAAGTTACGAGCAGGCCTTCGAGGAGCTGCAGAAAATCGTGGCTGAGCTTGAAGATGAAATGCACGACTTGGATAAGGCGGTTGAACTGTTTGAGCGCGGCCAGGCGCTGGCCAAGCACTGCGCGGAGTTGTTGGACAAGGCTGAGTTGAAGGTGCAGGCCCTGACCGAAGATGGAGAACTTGAGGACTTCGAGTAAGGCCGGCGATGGCGCTTGAGCGGTTGCGTTTCGCCGACCACCTGCGGCCGCGCCCAAAGCTCACTGGCATTGATGCGGTCACGCGGCTGGCCGATTTTGCCATCATTACCTATGCGCTGCCGCCGGAGCGCTTGCGGCCTCTCATCCACGAGCGTTTTGAACTGGACACGATAGATTACGGCGCGGGCCAACGGGCGCTGCTTTCGGTAGTTCCCTTTCGGGATTTGGATTTCACCGCCGCCGCATTCCCTTTCCCCAAGTGGCAATTCGGGCAAACCAATTATCGCGTGTATGTGCGCGACCGGCTGAACGGCGAGTATTGCGTGTGGTTTATCGGCACCACGCTGGCCTCCTGCACGGTGAACATCCCGCACTATCTGTGGCGCTTGCCTTGGTATCGCGGCCGCATGCAGTTTGATACTGAGCTTGCGGAAGGGCGCTATTCGCGCTACGAGATGTCCACGCAGTCACGCTGGGCCGCAGCGGAACTCAGCTTGCGTTCGCGGGCTGGGGCGGCGCTGCATCCAGGCTTCGTGGACGAGGAGAGCGCACTGGTCTGCCTGACGCATCCTCTGACCGGATATTACTATCGCAGGGATGGCCGCCTGGGCCGGTATCGTGTTTGGCACGACAAGCTGGAATTGCATGCGGGTGAGATAATCACCGCGCGCTTTGATTTGCTGGACCGGCTGGGCCTGGTGCCATTTAGCGAACAGGGGCAACCCTATAGCGTACTGCTGCAGCCCGAGACCGAATTCACGATTTACCTGCCGCCGGTAGCGGTGGACGAGGAAGGATAGCTTGATGTTGGACCCCGTGATTGAGCAGGCATTGAAGGATGACTTGGTGGTGGATATCACCACGATTGGGCGCAAGAGCGGCCAGCCGCGCCGAATTGAAATCTGGCTGCACTATCAGGGCGAGGGCATGGCCTATCTGAGCGGGCAGCCCGGCCCACGCGATTGGTATGCCAATTTGGTTGAGAACCCGGAGTTCACGGTGCATGTCAAGCGCGGCGCCCAGGCCGACCTGCCCGCCGTGGCAACGCCGATTCTGGACCCGGCAGAGCGGCGTGACGTGCTGACACGGGTCTACGGCGCCAATGAAGAACGCCTGGAACAGCGTATCGCCGAATCACCGCTGCTGCGGGTCGAACTGCGCGCGGATTAATCCCCAACCAGGAGACTGAAATGGGCAAAGCAACCCCCTTCATTACCTTCGATGGCCGCGGCAAGGAAGCGGTCGAGTTTTAAGTCAAGACTTTCAAGGATGGCAAAGTGCATGCGATGGATGCCTGGGGGCCGGGCGGCCCAGTGAGCGAAGGCAGCCTAATCCATGCCAGCTTTGAAGTCGCCGGCCAGCAGTTTAGGGCCATGGACGTGGACGGCGGATTCCCGCTGGGTGAAGGCTTCTCGATATATGTGGATTGCGAAGACCAGGCTGAGGTCGACCACCTGTGGGAGGCGCTCTCCGAAGGCGGCGAGCAGCAGCCCTGCGGCTGGTTGAAGGACCGCTATGGCGTTTCCTGGCAGATTATCCCGCGTGCGCTGCCGGATTTGCTGGCCAAGGCCGAAGGCGCCAAGCAACAAGCGGTGATTGAGGCCATGTTGAAGATGGGCAAAATCATCGTGGCCGACCTGGAAGCGGCCTATGAGCAGGGCTGAGCCGCCCAAACAACTGAGCGCGGCGGCCTTTCTCCGCGACCTGCAACAGCGCCAGAGCGAAGTCCAGCGTGAAAATTACGGCCGCTACTTCAAGATGGGGGCGGGTGAGTATGGCGAAGGGGATGTTTTCATTGGCGTGCCAATGGGCGAGGTCTTCGCCCTGGCCAAGCAGTATATCGATATGCCCGTGGGCGAGATAGAGAAGCTCATGGAAAGCGAAATCCATGAGGCGCGCGCCGGGGCGATGAGCATCATGGATAAGGCCGGTCGCAGCCGAAAAACCAGTGCCGAACGGCGACAAGCGCTGTATGAACTGTACCTGCGCCGGCATGACCGCATCAACAACTGGGACTTGGTGGACTTAGCGGCGCAACATGTGGTCGGCCGTTACCTGGAAGCCGGCCCACGCGATGTACTGTATGCGTTGGCGCGTTCGGAGAGTATGTGGGAGCGGCGCACCGCCATCGTGGCCACGGCTTACTTTCTGCGCCAGGGCGACGTGGAAGAGACCTTCAAAATCGCCGAGATGCTACTGGATGATGATGAGGACTTAATCCATAAGGCGGTCGGCGGCTGGCTGCGGCAGGCGGGGAAGCAGGCGCCGGAGCGGCTGCTGGCCTTCCTGGTGCAGCACGCGGCGCGCATGCCGCGCGCGATGCTGACCTATGCCATGGAGCATTTGGACGCGGACCAGAAGGCGCATTATCGGGGGTTGGTTAACTAAAACGAGGGCGCAATCTGCTGCGCCCTCGTTTTATATCCGTTTGGCAAGTATTTTCAATTCAGCTTAGCTGCCTAAGCGTTCCCGCTCCTGCTCGGTCACTTCGGGATCGAGCTTTTTGTAGAGCGGGGTGGGCGCGTTGAAGCTACGGCCAGCCTCCAGTTGGCTGGGCGCCCAGGCGCCGCTGGCTTGCGCGCCGTCATAGCGCAGGGCGGTGTGGATGCCAAAGCTATCTTCAAGCGCTTCGGTGTATTGGCGGCCGAAGAGCGGCTCCTTGTAACCCAGAATTTGGTGCAGGGCTTCGCTGGTGTGGGGCAGGAAGGGCGCCAGCAGCAGCTTGAGGCTGTCGATGGCTTTGATGGCAGTAAAGATGGTCTTGGCCGCCTCAGCCTTGTGCTCTTTGACCTGGCTCCAGGGCGCCTGGTCGTCCAGGTATTTGTTGACTTCGCTGGCTAGCCGCATGGCGGCGTTAAGTGCCGCGCGCAGTTTGGCGCTTTCAATCAGGTCGCCGACGCTCTCAAAGCCGGCTTCGACCTTGGCCAGCACGGCTTCGTCGGCGGGGCGCAGATCGCCGGGATCAGGCACCTGGCCTTCCCAATGCTTGTGGGCAAAGGAGAGCACCCGGTTGGCCAGGTTGCCCCAGGTGGCGACCAACTCATTGTTGTTGCGGGCTACGAATTCATCCCAATCCCAGTTGCTATCGCTGGTCTCGGGCATGTTGACCGTGAGGTAATAGCGCAAGGGATCGGGATCGTAGCGTTCCAGGGCATCCAAAGCCCAGACGGCCCAATTGCGGCTGCCGCTAATCTTGCGATCCTCCATGTTGAGGAATTCGTTGGCGGGCACATCGTAGGGTAGGTTGAGTGGCTTGTCCGCGGTGCCCTCAAAGATCTGGGCGAATTGGGCGCCAGCGCCGATCAGTTCAGCGGGCCACAGGATGGCATGGAAATCAATGTTGTCCTTGCCGATGAAGTAGTAGGCACGGGCTTCTGGATCGGTCCACCAGGCGTGCCAGGCGGCCGGTTGCCCGGTGATTTGGCTCCACTCTATGGGGGCAGACAGGTAGCCGATCACGGCTTCGAACCAGACATAGATGCGCTTATCGTCCCAGCCATCGACGGGGACGCGCAGGCCCCAATCGAGGTCGCGGGTGATCGGACGGCCGCGCAAGCCCTCGGCTTTGATCCAGCCCAGGGAGCGCCGTACCACGTTGGGGCGCCAGTACCCCTCGCGCGCTTCGAGGAACTTGACCACCTGCTCCTGCAGCTTGGAGAGATCAAAGAAGAAGTGGGTGGTGGCGCGCAGCTCGGGGGTGGAGCCGTCTTCCTTGGCGCGCGGGTCAATCAGTTGGGTCGAATCGAGCACGTTCCCGCAGTTATCACACTGGTCGCCGCGCGCGTTCTCGTAGCCGCAGATGTAGCAGGTGCCCTCCACATACCGGTCGGGCAGGAATTTCTTCAGACTGGGCGAATACCATTGCTGCTGCTCTTCTTCGTAGAGCAAGCCGTTTTCCTTGAGGGCCAGGAAGACGCTCTGCGAGACCTTCTCGTGGTTCTCGGTGTGGGTGCTGGTGAACAGGTCGTAGTTGAGGCCGATTTTCTTGAAGAGTTCCAGAAAGCGCGCATGGAAGCGTTGATAGACCTCCACCGGGGCCACGCCTTCGGCATCCGAGCGCACGGTAATTGGGGTGCCGTGCGCGTCCGAGCCGGAGACCATCAGGACATTGTTGCCCTTGAGGCGGTGGTAGCGGGCGAAGATATCGGCGGGCAGGTAGCTGCCGGTGATGTTGCCGACGTGAATATCGGCGTTGGCGTAAGGCCAGGCGACAGCGACGAGGATGTTTTGGGCGGTCATATTGTCTCTCCGAAACAATTGTAATTGAGGCAAGCAGCGAGGGCGAGGCGGTTTGCCGATTTAAAGCAAAACTGCCCCACGGGGCAGCCACAGCGCACAGAAAGCAGGCGCACTCAGCGCTTGCGTTTGCTGGCTACCCGGATGCGCGACATACGGGGCATGACCATGGGTGTGCCCAGGAGAATAATAAGAACTGCAAAAATAGCGATTGAAGCGTTCATAGGGGTAGTGTAGACAATAGAGTCGTGATTGTCAATTCAAGCGGCTTGGTCCAGTTTGACCGCTTGTTTAATCAAGGGCACCAGGATTGTTTCGTCAATCGCATCCAGGCTGGCGACCTTGACGTGGCGCAGCTGCTTGCCGCTGCCCTCCAGCACGCCAGCCGGGTCGTCCAATTCCGTGCCTTTGTAGAAGTGCAGGCTGGCGTACTGGGCGTAAGGCATCACGGCGCAGACAACGCCGGCGCCGCTGTAGGTGATGTTCTTCCAGCCGCGCTTGACTTCTTCTTTGAGGTCGGGCGCGGTATCGTTGACGATCCGGCAGAGCTCGTGGGCGATCGCCTGCACATCGGGGTCGTAATTGTCCAGAAAATTGTTGATTTCTTTATCGGTGGCCATCGCCTTACCTCAGGATTATAGGGAACTCTTATGCATCGAAGCCTCTCGATTATAAGGCAGGGCGTTATAATACAGGGAATTGTGTGAAAGCGAACAAATAGGACCTTTATGAGTGAGCAAGTACAGCCTGACCAGATTTTAGAGATAAGTCCCTCGGCGGAAGCCAAGATTAACGAGTTGATTCAAGGCCGCGAGCAGACCGATTTAGCGGTCCGCGTCGCCATTCGGGGAACGTTGCCCGGTGGCGGTTACCAAACCGAGTTCAAGTTTATGGCGCGTGATGAAGCGGAAGCCTCGGACGTTGTCCAGCCGGTGAACGGTTTTGATTTGATTTTTGAGCCCGCGGTGGCGGAAGTGATTGCCGGTTCCAAGGTGGATTTTGACGAGACCCGCTATGCGGCGGGCTTCAATATCGAGTATCCGCAGCGCAGCCCCTATCCGCCCGGCGTGGAAGCGCGCCAGGATTGGGACGATCCTGTGGCCCAGAAGGTGCAGACCGTGATTGATGAATACATCAACCCGGGGGTGGCCGGGCACGGCGGCTGGGTGCTGTTGAAGGACGTCAAGGACAAAAAGGCGATCGTAGAGATGGGCGGCGGATGCCAGGGCTGCGGCCTTTCGGCGGTGACGCTGCGCCAGGGGATTGAGACCGCGATCCTGGAAGCGGTGCCCGAGATTGAGGGCATCGAAGATATGACCGATCACGACGAAGGTGAGAATCCCTATTACGCGCGCGAGGCCGCCGAAGGCGCTTCGCCGCTATCCGGCTGAGGTGGCCATGAAGGATCGACAACGCATCGTATTGGGCTTTTTCCTGTTGGTGCTGGCTTTAATCGGGGCCGCCATCGCCGGATTATCTGGTTTCGCAGCACTGGTGGGCGCCGATTCGCAGAACGGCATCGTGTTGGGCCTGGCGGCCTTTGTCGGGTTGGGCGCGCTGGCGGCTTACCAGTTCATCAAAATTCGTGATTGGGCCTGGATCCCGGCGGTGTTGGGGGGCATATACGCGATTGTGCCGGACTTGCTGGTAGGTCCGACGGATGACATTGGCGCGCTGTTGCTGGGAGCCGCGGTCAGTGGTGTGCTGGCTTGGCGGCGGGGCCGCGACGCAGCGAACTGATTTTTGAGGTTGAATTCAAGACGAGGCTACGGAAGTGGCCTCGTTTTTTATTAAGAGCGAGTCATTGCCTGTATGGGTTCGACCTGTGCAGACTTTAGCGGGCGGGTCACAGACCCGCCCCTACAAAGCAGGAAGAAATGATACGGGCGCAGCATGCTGCGCCCGTACATCGAGATGGGAAGCAAAACGGGCGACGCATGCGTCGCCCGTTTTCGTTAAGTTGGGGTTGAAGACCGGTTTAGTGGGCGTCGAGGTATTCCTTGAGTTGGCGGGCGCGCTTGGGGTGGCGCAGGCGGCGCAGGGCCTTGCCCTCGATCTGGCGGATGCGCTCACGGGTGAGGCCGAATTTCTCCCCGACTTCTTCCAGGGTGTAGGAGCGGCCGTTCTCCAAGCCAAAACGCAGGCGCAGGATACGGGCTTCGCGCGGGCTGAGGCTGGCCAGCACCTCGTGTACCTTGTCGTTCATCATGTTGGTGTAGGCCGACTGGCTAGGGCTGGGAATGCTTTCATCCTCGACAAACATGCCCAGTTCGGAGTCCTCTTCGTCGCCCACCGGGCTTTCGAGAGACAGCGGCAGCCAGGATACCTTGAGCATCCATTCTATTTTGGAGACTTCTTCGTCCATCGCATCGGCCAGGTCTTCGACGCCGGGCGGCTGGCCCAGGCGCTGCTCCAGCAGGTGGGCGGTCTTGTAGAGCTGGCGAATGCGATCAATCATGTGGACCGGTACCCGGATGGTGCGGCCTTGATCGGCGATGGAGC
>OMJR01000119.1 GCA_900299355.1 Anaerolineaceae bacterium
GCGTAGCTCATCAGCGCTCCTTTGACTGTCGAGGTCTGGGAGGCTTATGCTACCGCAGCTTGCCTCTCTTTCAGACCGTCAAAGTTGCACTTGTGAGTTAAATCCAAGTGGTAATTAGTAACTGGTAACTAGTAACAAGGAGAGTTGTGGTTAGTAGTTGGGAAGTCCAGAAAAGCGAACTAGCAGCCCTGTCCCGCCGCGACGATTTCGGGCTGGTCTGCGATATGGACGGCACCCTTGCCCCAATCGTGGAGCGCCCCGTGGAGGCCGCCATCACGCCGCGCAACCGCGAATTGCTCAACGCGCTCGTGCAGGAGTTGCCACTGGTGGCGGTGGTCTCCGGGCGCGGGGCCGCCGCCTTGCAGGATTTCGTGGGCATCCCCGGCGTGGTCTACGCTGGCAATCACGGCCTGGAGCGCTGGCTGGACGGCGAGGTGCGCCCGGCGCCAGGGGTGGCCGAACACCGCCCGCACTTGCAGCAGGCGCTGGATGTCCTCCAGGAGCTGGTTGAAGAGGGCATTGAGCTTGAAGATAAGGGCGCCACGCTGAGCCTGCACTACCGGCGGCATGCCGACCCGGATGACTTCGCCCAGCGCCTGGCGCCGACCTTTGCCGAAATCGCCGACCGTTACGGGCTGACCCTGGGCGGCGGGCGGCGGGTCTTCGAATTCCGGCCGCCGCTGGCGGTGGACAAGGGCACCGCGCTGCGCGACCTGATTGCCGAACACGATTTAGGCGCAGCGCTCTTTATCGGCGACGACATCACCGATATCGCCGCGTTGGAGATGGCGCGGAGTTTAAGGGAAGCGGGGGCATGCGCCGCCTGGGGCGCAGCGGTTCAATCCGCGGGCGCGCCGGCCGAGGTGGCCGCGACGGCTGATTTCTCGGTATCCGAGGTAGCGGGGGTTGAGGATTTATTGGCCTGGTTGCTCAGCGCGCGCAAAGCGTCGTCTACCTGAGCCTTGAACCACTCACGCACATCCGCGCGCGTGACGATATCGCGCAGGGTTTGGGCGCGATGCTGGCGTTCAGCGGCGGGCATCACCAGCGCCTGGTGCATCGCCTCGGCGGTGCCGTACACATCGAAGGGCGATACGGTCAGGGCTTCTTCGCCCAATTCATAATAGGCCCCGGCAAATTCTGACAGCAGCAGCACACCATCCTTGTTATTGACCAGCACCCCTTCTTTGGCCACCAAATTCATACCGTCGGCAATCGGGTTGACCAGCAGCACGTCGTAAATCTGCATCGCGGCAATCGCGCGCTGGTAGTTATCCCCCAGCACAATGCGTACCGGCTCCCAAAATGAGGTGCTGTACTGGGCATTAATCAGGCCGGCCTCGGCCATAATCTCGCGCAAATAATCCTCATACTCGCCGACTTTGAGGCGCGAAGGCACCAACAGGGCCAGCATCTGCACCTTGCCGCGATGCTCCGGATAGCTTTCCAGCAGCGTGCGGTAGGCCTGCAAGCCGCGCAGGTTGTTCTTGCTGGGCTCGATGCGGTCCACGCGCAGGATTAAATCGCGGTCGCCGATGAAGTTAATCAGCTGGTTCTTCTCCAACTGGGTCACGGTTTCGGCGGCGATTTCTTCGACTTTGTCGACATCAATTGAAATCGGATAAGCCAGGGCGGCCACATCGCGGCCCTTGTATTCAATGCCATCGCGGCGGCCATGGGAATGCGCGCCTTCCAAATAGAAGCGGCAGGTCTGCACAAAGTTAAAGGCGTCCTTGGCAGTCTGGAAACCGACCCGGTCGGCCTCCAGCAGGCTGCTCAGAATGGCATTACGGATGGGCTGGGGCAGGATGCGCCAGGCGTCCGGGCCGGGCCAGGGGATATGGATAAAGGGTTGGATTTGCACCCGCTCGCCCAGCAAATCACGCAAGTAATGCGGCACCATATAGAGGTGGTAATCCTGGGGCAGCACGATGATAGGGCGTTCGCTATCAGCTACCGCCTCCGCAATCGCTTCGGCGAATTGCTTATTCACCACCCGGTAGCCTTCATCCCAGGCTTTCCAGGTCTCTTCGGAGATGCTGGGCGTGCGCGGGATATCCCACAATTGATGCTGGATAAACCACAGCAGTGGGTTGGCAATCTCGTTGTAGTAGCCTTCGTAGGCTTCCGGCTCGGGCTCGACCAGCTTGAGGTTGATGCCCTCCACTTTCTGCATCTTGCCCTTGTGGGCTTCGCTCCAGGCGCGGTCGCCATCGTTCATCGCCGCCGCCACCCAGATCACTTCGTGGCGTTCAGCCAGGGCCCCCAACGCGGTGACCAGGCCGCCGGCGCCGCGGTCCACGCTAAAGCGGTTGTCTTTTTCCTGTTTGAAGGAAAAGGGACCCCGGTTAGAGGCGATGACGATGAGAGGGTCTTGTTGTTTTTTGATTGACATAAAAAAACCGCTTAACTGTCTGGGGGAAAGTTAGCGGCCATATCACATTCGCGGCGACCCTGGTATGGGTCGAGGGCAGGTGAGCTAACACCTGCCGGGCGAGCGTAAGCGGCCTCTTTCCTGCCCCAAAGCAAGACAGACAACGTAGTTCATTTCGGAGTCATTATACAGCAGCGATTAATAAAGCCCAATCAATTCACTCGATTCGGGCCAACACTTACCCAATTTTCACGCTTCGCTAACATTGGCCGCCAAAATGCAGACAAATCGCTGATGCAGCCCCGATAAAATGGAAGCACATCTAAATTCTGAGTTAAGAAAACTAAAACAAACGTGCTAAAATACGGCGCTGGCATTCTTTTAGAGGACACAGGTAGATGGAGCATACACACATTCGCGTGGTGGGGGCCAAGGAACACAATCTAAAGAACATTTCGGTCGATATCCCCCGCAACCAATTTGTGGTCATCACCGGCCTTTCCGGTTCGGGCAAATCGTCGCTGGCGTTTGACACCATTTTCGCCGAGGGCCAGCGCCGCTATGTTGAATCGCTGTCCTCCTATGCGCGCCAATTCCTGGGCCAGAAGGACAAGCCCAACGTGGAATACATCGAGGGCCTCTCCCCGGCGGTCTCCATTGACCAGAAGGGCTCCTCGCATAACCCGCGCTCCACGGTCGGCACCGTGACCGAAATCTACGATTACTTGCGGCTGCTTTTCGCGCGCATCGGCGTGCCGCACTGCCCCATCTGCGGCCGCGAGGTGGTGCGCCAGTCCGCCCAGGAAATCGTGGAAGCCGTCGAGCAGCTGCCCGAAGATACGCGCGTCCTGCTGCTGGCCCCGCTGGTGCGCGGCCGCAAGGGCGAACACAGCGCGGTCCTGGAAGAAATCGCCAAGGCCGGTTTTGTGCGTGCGCGGGTCAACGGCGACGTGGTCAACCTGGACGAGGATGAGGTCAAGCTCGACCGCTATAAGAACCACACGATTGAGGCGGTGGTCGATCGGCTGGTCATCCACCATCCCGAGGATGCCGGGGAGCAGGACTCCTTCCGAAGCCGGCTGACCGACTCCATCGAGACGGCGCTGCAATTCGGGGACGGGCTCCTGGTGGCGCACAACCTGAGCGCCGACCCGCCCGAAGATTTGCTGTTCAGTGAGCAGCTCACCTGTCCCGAGCATGGCAGCGTGCTCCCCGAAATTGAGCCGCGCACCTTCTCTTTCAACACGCCGCACGGCGCCTGCCCGGAATGCCAGGGCATCGGCACCAAACTGGAGGTCGACCCGGACTTGTTGATTCCCAACAAGAACCTGTCCTTCAACCAGGGCGCCATCCACACCAGTGAATGGGGCGGCCCACGGGAAGAGGGTGGCTATTACTGGTCCACCTTGGAGGGCGCGGCCAAGAAACACCGCATCAGCCTGGACAAGCCGGTCAAAGACCTCAAAGAGAAGGATATTGACGTCATCTTGTACGGCACCAACGGCAATGAGGTAGAGGTCAAGTACACCCGCAAAAGCGGCCGCACCTCAACCTTCCACACCGCTTTCGAGGGCGTGGTGACCAACCTGGAGCGCCGCTTCCGCGAGACCAGTTCGGAATACATGCGCAGCCGCATCATGGAATACATGAACGACCGCGCCTGCCCGGCCTGCGGCGGCGCGCGCCTGCGCAAAGAAGCGCTGGGCGTAACCATCGGCGAGGTCAACATCCTGGATGTGACCACCTGGCCGGTGCAGCAGACCCTGGATTGGGTGCGCCAGCTGGAAGCCGAAGGCGGCCGCCTGAGCAAGCGCGAAAAAATTATCGCCGAACGCATCCTGAAAGAAATTGA
>OMJR01000120.1 GCA_900299355.1 Anaerolineaceae bacterium
ACTCTCAGTCCAATTTGCCATCTTGCTCAAGACAACAAATATGCTTCGCGGAGTTTATGCTGAACGAAGTGAAGTGCTCAGAATGACACAATGTTGGTGAGTTAGTGAGGAAGCACGAAGATCACGTCACGCGTCTAGTGCCATATCAGATCCCTTTTACAAGTACATCAAACTTCGAGGTACATATGGGGTTGTTGGGCGAATGCATGGTATTCGCCTTAGCGCTTGGCCAAGCCAAACGTTAAAGCCTCCCTATGCGGGGCGTGGGGGCCAGCGCCCCAACAAAAAGTCAGTCCATCAAGATTTCCTCTAAATCAACTACAATTATCCCGCCATGGAAACCTTGCAGCGCGAAAGCACCTCCCTCGTCCCCGCCAAGCTCTTTGCCCAACTGAATCAATCCATTACTACCGCTGACCAGCGCTCCATGGATGCTGCACTTGAGACCCTGGCTGCCAAAAAGCAGGAGTGGGCCGAGCTGCCCGTCGCCCAAAAACTGGCCATCCTCGACCAGATTATCGAAGCCTTCCAGGGCGTTGAAGAACGTTGGGTGCTGTCGGCCCTGGCCGCCAAAGACACCCGCCCGCGCACGCCCGCCGAGGGCGATGAGTGGGTCACCATTTCCATCATTTATCGCCTACTCAACCGCCTGCGCACTTCCCTGCGCGATATCGGCCGCGGCCGCCGCCCGCGCATCCCCGGCCCGCTGCGCCGCCGCGCGAATGGCCAATTGGTCGCCCGCGTGCTGCCCGCCAACATCTACGAACGTATTGGCTTGCCCGGTATTTATGGCGATGTGTGGATGCAGCCCGGCGCCGAAGCTGAAGATGGCACCCCGGCGCGCGCCGGCTTTTACTTTCAGGAAAAACCTCAGGGGCAGGTCGCGCTCGTGCTGGCCGCCGGAAACATCGCTTCCTTGGTCTGCGGTGATTTCCTGCACAAGCTCTTTGTCGAGGGCCAGGTCGTGCTGCTTAAGCCCAACCCGGTCAACGCCTATCTCACGCCGCTCATCGAGGAAGCCTTCGCTGCCCTGATCCGTCCCGGCTACCTGCGCATCATCAACGGCGGCACCGACCAGGGCCATTACCTGGCCGAGCACCAATTGGTTGAGACCATCCACCTCACCGGCGCGGCGAGCACCTACGAGAGTATCGTCTTCGGACCCGGCGAGGCCGGGGCAGAGAATAAGCGCCGCCGCACCCCGCGCATCAGCAAGCCCTTCAACGCCGAGCTCGGCAACCTCAGCCCGGTGATTGTCGTCCCCGGCCCCTGGACTAAATCCGACATCCGCTACCAGGGTGGCAAGATGGGCACCTGGTGGGTGCTCAACGCCGGACACAACTGCGTCACCCCCCGCGTGCTGATTCACCATAAATCCTGGGACCAGCGCCAGGCGCTCAATCAATCCATTCGTGATTTCCTGTCCAAGGTGCCCACCCGCCTGGCCTACTACCCCGGCTCCCAGCGCCTCTTCGAGCGCTTTACCGCCGCCCATCCCGAAGCGATTTGCGTGGGCCCCGACGATGATGGCCGCCTGCCCTGGACGATGATTCCCGATGTGGACCCCGCCAACACCGACGACATCGCCTTCAACCAGGAAGCCTTTGTCAGCATGTTCGCCGAGACGGCTCTAGAGGCCGACAGCGTGGTCGAATACATCCAAAAAGCGGTTGAGTTTGCGAACGAAACGTTGTGGGGCACCCTGGTGGCGACCATCGTCGTCCATCCGCGCTCGCTGCGCGACCCGGCCATCAAAGCCGCTGTGGGCCAGGCCATTGCCGATTTGGATTACGGCTCAGTGGTGGTCAACCACTGGGGCGCGCTGCCTTATTACACGCATGTCACGCCTTGGGGTGGGGCGCCCGGCCGCGACATGTACGATATTCAATCTGGTTCTGGTTTCGTGAACAATCCCTACATGTTTGATGCCCCCCAGAAATCGGTGTGCTACGCGCCCTTCCGCCAGATACCCGACCCCTACATGGCCAATTCCACTCGCAACCACGAGTACTTCTATCGCGAAGTGCGCCTGCACGCCAAACCCAGCCTGGGCAACCTTATCAGGGTGCTCTGGGCGGCCTTGCGCAGCTAATCGGCCAGACGTTCCCCGTTCGAACGAATCACATCCCGATACCACCAGGCGCTCTCTTTGGGCGTGCGCTCCAGCGTCTCGAAATCGACATGCACCAGCCCGAAGCGTTGCCGGAAGCCGTGCGCCCACTCAAAGTTATCCAGCAGCGACCAGGCGAAATAGCCAGCCAGCGGCACCCCGTCCTGGATGGCGCGGTGCGCCTGCCGCAAATAATCGCGATGGTAGCCGATGCGTTCATTATCGACGATGAGTCCCGCGGAGTCCGGCGCCACCGTGCGCGAAAAGCCGTTCTCGGTCACGTACAGTTTGGCGAATGAGTAGTCGCGGTTAACCCGCGTCAGGATGTCGTATAGCCCCGGCGGGTAGACTTCCCAGCCCATATCCGTGGTCTGTTCCCGCTTGATGTTGCTCACCGGCAAGTTGCCCGGCCGGTCGCTGTGCACAATCGTGCGGAAGTAGTGATTGACCCCCAGGTAATCCAGCGGTGCCGCAATTGCCTCTAGGTCGCCGGCCTGCACAAAATCCATCGGGTGCCCGAAATCGGCCACGGCGTCCGCCGGGTAACCGCGCCCCGCCAGCGGGTCCAGATACCAGCGATTGTGCTTGCCGTCCGCCAGCCAGGCGGCCTCGGCGTCCAACTCGCTCTCCGAAGCCGGCTCATGCTGCTGCAAATTCAGCACAATGCCGACCTCGCCTTGCACGTTGGCCCGCAACGCGGGCAGCGCCAGCCCGTGCGCCAGCAGCAGGTGATGGCTGGTGGCCAGCATCTCGTCCAGGCTCTGGTGGCCCGGCGCATGCCGCCCCTGGAAGTAGCCTGCAAATGCGCTCACATAAGGTTCATTAAAGGTCGCCCAGGAGGCCACCCGGTCGCCCACCGCCTGCGCCATTATTTTGGCATATTCGGCAAATGCCAGCGCCGTATCGCGCGCCGGCCAGCCGCCGGCATCCTGCAGCGCCTGCGGCAAATCCCAGTGATACAGCGTGGCGTAGGGCTGGATGCCGGCCTCCAACAGCCCGTCCACCAGCCGTTGGTAGAAATCCAACCCGCGCTGGTTGATTTGCCCGCGCCCCTCCGGCAGCACCCGCGACCAGGCCACCGAGAAGCGGTAGGCGCCTAGCCCAATCTTCTGCATGATGCCGATGTCTTCGCGGTAGCGGTGGTAATGGTTGCAAGCCACGTCGCCCGTGTCGCCGTTAGCTATCTTGCCCGCCGTGTGGCTAAAGCGGTCCCATATCGATTCGCCACGCCCGTCTTCATCGTGCGCGCCCTCGATTTGATAAGCTGACGTTGCTGCCCCCCACACAAAGCCCTCTGGAAATTGAAAATCACTCGCCATATCCGCGGCATTATAGCATTACTAACCCGCCGACCTGGCGGGAAAGTGCACACACTCTAGGTCCGTCGTTTCATTTTGGGCAAAAGTCATTCAAGTTATTTTTCGCCGAGTTTATGCTGAACGAGGTGAAGTGCTCAGAATGACACGAAGAAGTGTCTGTTCGCAAGCACGAAGATAACACTCCGTTTCTAGTGCCATATCAGGCGATAGTTATAAATGAGACAAATTTCGGGGGTACATAGGGGGATGATGGGCGAACGCAAAGCGTTCGCCTCAGCGTTTGGCTTCGCCAAACGCTACTGCCCACCTATACGGGGCGTGGGGCCAGCGGCCCCACAAAAAGAAGTGAAGCTAAATCATTAACTCTCAGCCCCCTTGCCGTCTTGCTCAGCCCAGCAAAAAATTCTTCGCTGCGCTCAGAATGCCACCTTGAAGCCAGGCACCGGCAGCAGTGTTAGAATGCCTACACCATGCCCACCCCCCTCAACACCCACATCGCCAAGCACTGGCGCCAACTGCGCGGCCGCACCCTCGACCTCGTCGCTCTGCTCGAACCCGCGCAACTGGACCTCAAGTTGCCCTTCGAGACCTCGCAGAGCATCCATTACCAATTCTGGTGCATGCTCGGCGCCCAGCAAAGCTGGCAGGCGCTCTTCGAGACCGGGGAATGGGCCGGCTTCTCCTGCACCCTCACCGGCCGCGACGAGCATAAGCAGCCCGCCGTGGTCACCGAAATGATGCGTGCCGCCGACGAAAAGCTGTTGTCCATCCTCGAGAGCGCCGACCTGAGCGAAGCCTTCGCAAATGGCAGCACCCGCCTCGACCACTACCTCTCCCTGGTCGAGCATGAATCCCATCACCAGGGCCAGCTCATCAACTTCATCTACGCCCACGAAATCGAAATCCCCCAGTCCTGGGCCGAAAAATGGAGCCTCTCCCGCGACTAAGCTGATGGCCGATTCGTCCAAATCCACGCAGGAACACAAGGCGCACGCCGCCGAAAAGGGGGCGGTAGCCATCGCGATTGTCACCGTCAGCGACTCGCGCACCCCCGAAACCGACACCAACTACCATTACCTCCGCGAGCAAATTGAGGCCGCCGGCCACCAGGTCGCTGGCTACCAGCTAATCAAGGACGAGCCCGACCAGGTCCAGGCGGCGCTGGAAGCGCTGGCGGGGCAGGGGGCCCAGCTCATTCTCTTCAATGGCGGCACCGGTATCTCCCCGCGCGATACCACCTACGACGTCCTTAGCCGCAACCTGGAGAAAGTCTTGCCCGGCTTCGGCGAACTCTTCCGCATGCTCAGTTGGGACCAGGTGGGCGCGGCCGCCATGCTCTCCCGCGCCACGGCCGGCACCTTTCGTGGCGCCGTAGTGGTGTCCACCCCCGGTTCGCCGGCTGCCGTGCGCCTGGCCTGGGAGCAATTAATCCTGCCCGAAATTCAACATCTGGCTTGGGAAATCGCCAGATAGTTGGTATAATCACCTGCTGTTATAAAGGAGTGATTTTGCATGGCTAAGAAGTGCAGCATTACGGGCAAGAAACCGTCCTTTGGCAACAACCGGCCCTTCTCCCTGAAGGCTACCCGCCGCCAATGGAAGCCCAACGTACATGACAAGCGCATCTGGGTTCCCGAACTGAACAAGTTCGTCAAAATCCGGCTGTCGACGCGCGCCCTGCGCAGCATCGACCGGGTCGGCTTGATGCCCTACCTGCGCAAGCACAATCTGAAGCTCAAAGACGTTACCCGCTAAGGGAACGATGAGCGACCACGTCGAGTACCGCACACAGCAACAAGCCGCCGCGCTGGAGAAGCTACAAGCCAACCCGCGCGTGGAATTGGTGCGCGTGGCTGGGCCCCATGATTGCAACACGGCCCAAATGGTGCAAGGCGTTTACCGCAAAGATGATGTGCCCATGCTGCCGGTGGAGGGCTGTTCCCGCCCCAACGGCTGCATCTGCGCTTACGAGCCAGTGCTCAACGATATTTACCCATAAAGAAGAAGTGAGGATAACCAATGGCAGACAGTGATGACCGCGGTGGTCGCGGCGGCGGACGATATTATCGCAAACCCCGCACGGACCCCTTTGAGGCCGACAAGTCGCTGAAGATTGACTACAAGGACGTGGAGCTGCTCAAGCGCTTCCTGACCCCCGAGGGCAAAATCCGCCCCCGCCGTCAGACTGGCGTGAACGCCAAGAACCAGCGCAAGCTGGCCCGCGCGATTAAGCGCGCCCGCCACGTGGCCTTGCTGTCCTTCACTGACGAAACCCTCGACTAAGCAGCATCCGCTCAAATTCAAAACGCCCCGCCAGGGGCGTTTTTGTTTTCTCCTGAATTACAAACAAGCATTATTGTTTACTGCACTCAGAGTCGAATTGAAAAAATGTTGCTTTGCAAGCAAGAAGATAGCACTCGATTTCTAGTGCCATATCAAGCGCTGGTTATAAAAACATCAAATTGGCGGGGGGATTGGGGGGAAGCCATTCCCCCCAACGGGGTGTGGGGCCAGCGGCCCCACAAGAAGAAGTATTTACCCTCATAACATGATAGAGGACAACAAGTTCAGGGATTCTTCGCTTCGCTCAGAATGACGATCAATGGCTACGCCATTGATTCAGGCGTTTGTTCCGCAAACACCACCAAACAGGAAACTGCCTCCCTTTGCAAGCACGAAGATAGCACGCGATTTCTAGTGCCATATCAGGCGCTGGTTATAAATACATCAAACTTCGTGGCTTCATAGTGGGATGATGGGCGAACGCAAAGCGTTCGCCTCAGCGTTTGGCTTTGCCAAACGCTACTGCCCACCTATGCGGGGTGTGGGGTCGGAGACCCCACAAAGGAAAGTAATCACAGATAGCCGATTCTCAGCCCACCCTGTCACTTTACCTAGCTCGTCGAATCTACTTCGCGGAGTTTATGTCAACCGAAGTGAAGTGCTCAGAATGACAAAAAACACAAACTCTTTGGGCAAGAAAAGACTCTTAAGCCCCGCCCATCAGCCTCGCCAACACCGCCTTCTGTGCATGCAGGCGATTATGCGCCTGAGGGAACAGCAGCGACTGCGGCCCGTCGGCCACCTCATCCGTAATTTCGTGTCCGCGGTGCGCCGGCAGACAGTGCATCACGACTGCCGTTGGCTTAGCCAGGCTCAGTAATTCTGCGTTCACTTGGTAGGGCGGAAACACCGCTTCGCGCTTCTTGGCTTCCTCTTCCTGGCCCATGCTGGTCCAGGTGTCGGTGTAAATCGCATCCGCCTCGGCCACCGCTTCCTTGGGGTCGGTCAGCAAGGCAATCGTGCTGCCGCTCTCGGCGGCCGTCGCCTGGCCCACGTTTACTGCTTCGGCCGGCATGTCATAGCCTTCCGGATTGGCGATGGCGAAATGCATGCCCAGTTTGGCGCATACATTCATCAGCGAGACGGCCACATTGTTGCCGTCGCCCACGTATACGACCTTCAAGCCCTCCAGCTTGCCCTTGTAGTGTTCATATAAAGTGAAGGCGTCCGAAAGACCCTGGCAGGGGTGGTTGTAATCGCTCAGCCCGTTGATCACCGGCACTTCGCTCCACTCGGCTAATTGCAGCACATGCTCGTGTGCGAACACGCGCGCCATGATGCCATCTACATAGCCGGCCAGCACCCGCGCCACATCCGCAATTGATTCGCGCTGCCCCAGCCCGATTTCGCTCGGCCCGATGTAGAGTGCATGCCCCCCCAGGTGCTGCATGCCCATCTCGAAAGATACGCGCGTGCGCAGGCTCGGCTTTTGGAAAACCATCGCCAGCGCCTTGCCGGCCAGCAGCGGCTGGTTGCCGCCGCTCTGGTGCTCCTTCTTCAACTTGTCGGCCAGTTCCAGCAGGCTCATCAATTCGTCGGCGCTGTAGTCAGCGATTGCCAGGAAGTCTTTCATCGGGGCTCCTTAAAAATTGCAGAATCGACGGCAGTATATCATGCGGCTTCGAGCAAGCCCCACGGTATAATCTCGGCGGAGAAGAACCCAGCTGGAGGATGCATGGCTGAAGAGAAAATTCGCGTATTGGTCGCCAAGCCCGGTTTGGATGGCCACGATCGCGGCGCCAAAGTGATTGCGCGCGCCCTGCGCGATGCCGGTATGGAGGTAATCTACACCG
>OMJR01000121.1 GCA_900299355.1 Anaerolineaceae bacterium
GGGTTTAAGACCCGCCCCTACGGCGATCATTGCGCCCTTATGCTTGCAGGCAGCAACGTGATTATGAGTGTGTACGGTTTGATTTAACTTATTCGTAGCGCAGGGCTTCCACCGGCTCCAGGCTGGCGGCGCGGTTAGCCGGATACAGCCCGAAGAAAAGGCCCACCGCGGTTGAGAACAGCGTCGCCAACAGCACGGCATCCAGGCCGATCACGGGGTTGATATCCGCGTTGGCATTGGCGGCGATGATGCCCACGATCGTGGCGATCAGCCAGCCGAGGACGATGCCCAGGATGCCGCCGGTCAGACTGAGCAGCGAGCTCTCGGCCAGGAACTGCACTAGGATATCGCTCTTGCGCGCCCCCAGAGCCTTGCGCAAACCGATTTCGCGGGTGCGCTCAATCACCGAGACGAGCATAATGTTCATGATGCCGATGCCGCCCACCAGCAGGGAAATCGCGGCGATGCCGCCCAGGAAGATGGTGAAGACCCCGGTAATCTGCTGCGCCGTATCCACGAAATCCTGCTGATTAAACACCGTAAAGTCATCCTCGCCAATCGCGGTGCGGTGGCGGGCGCGCAGGATCGCGCTGACCTCTTCGGTGGCGGCGGCCACGTCATCGGCGCTGACCGCCTGGACCAGGATCATGTCCACCCGGTTGGGCGTGCTGCGACGCAGCAGGCGCGCCTGGGCGGTGGTCAGCGGCACCAGTACGCGGTCATCTTCGTTGGTGAAGCCGGTGCCGCCTTTTTGGGCCAGCACGCCAATCACGGTAAAGGGTTGACCTTCAATGCGCACCCGTTGGCCGGTGACGCCATCCGTGCGGCCGAAGAGTTCCTCGGCCACATCCCAGCCGAGCAGCACTACCGCCGAGCGGCCCAGGAGGTGCGCCTCGTTGATGAATTCCCCTTCATACAGGGTGGCATTGCGCACGAATTCGTATTCGGTGGTGACCCCGTTCAACTGAGTAATATGGATCTCGCCCTGTGCCGAGACTTCGGCATTGCCCTGCAGCGTGGGCGCCACGCCCAGCACGGATGGCGCCTGGAAGCTGTCGGTCAGTGCCTCGGCATCGTCCAGAGTAAGCGGCTTGGGATTGCGCACATCTTCGGAGCCGCCCGAGACTACAAAGAGCAGGTTGGTGCCGATGCCTTCGATCGAGCCCGTAATCGTATTTTGGGCGCCGCTGCCGATCGCCAGCATGGCGATCACGGCCCCCACGCCGATCACGATGCCCAGAATAGTGAGCGCCGAACGCAGCTTGTTGGCGGTCAGGCTCTCCAGCGCGGTGATGATTGAATTCCAATACATACTAGTCCTCCACCCGGCCGTCGCGGATGGTCACGATGCGGTTGGTGCGGGCGGCGATCTCCGGGTCGTGGGTCACTATGATCAGGGTCACGCCCTGCTCCTCGTTGAGGCCCAGCAGCAACTTCATGATCTCGTCGCCCGATTTGGTATCAAGGTTGCCGGTGGGTTCATCGGCCATCACAATTGCGGGATTGTTGATCAAGGCGCGGGCAATCGCCACGCGCTGCTGCTGGCCGCCGGATAGCTCGTTGGGGCGATGGTGCACCCGGTCGCCCAGGCCGACCGTTTCCAGCGCGGCCTGGGCGCGTTGGCTGCGACCTTCGGTGACGCCGGCATAACGCATCGGCAATTCAACATTAGCCATCGCCGTGGCACGCGGCAGCAGGTTAAAAGTTTGGAAGATGAAGCCTACCTTGCGGTTGCGAATGTCGGCCAACTGGTCATCATCCAACTCAGCCACGCTCTCGCCATCCAGCAGATAGTCACCACTGGTCGGCCGGTCGAGGCAGCCCAAAGTATTCATCAGGGTGGATTTACCCGACCCGGACGGCCCCATGATCGACATGACTTCGCCGCGCTTGATCTTGATCGAGAGGCCGCGCAAAGCGTGCACCTCCACATCGCCCATTTGATAGACCTTGGTCAGATCGCGGGCATCTACAACGTAATCGCTCATGGCAGGTCTCCGCCCCCGCCGCCGAAGCCTTGGGGCGGACCCTCGGCCGGATAAAAGGCCGGATTCAGAATGATG
Source organism: Anaerolineaceae bacterium (assembly GCA_900299355.1). Lineage (GTDB taxonomy): Bacteria > Chloroflexota > Anaerolineae > Anaerolineales > UBA11579 > OMJR01. The sequence goes on from OMJR01000121.1 coordinate 2,064, forward strand.
CTGTCGCCCGCCTGCAAATCGCCACTGAGCACCTCGCTGTAGCTATCCGAGGATGCCCCCAGCTGGATCACGACCGGCTGCTGTTGTCCATTCTGCAGGATGTAGACCACTCGCTGGCCGTCGCGGACGCGTACGGCGCGGTTGGGCACCAGCAGCACGTCCTGCAATTCGGTGACCACAATGTTGACCGCGGCAGTCATTCCGGGGCGCACCTGGTCATCGGCATCGGTGAGCTGCACGGTGACCCGAAAATTGACCGCACCCTGCTGAACGGTGCCGGCCAAAGCCACGGCGACCACTTCGCCCTGGTACTCCTTGTCCGGTACCGCGTCGAATACCAGGTAGGCGGTTTGGCCGGCGGCCAGGCGGTTCACGTCCACCTCGGAGACCTCAATATCGACCAGTAAATTGTCCAGGTCATCTACCTGGAAGGCCAGGGTGCCCGTCGAAACCAGGTCGCCGCCGGTGGGATAGGCATCAGTGACCACGCCGTTGAAGGGCGCCTCAATCCAGGCTTGCGCCAGGGTTGCTTCGGCGGCAGTCACGCGCGACTCGGCTGCGGCGATCGCGTCCTGAGTGGGACCATCCACAATCTCATCCAGGTCTTCCTGGGCTTGTTCCAATTGGGCCTGCGCCACGGCCAGGTCGGCCTGGGCGATAGAAAGTTCAATGTCGCCCGCCGGACTGACCAAAGCGTTGTAGGTGCGCTCGGCAGCGTCATAGGAGGCCTGGGCTTGCGAAAGCCGGCTTTGGGCGCTGGCGCGCAGGTAGTCATCCTGCGGGCGATTGGCATAGTTTTCGAAATCGTCCTGGGCGTTTTCCAGCTGTTGTTCAGCCAGGATCAGGTTGGCATAGGCCTGGTCGATCTTTTCATCGGTGGCCGGGGACCCGAGGTAATTCACGCGCCGTTGGGCGGCGTCCAAGGCATCGCGGGCATTGGCCAGCGCTTGCTGCGCCTGGGCCAGGCCTTGCGCCCCGTAGGAGTCATAAAAAGCCTCCAACTGGTCGCGGGCGCTTTCTAAATCGGCCTGGGCCAGGATCACAGTCTGGGGCAGCGAGCCGGATTCCAGGCGCGCCAGTTGGTCGCCAGCCTGCACGCGGTCGCCGACCTGCACGCTGACTTCCTCCACGGTGCCGGAAGTCTTCCAGGTCAGGGCTGCGGATTGGGCGGCGCGCACGGTACCGGTCGCGCCAATGGTGGCGGTCAGATTGCCGCGCGCAGCAGTCTCGGTTTGCAGGTTCGCCTGGGCATTATTGCCATCGCCACGCCCAAAAACCAGCCAGAGCACAAAGACCAGCGCGGCCACCAGGCCGATGCTGAGCCAGCGATTCTGGCGAATACGATTCCATACGTTGTTCATTTCAGTGAAGCTCCTTCGTTTAACAATGATGACGTTCAGGATGCCGATTTATTTTCTATTTGGCGGAAAGCTTTTTCTAACAGCGTAAGCAGTTGATCCTGTTCGGCTTCTTTGAGCACATTGAGGAAGGCGGCCACTTTCTGGCGGCGGTGCTGTTTCACGGCTCTGACCGCTGCGTGGGCTTTCTCGGTCAGGAAGTGGCACATCGCGCGGCCGTCCTGCGGATCGGCTTCGCGGCGCACCCAGCCCTCTTCCTCCAGCCTGCGCAAGCCGACGCTGACCGTGGGCGCGGTAACGCCCAGTTCGCTGGCCAGCGCCTGGGCGTGGCTGCCCGGTTGGCGCGCGATCGCGCCCAGCAGGCCGATTTGGGGCAGGCTCATGTTGAAGCGCTTGATCGGCGCGTCGCGCATGCCCATAGCTTCCATGCGGTCAAACAAGTCCAGAAAGCGTTCGTTGTGTTGGCTGCTCATATCACCTCAATTAGTTAGTTTGTCTAACTAACGGACAGATTCTACATGATTTCACATGCCTTTCAAATGAGAACCAGATAAGGACAAATCAGTCGTAAGGTATTAAAATGCCGCGCATGCATAGCAAACTCCAACGCAGCCCTCTACCCCATACGCTAGTGGCGCCTGCCGCCTAAAAGCAGAGACATTTATGCGCACATTTTTCACCATTTGGATTGGCTAAGTAACATCACTGATTGGCTCGGGGATGACCGCCTTCGGCCTGGGTGTGTGGGTGCTGGAAACCACCGGCGAAGCGACCCCTTTCCTGCTGATTGCGCTCTTCAACGCGATCCCGACTTTCGCGCTCAGCCCGGTAGCAGGCGCGATTGTGGACCGCTGGGACCGCCGCCGCGTCATGAGTGGCGCCGACGTCGGATCGGCCTTGGTAACGGTCGGATTGTTAGCGCTCTTCGCCAGCGGAAACCTGCAAGCCTGGCACCTTTATGTCGGCTCCTTTACTGGATCGGTGCTGTCCATCTTTCAGAATTTGGCTTACACCACTTCGGTAACCTCGCTGGTGCCCAAGCAGCATTACAGCCGGGCCAACGCGATGGTGCAAACGGCGCAGTCCTTCGGCTTTATTCTCTCCCCCATTCTGGGCGCCGCGCTATATGCGCTCTCCGGGCTGAATGGGATCTTCTTTATTGACTTGGCCACCTTCGCGGTGGCCGTAAGCACGCTGTTGATCGTGCGCATCCCGCAGGCCACCCGCGATGGGTCGCAGGGGCCGACCACGGTCGCGGCCGACATCCGCGAGGGTTTCCAATACGTACGCAACAAGCCCGGACTGATCGGCCTGGCCCTGATGATGGCAACAATCAATCTGTTGATCAGCGCCAGCACGGCGCTTTCCTCGCCGATGATCCTGGGCTTCAGCACTGTGCAGGTGTTGGGATTGGTGAACGGCATTTCCAGCATCGGGTTGCTGGTGGGCGGCCTGTTGGTCAGCGCCTGGGGCGGCCCATCGCGCAAAGTGCTGGCGATTTCACTCAGCGCAATCACTAGCGGGATTGGCCTGGCGATTGTAGGACTGCGCCCTAACCCGGTGCTGATTGGTTTCGGCTTCTTCTTGTTCATGCTGCCGATCACCCTGGTGAACTCCTCAATTCGGGCGATTGTGCAAACCAAGGTGCCCAGCACGATTCAAGGCCGGGTGTTCTCGCTCATCTTTATGACCGCGCGCGCCGGCATGCCGGTGGGCCTGCTGGCGGCCGGCCCGCTGGCCGACAAGGTGTTTGAGCCCGCAATGGCCGCTGGGGGCCGCCTGGCGACGGGCCCCTTGGGCGCGCTGCTGGGGGTCGGCCCCGGCCGCGGGATTGGCTTGATGCTGGTACTGGGTGGACTGGGTATGGTGCTGGCGGTCTTGGGGATGACCAGTTATCCGCGCTTGCGCAAGATCGAAAGCGAGATGCCGGATATTGAAGAGGATAGTGAAGGGTGATTAGTTATTAGTGGTTGGTGATTAGTGACTAGTGACTAGTAAGGGGGAACTGGAGACTGGTTACTCGTTATTGTTGGATGATGTGACCCGTTTGGCCATCAGGATATCGGGTTTGCCGGGGCCATTCGCATCCGGGACTACACCCACCACCACAAAGCCCAACTTTTGATAGAAACCCAGCGGATGGCCGCGCTGCGCCTGAATGTCGGCTGCGGCGCCGAGCACATCCGGGTACAAGTCGCGCCCACCCAGCGAGGTTAGCTTGGCTTCGTCGTCGCTGCCCAAAAAGATGGTGTTGGCGCCGCGTTCCGCGACCCGGGCTTCAAAATCGCGCACCAGGGCGGCACCCACGCCCTGTCCCTGCCAATCCGGATGCACGCAGAGCGGATGCAATTCCCAGACATGGCCATCATATTCGGGGATGCCGCCAATCCAAGCAATCACCTCGCCCGCGTCATTCAAGGCCAGGCGGCAGATGCGGTCTGAGGCATCCGCGAATTCGCGCACTTCCTCCAAGGCTTCGGCTTGCGTCGGCCAGGCCGAAGGCCAATGCTCGGCAAAGGCCCGCACCAGAATCGCGGCCGCGGCCTCGATTGAAGCATGGTCGCGTGGATTTAAGTCGACAATTGAAATCAAGCTGATTTAGTGGCCTTCACCACGCGGGGCCATACGAGCTTCTTTGGTGACCCAGGCTTCCTCCGCCTGCAGGGCGCGCACCGCACCGGGCTGAATTTTGCGGTAGACCTCGGCGGGGGATAGCAAGCGGCCATCCACGCTGAGCAGGCGCTCCACCGGGATACCGAAGAGGCGTTCGTTCTCAGCCAGATAGGGCTTTATCAAATCCCAGTCGGCGGCGCTTAGTTCGACGAACTCGCCGCCATTCAGCTGGTCGGCAGTTACGAGGCCGTGGGGGTCGCGCACGTAGATTGCGCCCCCGGACGCCAACGAGAACAGATTGCCGCCCGGATAGGGCGTATCCAACTCCTCTAGTTGGCCAGCCTCATTGAAAGCCATGCCGTTGAGCACTACGAATCCGCCGCCGTTCAGCGGGTCACCGGCCATGAAAGATTCGGCCAGGTAATCCAGGCAGGTGCCGTTAATCACCACGCGCGGCTTACCCACAGCGTTAATCAAAGGGCGGCCGGCGGCATTGCCCAGGATATAGGCTTCCCCGCCCTTGGCTCCGTACATAAAGGTCTGACCGACATCGCCGTGCACCACCAGGCGACCCGCCTTCATAATCTGGCTCAACTGGTCCTGCCCGTTGTTGTGCACGCGGATTTCAGCGCCATCCAGGCCGCTGGCCAGGTAGTCGCCGGGCGAGCCGTAGACGTCAATTTCAAGGTCAGCCGTATCCATCCCCAAGCCATTGCCGATAAAGCGATGCCCCTTGGCGTTGACCAGCATCAGACGCCGCCAGCCGGCGTCCACCAGCTTTTGGATGGCAATGCTGAGCGAGTGCTCGCCTTCGGGCTCGAAGCCGCTGGCATCCACCACCAACACCTGGTCCGCAGATTTGGGGGCGGCGATAGCCTCACCGAAGGCATGGGCGCCGTAGGCTGCCGACGGAATTTTGGCAAACGCGGCGGTCACGCGGCGCAGGCTGGCATCGAAGAGGCTGACCAGGCTGCTGCGGCGCAGGCCGCCGGTGGGATAGCACCGGTCAATCAGCAGGGTCAGCGTGCCAATCGCCAGGCTGCGGCCCGCGTCGCTGCCGAGGCCGGCTTCCAGGCCAGCCAGGAAATCCTGGACGTGCTGATAGGTCCAGGTGGGAATTTGGCGGCCGGCCCAGGCGAACAACTCGTCCGGGCAACCAGCCGGAAATTGGGCTGCCTGGGGCTGGGCGCCGTTGGGTTGGTAAGCGGCGGCCGAAGTCGGGGCGGGCACCGGGCGGCCAAATTTGTCACTCAAGACCAAATCCGGCTGGCCCTCTCGGTCGTCGTGCACGCTGAAGAGGAAGGCGCCGCCGTCGGTGTGGCTGCCGCCGCGCGCGTTCCAGTAGCGGTCGGCGCGGCTCCAGAAGCGGCTGTCCTCGGCGGCCAGATTCTCCAGCGCGGCGTCAATCGCCTGCTTCTCCGAAGCCGCGAACCCGATGGAGACCTTCTCGTCGCCCTCGCCGCTCTCCTGCCAGGCGAAGACCTGCGGGCGCAGCATGCTGGTATCGGTGATACCGGTCAGGCGGTACACGTTCTCACCGCTCTCGCCCAGGTCGGATTGGGCAATCAGGAAGAACCAGGGGCCATCCGGGGAGGCGTGCATATGGCTGCGCTGCAGCATGGAATAGACGCGCTGTTTATCTTCCGGCAGCAGGGTGAAATCACGCTCGGTGGTCGGCGCCAGGGCCTCAATCACATACTCCAAAGGATAACGATAGGTGCGGTAGAGCAGGTCGAAGACCTGCACGGCCACTTCGGTGTCGGTGAGGTAGAGCGGGTAAATATTGCGCTGGGCCAGGTATTCGCTGATGGAGGCGTGGTTGGCGAAATCGCCATTGTGCACCAGCGCTTCGTTGAGCCCGATGAAGGGGTGCGCGCCGCCCGGGTGCCACACGCGGCCCTTGGTGGGATAGCGGTGGTGCCCAATCCACACATGGGCTTGCAAGTCTTCCAGTTGGTAATAGCGAATCACATCATCGCCATAGCCGACCATTTTGAGCACCAGCAGGTTCTTACCGTGCGAAAGCACAAAGGCGCGCTTTTCGCCCAGCGAGGCGTAGAAGCTGGTATTGAGCTTGAAGGAATTTTGATAAACAAACTCGTCCTGGGCCGCCCGTTCGGGCAGGTTGTGCAGGTCGTGCTCGTCTTTAAAGGCCGCCAGCTTGTCGGGCTTGATACGCACGAAATAGCACACTACCTCCGGTGGGCGCACAGCCAGGCCCGCGATGCTGGTGTAGTCCGCAATCTGGGGTTGTTCGTAGACATGGTCGACTTCGTAGACGGGATGGACGAATTGTTCCTCGACCTCAGCCCGTACCGTGTCATCCATGTAGGCCACGGCGAAGAGATAATCCTGCTTGAGGACTTCCTCGCTGACCCCGAATTGAGCCGCATCCAGCCCGACGGCGGCGATGCCGCCTCCTTTGCCGTTGCCGCGATTACGCATCTGGCTCAGCGCCTGGAGCATATGGCGAGCGGGTATCTGCACGCTGCTGGCCATACCAATCACTCCACAGCCGCCCTCGGCGGCCTCGTCGCGATTGAGTAATTCGGAGCTGATGTCTGGACGGAGTTGCGCGCGCGAAGACAACAGTGCGGCGACCAACTGACGATTAGATGAAGATTGAATAGGCGATGTTTTGGAGTTAGTCATGATTTCCTTTTGCAATCTTCAATCTGTGTATCTGAGCAAATCGCGTCGCCCGCGCAGCTCACGGATACTCTTCAAACCCAGCTTACGCAGGATGTCTTTGAGCTGGAAAGCATAGGCGGCATACAGATTAGTGATGCGCTCAGCGCCCCACTCGGTGGGCATCAGCTGGCTCAGCAGCGGGTCGGTGGTGGTTAGCCCAAAGGGGCAGCCGCGGCCGCGCTCGCAATTGCTGCAACGCGTGCAGCCAATCGCAATCAGCTCGGCGGTGCCCAGCACGCAGCCATCAGCACCCAGGGCAATCGCCTTGGCAATATCGTAGGCCGTGCGCACGCCGCCGCTGGCCATCACGGTGACCTCATCGCGCACTTCCTCGCCCTCCAGGTAGCGGTGCACCTTGGGGATGGCGAACTCAATCGGCATCGCGATGTTCTTCTTGGCGATTTCGGGGGCTGCGCCGGTCCCGCCATAGGAACCATCCAGATGCACGATGTGCGCGCCCGCAAAGTAGGATCCCACCGCGACCATATCCACATCGGTGGGAGTGGATACCTTGACCGAAACCAGGGCTGCAGTATTCACGGTACGAATCCAATCGACGTGTTTGCGATGGTCCTCAACCGAATACACCGAATGGAAGGGGAAGGGCGAGAAGAGGCTGACCCAGGGCACACTTTCACGAATCGCTGCCACCGTGCTGGTGGCCTTATCACCCAGCAAGTGGCCGCCCAGGCCGGGCTTGGCGCCTTGAGCATATTTGAATTCCACAATCGGCGCGTACTTGATGGTTTCCTCCCGCACGCCGAACATGCCGGTGGCGACCTGGGTGATGATGTGGTCCTTCAGTGGCACCAGGCTGGCGGGGTAGCCGCCCTCGCCGGTGCTAGTGAAGGTGCCCGAATTCTTGGCGGCGGTAGCGCGGGCGCGCATGACCTGCTCGCTGACCGAACCATAGGACATACCGCCGCCATAAATCGGGATAGGGATTTCGATTTCGCGGCGGCCATCGCCGCGCTTGTTAAGCTTGATGGATAAATCGGGCTCGAGCATGTCCGGCAGCCAGTCTGCTTCGGGCAGGAAGTTGAAATCCAGCTTGTCGAAGCCGCCGCCGGATGCGCCTGTTTTGTAATTCAAGCCAGTTCCGGGCGGGCGGCCATCCTCGGCCATCAGCCAGGTGGCCAGGATGAGCTCGGCTGGCCAGCGCGCGTCGCCCAGGGCTGGCGGGCCATCATCCTGGCGCGGCCAGTGGGCAAAGCCCGCGTGCAGGTTGGCGACATGCTTCTCGACAATCAGTTCTTCGGCGCTCTTGCCGCTCAGGTCAATGTGCAACTCAGCCATGGTAGCCCTCAATGCCGGCGAAGGCGTCGGCTTCCAGCGTCTTCATAAACATCGCGCGGCCCATCTCGCCGCGCAGGCGGCGCACTTCGCGCAGGCCCATAGCGCCCAGAATTTCCAGCAACTGGTCGCGCCAAGAGGCCATCAGGTTCTGCAGGCGCTGGGCGCCCCAAGCGGCATCCAGGCGCGGCAACTGGAACTCGCTAGTCGAGCGGTCCAGGCACTCATCATTGAAGTTCGCCTGCAGGGCGACCAGCAGCGGGGTATCCAGCACCACCGCGTCCAGGCCGCAGATGATCGCCTTGGGCACATGCTCGGCGGCGATGATGCCGCCGCTGCCCAGCAAGGTGACCTCCTGGCGGATGCCCTCGTCTACGAAGCGTTTGTGGGCCGCTCGAATCAGGTCAAGCACAAAGTCGCCCTGCTCGCCACGACCATGATAGTTGGCCGTCAAATGGAAGACGCGCACACCGGCCGTGAAATAGGCCAGCAAATCCGGGTCATCAAAGGCAGTACGCAGCGCAATCAAAGCATGCGGGAACTTGTCGCTGAGTTCTTGGTGTAGTTTGGCGTCCCAGCCGTCCATGGCAATCAGGCGCGGTTGGTAGTCAATCGCGGCCAGGTCGTCGCCGGGGGCCACCAGCGGCGCCACCGCCAACTTCTCTTCCCCCAGACCGGCTAAAGCAGCGACGGGCAAGAAGGCCAGGTTGCCCAACTCGGTGGCGGCCGAAGCCAGCGCCCGTGGCAACGCGGCATCGCGCACGCTGGCGGGCGGGGCATCGAAGAGCATCGGCAGCGGAATGGAAAAGGTGCGCGGCGGCGAACCCGCCGAACGGCCGCGTTCGTCAAATTCCAGGAAGTTGGGCGTGTAGCCGATATCCACCACGGTGGAGATGAACTCGCGGCCATGGATGCCATCGCGCGTGGGCCGCACAATCTCCGACATATCGGTCCACATCCCATCCCAGCCCTCACCGCCGAAGCCGCCGCGGTAGCCGGCGCCCTTCACCGGAATCAGGCCGCTGGCCGCCTCGTAGCTGATTGCGTCGACATAACCGAAGGCGAAATAGCTGTCGCCCAGGGCGCGGCGGGCCGGGTTGTGCTCAATGCGCACAAAGTCGGGAAACTCGGTGGTGCAGCGCAGGCAGCCCACGCACTTCTCTTCGCGCGGGGCGAAGCCGCCCACCGGCCCGCCGAATACGCCGTACACGCAGGGCCGGCTGAGGATGACGTCTTTGTTTTGGGGTCCGTAGTGAAAGACTTCTTTGATCAGGAGCTTGGCCAGGCCGGCTTTGCGGACGTGCACATTAAAGCGGCTAGGCCAGCGTTCTCGATCCGGCGCTTCCACCGTGTGGATGTGATAACGGTGATATACGCCGGATTTGGCGTGTTCTTCAGTTGTCGCGTGGTGATCCATGCGTGTGGCATTCTCCTGTGGCCCAATAGAAAAAGGGCACGCTCGTGGGCGTGCCCTTTTGGCGTACTACTGCTGGGTCACACCCTTCCGGTTGCGCCGCCGCGTCGGGCGGGTTCTACACTACTGCCGGGCTTCTGTTACCTGCGTCACCGCAGGGGTTTCAAGCCGGGCTTGTTTCGGAAGGGAGAAATGAAGCCCATAGTGGGGCTCCGAAGGCATCCGCTGATCTGCGCCGCGCGCTATTGCTCACGCCGCTCTCGATTTTCCCCGGTTTCCCGGGTTAACCCGCCATCGCTGGTAGAGAATTTTGCTTCGCAAAATTCTCTAAGCAGTCTCTCGCAGAGAGACTGCACGGGAACCTTCACCTCGTAGTCTCTGTGAACAGAGACCCAGCCGCTACTTCTCCATATTCAGTTGTTAATCGGACGCAGTGTACCTGCGGCTCAGTCGGCATGTCAAGTGCCGTTCACTTCGTGAACGCCTTAAGGAGTTTGCCTGCGGCAAACTCCACTGCCCTTCTGCTAGTTTACGATTGTTCTATGAGCAAGGATATAAGGCAGACCTACCGGAGTCGAGGCTTTAGCCGGTGCGTGCTGACCCGGCTAAAGCCTCGACTCCAGTTTTTCATTATTGGACAACGCAACCAACAGGTGAGATTTATTTTGCCGACTGGCCTTCAACATAGGCACTGAGCGCGGCGTAAGCATCCGCGTCAATACCCCGCCCGACCTCATCAGACAGAATGCCCATCACCTTGTCTTGCGGCATCGGCTGGCGGTAGGGCCGTTCGGCGGTCATCGCTTCGTACTGGTCAGCCACGGCCAGCAGCCGCGCCGCCAGCGTCAACTCGGAGCCCGGGACGCCGCGGTGGTAACCCGCGCCATCCAGGCGTTCATGGCGGGCGCTGGCCATTTCGGCCAGGGCGCTGAAGCCCGTGACCCGGCTGAGGATACGGTAGGTGAAATCAGTGTGAGCGCGCATCTTGGCCCACTCCTCATCCGTCAGTTTACCAGCCTTATCCAAAATCAAATTGGAGACGCCCAGCTTGCCGATATCGTGCAATAGGGCTGCGCGGGTCAGCGCGCGACGCTCATCTTCGCCCATACTAATCTGCTCGGCCATGCCAGCCACAATCTCGGCTACGCGCGCCGAGTGCTCGGCGGTATAGGGGGACTTGGCATCAATCACGCGCGCGAAGGCGGCCGCAATGCGATCCAACTCGTCCGGGCCGCCGCGCAGGATCTGGTCTGCAGGCTCGAAGTCGCCAATCCGTGCGGCCAGGTCGCCAGCCGCCAACTGGCGCCAGAATTCAGGCCGATCCACCCGCTCCAGAAAGAGGTCCACCAGAGCCGGGTCGAACCAGCCGCCACGCCGGCGGCGCAGCATGGGGCGCACCGCTTCGGCGCCGCCGTCTTGAAAGAACACGTCCACGGTTTGGGCCAGGCCTAGGATGCGGCCCAATAATGAAATAGCGGTAGCGCGCTTGCCCAGCGGATGGCCCTTGCCATCCCAATTTTCGTCCAGATCGAGGATCGCCTGGGCGGTAGCCTCGGGGAAGCCCAATTGGCGGGCGATGTCCGCGCCGCGCTCGCACCGCACCTGCATCAGTTCGCGGGCAGCGCCCATACCGCCCAGCGCGGTGCGGGTGACATGCTTGAATTTGGTCCACAGCGAACGGCCTTCACCGGCCGAGCGAAAGACATACAGCGCGCTGCTGAGCAAGTTGGGCCAATCCACAGTCTTGAGGCGCTGCTTGGTGGCGTGGTCGTCCGCTCCAAACAAATAGGTGGTCTTGGCCGCATTGCTGGAGCAGCCTAAGTCTTTAAGCAATAGTGCGTAGAAAAGGGCTGAACGGTCAGCCGAACTCAGATCCAGGTGTTCGGCCAGCGACATACCAATAAAACAGGAACGTACGCCGTGGCCTTCGGGCTGGCCTTCGGTGAGATCCAGCGCATAGGAGAGCGCCGAGAGCACCTCGGAAAGCCGAATATGAGTCTGGGCATCAGTCATAGGGGAAGAGAGTGTATCCAATTAATCGGCCTGGCGGGCCAGGTGCAAGCGCCAATAGATCCATACCAGGTTGAAAGCCAGGAAAATGGACAACAGGAGTGCCAGGGCCCAGGCCGGCTGGCGCCCCGCCAGCAAGCCCAAAGCGAGCGCCAGGACCGCCCCCGCTGACCAGATGATTTTGAGATTGAGCATGTCACTATAGGCTTCCGGGCCGGCGTTGCGGCCAAGATAGGACTCAATCCCAATCGCGAAGAGCGCCGCCGCTACCAGGCGCACCGCCACCGGATCCACCGGCGCCCAGCCGATGAGGCCCAAACTCCACTCCGGGGCCAGCATTAGGGGAATCGCAAACAGCAGATCCACCACAAAGTGGAGCACAAACCAGCGGCGCAGCGCCTCAGGCATTTAGCGCCTCGCTCACCAGGGCGACCACGTCCTGGGCGCAGCCCCAACTCAGCGTGAAGCCAGCCCCGCCGTGGCCGTAGTTGTGCACCAGCAGGTTTTCACCGACTCGCTTTGCTTCCACGCGCACCTGGCTGCGCACCGGGCGCAAGCCGACGATGGTATCCAGCACCTCAACCTCGCCCAGTTCCGGTGCAATCGCGCGAGCGCGCTGCAGGATCGTTTCGCTGTCGGCGGGATCCGGGGCCGTGTTCCAATCGTGGGCCTGGGTGCTGCCCCCCAGCATCAGGTCGCCGCCACGCGGCACGACCAGCCCGAGCGCGTTGGGGCCGCTATCGTCGAAGACGGTCTGGCACAGGCCGGTGGGCCGCACGCGCAGCATCTGGCCGCGCACGGGATAGAGTTCCTCGTCGCCCAGCAAGGCGCGCGAACCCAGGCCGCTGCAATTCAACACTACATCCGCGTCTTCCAGCGCCTCGTCAAGACCACTAATTTCGCGCTGCTCGATCTGGCCGCCCAACGCGCGGAAGCGATCCAGCAGAAAGGGCATGTAAGTATCGGTTTCGATCAGCAGCCCCTGGAAGCGGTAGGCATCCAGATAGCCGGCGGGCAGTTCATCGGCGGCGGGCCGCTCAACTGCCACGGGCACGGCGGATTGCCACCAGGGGTCCGGCTGCGGCTCGGCAAAGATCTCCATCATGGTCTGGTAGCTGACCCCGCTGGCCGGATCGGGCACCAGCTGCTCAGCAAAGTAGGCATAGCTGGCCGCCGCCCAGCGCAAGGCTTTCTCCCGTGGCTGGGCCAGAAAGGGATACCAGATCGCGGCAGCTTTATTGGAAGTGGTCTCGGGCGGCAGGTCGCGCGTCAGGATGCGTACCGTGTAGCCGGCTTCGCTCAAAAGGATCGCGGTCGACAGGCCGGAGACCCCGGCGCCGAGAACGAGGATTTCAGTCATTAGTCGGTAGGTAGCAGTCGGTAGTAGGTAGTCAGTAGTTATTTATCAGCTAACAGTCAGTAGAATTCAAATTAAAGATTGAATCTTCAATTTTCAATCTTCCCATTTCTTCAACCTTCAAAGTTTCAACCTCAATCGAATTCGCGCTGTGTCGGCGAGTTCCCGGGCCTCCGGCACACGCAGCAGCCACACGCCGCCGGCATACACCAGCCCGCCGAGTGCGATGCCGCCCAGTGCCAACAGCCACAGCGGCTGCGCGGCCGCCCACCCCAACCAGGCCCAGATCGCCAGGCCCATCAGCGCGCTGGCCAAAGCCGCCTGCCCCAAACCGCTGAGCAAGCGCCGCTCCTGCAGGCCGCCCAAACGGCGGCGCATCAACCACAATAGAGCAATGGCTTCAATAAACGTCGACAGCGAATTGGCCAAAGCCAGGCCGCCGTGTGGCAGCCAGCCGCGAGCAGCGAACAATGCCGGAAAGGTCAGACTGAAGATCACGTTCAGGGTCATCTGGCCCACAGCCACCGCCACCGGGGTGCGCGTATCGTGCAGGGCGTAGAAAGCGCGCGAGACGATCTCCACCACCGAGTGGCCCACCAGGCCGGCGGTAAACCACGACAGCGCCCAGGCGACTAATTGCGTATCGTCCGCCCCGAAGTCGCCGCGTTGGAACAGCAGCGCCACCACCGGCTGGCGCAGCAGGATGATGCCCACCGTGGCGGGCAGCGAGAGCAACAGGATCCCGCGCAAGGTGTCCACCAGCGACTCGCGCAGCTCGCCCAGCTTGCCGGCCGCAAACTGCGCCGAAAAGGTTGGCAGGGCTGCAATCGCGATGGCCTGCGCGATCACGATCTGCGGCATGGTCATCACCTGGAAGGCAATCGTGATCGCCGCCAGACTGCCGGCCGGCAGGCCGGAGGCCACAATCGCATTGACCACGAAACTGATCTGGACCGCCGCCTGGCCCAACAAACGCGGGGCCATCAGGCGCGCCACCTCGCGCACGTCGGGCAGCTTCAGCCCCAGCGAGAATGAGTAATCCGGTTTGAGGCGCGCCAGGCCAGGCAACTGGACCACCAGGTGCAGCAGCGCGCCCAGCACGGCGCCCCAGGCCAGGCCATGCACGCCCATCGTCGGCGCCAGGAAGAGCACGCCAAAGATCACGCCAATCCAATTCATGCTGGGCGCCAGCGCCGGCAGCAGGAAGCGCTGGTGGGCATTCAGCACGCCCATCAGCAGGCCGCTGAAGCCAAAGATGATCGGGGTAACCAGCTGGATGCGCAGCAATTCAGCGGTCAGCAGCTGTTGCCCCGGATCAAAATCAGGCACCAGCACATAGCGCACCAATTGCGGGGCGAAAAGCCAGGCCAGGGCGCAGGCTGCCATCAGGATCAGCACCACCAGATTAGCGATCGCCGAAGCCAGCTGCCAGGCCTGCTGGCGCTGCTTGTTTTCCAGCAAGCCGGTGAAGGTGGGGATAAAGGCCGAGGCCAGCGCCCCACCCGCCACCAGGCTGAAGACCATCTCCGGCAAGCGCGCTGCGGCATAGAACGCATCCAGCGCGGCGTCGGCGCCAAAGGCGCGCGTAATCAGGATCTGGCGCAGCAGGCCGATCAGGTTGCTCAGCACAAAGGCGGCCGCTACGGTGCCCGCCGCGCGGGCGATCTGCCGGCGGGCGCCGCTGGGCGCGGGGTTATTCAAATCGGGATTGGGGGTTTGGGCCACGGGGGGATTATACGGCGGCTTGCAGCAAACGGAGGCCAGGCAGTCGAGATGAGAAAACCGCCAGTTTCTTGACTTAGAACATGTGTGCGATTATTATGGACACATGTCAACGCACAGCAAGCTGCCCGCGATCCGCAACTTTGCCGGCCTGGCCGAAGTGGTCGAGGACGTGGCGGCCGCCACCCGCATTTACGAAGAGGTCTTTGGGCTGGAAGTCGACGCCCTGGACGCAGACCACGCCGAAGTACGCCTGCCCGGCCTGCCACGGCTGGCGATCTGGTCGCGCCGAGCGGCCGCCCAAAGCATCTACGGCGACTGGAGCCGCAGCACCGAGGTGCCCCTGGGCCTCTTACTGGGCCTGGAAGTTGAGTCCGTAGACCAGGAAACCGCCGAGGCGGTGATGAACGGCATGGATTTCCTGCAAGGCCCGCGGCGTCAGCATGACGGCCTGGTTACCAGCCGCTTCCGGCTGGCCAGCGGGGCGCTCGCCGAGTTGAGCCAGCGAGACGAGGAGTAGATCATGGATAAAGGCCGTATCTTTCTCTTTCATTGGCACGCCGCGGAAGCCGAGTTGCACGCGGAGCAATTGCGCGATTGGGGCTGGCGGGTGGAGCTTGAGGCCGAGGACGGCGCCCGGGGCAGCAAGGCAGTGATCGCCGATCCGCCCGACCTCATTGTCATTTATCACACGCGATTGCCATCGCATGGCCGCGCCACGGCCGACTATCTCGCACAGCACAAGGCGACTCAAGACATACGCATCGTTTTTGTCGGCGGCGAATACTAGGCGCTGCAGAAGACTCGCGCAAGGCTGCCGCACGCACTCTATGTCAGCGAAAACATGCTCAAACCACAGTTGGACGAGCTGGCGCTTTAATAAGGAAGGCACGAGAAAACTTATCGAAAATCGAGGTAAGGAATACAGACAGGCTTCGTCTATGGCTGGGCGCATATGCCCGCACTTTTACAGCTTTTGAAGGCAGACTTCAGAAAAGTAAAAGGAATGTTTAGAATAATTAAAATTGGTACTTGACAAAATCAATTTTATCTGTATAATTCTAAACATAAGAGGCCCGAAAGTAAGGATTTTGAACCTTCGCCTAAGTAATTATAAGGAGCTGAACATGGAAAAGCAAAAGCGCACTTATCAGCAAATGCAGCTCGAAGAAGCCACCCTGGCCAGCGGCCGCTATAACGACGATTATGCGGTCTACCACCAGGTGCCAGGCACCGAGAGCCCCCTGCTGAACGCCTACCGCAAGGCGACCGCCTCCTTTGGCGCGCCCTTCGGCCAGCGCCAGTCCAAGCAGCAGCCGACTGGCAACTAACCCGAGTACATACACCGCCCATTAATGGCCTCCTCCGTTAATCGGTGCCCGTGGCCCGGGGAAGACCCATTCTATATCGCTTACCACGATGAGGAGTGGGGCCTTCCCCTCCACGACGACCTGCGCCTCTTTGAGATGTTGATTCTCGAAGGGGCGCAGGCTGGTTTAAGCTGGATCACAATTCTGCGCAAGCGCGAAGCCTACCGGGCGGCCTTCGACGGCTTCGACCCGGTCAAGGTCGCCAGCTATGGCGAAGCCAAGATCGCGGAATTGATGTCCAATCCCGGTATTGTGCGTAACCAACTGAAGATCCGCGCCGCAGTGAGCAACGCCCAGGCTTTCCTGGCCGTGCAGCAGGAATTTGGCAGCTTTGATCGCTACATCTGGGCTTTCGTCGACGGCCAACCGGTGATTAACCGCTGGGGTCCCGGCGACAGCCTGCCGGCTGAAACCCCGCTCTCACAGGCAATCAGCAAGGACCTGAAAGGGCGCGGCTTCAAGTTTGTGGGGCCGACGATCGTCTATGCCCACATGCAGGCGACTGGCATGGTCAACGACCATCGCACGGATTGTTTTCGTTATCAGGAAGTGATCGGCTGAGAACTGCTTGGTTCGAGGCTTAAAAAGTTGAGACCCCGGTACGCCATCCGGGGTCTCACTAAAGAGGAGAAGAAGAGAAATCGCCCTTACTTGGGCATATAATACAAGGCCGCCAGGGATGATGCTTGACGCTTACCCTACGATCACCCTACGCTTTGCCGACAATTCTGTAGGCGGCAGGGAACAAAAAGGACGCTATGGATCTCGCCATTGAAACCAAAGATTTGGGCCGCATTTACAAGATTCGCGGCAATAAGAAGGAAGAAGCCAAGGAACTGGTCGCCCTGCGCGACGTGAATTTGGAAGTCAAGCGCGGCGAACTGTTCGGCCTCCTAGGCCCCAACGGAGCCGGCAAAACGACCCTGATCAAAATCCTGACCACCCTGCTCTCGCCCAGTTCTGGCCAGGCCCTGGTGTCCGGTTACGACGTCGCCAAGAATCCCGAATTGGTGCGCCCGCGCATCAATATGGTCTCGGGCGGCGAATCGTCTGGCTACGGCTTGCTGACCGTGCGCGAAAATTTGTGGATGTTTGCCCAGTTCTATGGCATCCCCTCCAAAGTCGCCAACCAGCGCATCAACGAACTGCTGGACGTGGTGGGCATGAAGGACCGCATCAACACCAAATCATCCGATCTGTCGACCGGCCTGCGCCAGAAGACCAATATTGTGCGCGGTTTCCTCACCGATCCGGATGTGCTCTTCCTGGATGAGCCCAC
>OMJR01000122.1 GCA_900299355.1 Anaerolineaceae bacterium
CGCCTCAATCCCAATTTCGCGCCGGGCTATGCCGCCCTGGAGAACATGGGATTGACCCCGTGAGCGCGCTGCGCATCCTGCATTTCGCCGACGCCCACATTGATATGGCCAACTTTGGGCGCCACGACCCCGAAACCGGCCTGCCCGTGCGGGTGATGGATTTCCTGCGCTCATTAGATGAAATTGTAGATACCGCCATCGCCGAAAAAGTCGACCTGGTCATCTTTGCCGGCGACGCCTACAAGGACCGCGCCCCGCAGCCGACCTTCCAGCGCGAATGGGGCCGCCGCATCGTGCGGCTTTCCCAGGCGGGCATTCCCACCCTGTTGCTGGTGGGCAACCATGATTTGTCGCCCAGCCTGGGCCGCGCCCACGCCCTGGAGGAATACAAGACCCTGGCCGTGCCGCATGTGCAGGTCTTGGATGAACCGGCCTTCCTGGGGCCGGATGAGCTGGCAGGCTTGCCGCTGCAGGTGATTGCCATCCCCTGGTTGACACGTTCCAAGATGATGGCCGCGCTGGATATCCAATCCGGCGACCAGGATGAAATCTTCAGCCAATTGGAAACCAAGCTGACAGAACTGGTCAATCGCTATTTGGAGGATGTCAATCCGGATTTGCCGATTGTGCTGACTGCTCACGCTTCGGTGCAGGGCGCCACTTATGGCGGCGAACGCACGGTGATGCTGGGCGGCGATTTGGTGCTCTCCGGCGGGCTGGTCAAAGATAAACGCCTGGATTATGTCGCACTGGGCCACATCCACAAACCGCAGGACTTAAATGAAGGCCAGCACCCGCCGGTAATTTACCCCGGCTCGATTGAACGGGTGGATTTTGGCGAAGCCCAGGACGATAAATTCTTCGTTATTGTGGAAGTGGAGCGCGGCAGCGCCGAAGTGCAGTGGCGCAAGCTCGCGAACATTCGTCCCTTCCGCGATAGCTTCGTGCGCCTGGAAAACGACCAAAATGTAAACCAGGTGATTCAAGCCAAGATGCCCGCCGCCAAACAGATGCAGGATGCCATCGTGCGCCTGACCATCGAATATCCGCGCGAGTGGGAGGCCCTGATTGATGAAGCCGCCCTGCGCGAAATGGCGGCCGGCGCCTTTGAGTTTCACCTGGTCAAGCGCCCGCAGATGGACACCCGCATCCGCATCCCCGAGAACGAAAACGTAAATGAAATGTCGCCCTACGAGTTGTTAGCGCTATACTGGAAATCGGCGGATGTTGCTGCCGCTGAACGCAAAGTTCTGGCCGAATTGGCTCGTGACGTTATTGAGACTGACCCCCAAGAGGATTAGTATGCATCGCACCCAACATCGTTTGCTCCCCATTGTTCTTTTTGCTGCTCTGTTGGTTTGGCTGGTGGCCGCCTGCGCCCCGACCAGTGGTGGCGAAGAGCCGACCGATGAAGCCGCCACGCCCAGTGTGGAATATGGCAGCGGCTCGGCCGAACTCACCCCGGAAGAATTTGCTCCGCCCTTCACCCCGGAAGCCGTCGCCACCTTGAGCGCGGAGCAGGCCGTGGAACTTGAGGATCTGGGCTGGATATCCTTTACCGCAGCGGGCACGGACCGCCGCGATGTGTGGATTATTCGCCCGGATGGCCGCGAAGAGACCAACGTTAGCGTGGTTTTCCAGAATAAATTTGCCGAGGCCTCATCCTGGTCGCCCGGTGGGCAGATCCTGGCCTACGATGTGATCACGCCCGGCACCGACGGCGCGCGTGATATCGTGCTGGTCGACTTTGCCTCCCAGGATTTTGAAGAAGTCGTGATCACGGCCAATATTGAATACGATTGCTACCCCAGCTTTTCGCCCGATGGTACCCAAATCGTCTATATGTCTGAGCGCGACGGCAATCGCGACCTGTACATTATGAACATTGATGGGGAAGAGGTGCGCCAACTGACGGACGACCCGGCCTATGATTACGAACCGGCCTGGTCGCCGGATGGCGAGCAGATTGCCTTCGTCTCGCGCCGCACCGGTAAATCGCAAATTTACGTGATGGATACCGATGGCAGCAACGTGGTCCAGCTCACCGATAGCGAGTATCTGGATTGGCGGCCAGCCTGGTCGCCGGATGGCGAATGGATCGCCTTTGAATCCTGGCGCGAAGGCAACGCCGATATCTTTATCATGCGCCCGGATGGCAGCAACCTGCAGCAGTTGACCACCAGCCTGGCCGAGGATGGCCACCCGCATTTCTCACCGGATGGCCGCTACATTGTCTTCCACTCCCGCCGCTCGGGTGATTACCAACTCTTCATTATGGAAGTGGATGGCCCCGAGAACGTTTGGCACCTGGAAACCAGCACCTCCCACGCACTCTTGCCGGTGTGGACGGCCCCCGGCGGCGAGGTGCCGGAGATGCCCGAGATCATCCAGGCCGCAAACTCCGAAGAGTAGGATTCACTTTGTCCCTGCAAGCCTTCTTTGAGACGCCCGCCCAACGCGCTGAAAAAGAGGACTTGCCGCTATTGCGCGCCCTGATTGCGCGCTATGCCGAAGAGCGCCCCTTTGGCGGTGCACGTATAGCCACCAGCCATATCCTCGTACGCAATTCGCTGTTGGTGGTCGAAGCGATGGTGGCGGGCGGCGCGGAGGTGCTGCTGTGCGACGCCTTCCGCAGCCCGGTCGCAGAAGCGCTGTGGGCCGAGTTGGCCGATTTCGATGTGCCGGTGCTGCCGGCAGTGGAAGCGGCTGAGGCTGCCGACCTATTCCTGGACGTGAACGCGGTTTTGGGCCGCATGCGCACTCCCCGGGCGGCCGCCGAGGTGACCCGTACCGGCGTCTACCATTACGAAAAAATCCCCTGTCCAGTAATCAGCGCCGACGACTGCCGCGCCAAACGCATTGAAGGTTTCTTTGGCACGGGTGAAGCATTCCTGCGCGCCTGGCGCCAACTGCGTCCCGAAGTCCCGCTGGATGGCAAACGCGTGCTGCAATTTGGCTACGGCAAAATTGGCCGTGGCGTGGCGCACCAAACCCGCAAGGCTGGCCTGGCGGTGACCGTGGCGGATGTGGGCCCGGCGGCGCGCGCCCACGCCGAACAGGATGGCTTTGCCACCTTGGCGGCGCTGCCCAATCCCGCCCTGGAGCGAGCGCTAAAAGCAGCAGATATCGTGATTGCCGTCACCGGGCGGCCGGGCGTGCTGGGCGCCAGCCTGGCCGCGGATTGGTTGCGCGCTGGTGGTGCGGTGCTGGTCAACCTGGGCGCTGAGGATGAGTACGGGCCGGCCTTTTCTGATGATGAGGTTCTGGGCGGCAAAGGCGTGCCGTTGAACTTCCACCTCGCCCAGCCGACCCTTAACCGCTATGTGGATGCGCCGCTGGCCGCGCACGTGCTGGCGCTGGAAGCCCTGGTGATTAATCCGGATGCGTATGACGTAGGCGTGCACCCGCTGCCAGTCGAAATGGACCAGTGGCTGCTGAGCGAGTGGCGGCGGAATTGGCCGGACGAGGATTTGACCGGGATAGGGGATGAGTTGGGGCTGGAATAAGGGATGAAGGAGGAGGGATGAATGAGGAAGAAAACGGGTAACTCGTGTTTGAAAATTGGGCGGGAAAGGAAATTAGAAAATTTGTTCAGATTGGGCTACAATCTAATCACTAATCACTAATCACTAATCACTAATCACTAATCAC
>OMJR01000123.1 GCA_900299355.1 Anaerolineaceae bacterium
ACCGTTGGCTGGTGCCCCACTTCGAGAAGATGCTCTCCGACAACGCACAGCTAGCGCGCGCCTACCTGCATGGCTACCTGGTCACCGGCCGCGAGGACTTCAAGCGCGTCTGCGAGGAGACGCTGGACTTTGTGGCCCGCGAATTGCGCGATGCGGGCGGCGGCTTCTACAGCAGCCTGGACGCCGATTCGGAGGGCGAAGAAGGCAAATATTACGTGTGGGGCTTAGCCGAAATCGAAGCCGTGCTGAATGACCAGGAAGCAGGCGCCTTGTTCGTCGCCGCGTACGACATCAGCGCGGAAGGCAACTTTGAAGGCCAGACCGTCTTGCAGCGCGCCAAGACCGATGATGAGTTAGCCCAGCAATTTAATCTCGAGCCAGCCAGCATTCAACAGGTACTTGATGAGGCCCATGCCGCCTTGCTGGCGGCGCGCCAATCGCGCGTGCGGCCCGGCACCGACGATAAGGTGCTGACCGCCTGGAACGGCTTAATGCTCGCGGCCTACGCCGAGGCCGGCCGCTACCTCGGGCGCGATCACTATACGCAAATCGCCAAAGAGAATGCGGCTTTCCTGCTGGACGAACTCTATGTGGAGGGCCGGCTGCTGCGCTCCTGGCGCTCTGGGCAGGCAGCGCACAACGCCTACCTGGAAGACTATGCAGCGCTGGTGCTGGGCTTGCTGGTGCTTTACCAGAGCGACCCGGATGTGCGCTGGTTCGCGGAAGCGCGCCGCCTGGCGGACGAGATGGTCGCCCATTTCAGCGACCCGGCGGGCGGCTTCTTTGACACCCGCGACGACCACGAGGCCCTGATTACCCGCCCCAAAGAAGTGCAGGATAATGCCACGCCCAGCGGCAACGCGTTGGCGGCGCTGGCCCTGCTACAGCTAGCGGCCTATACGGGCCACGGTGACTATTACGACCGGGCTTACGCCGCGTTGGGCGGCATGCAAGCCGCTGCCGGCCGCTACCCCACCGCCTTCGCGCAATGGCTGCAGGCGATGCAATTTGCGCTAGCCGAGGGCCGTGAGATTGCTATCCTGGGCGAGCCGGGGGCCGCCGACACGCGAGCCTTAGCGGAGGTGGTCTGGGCGCGGCACCGCCCCCACGACGTGGTGGCGCTCTCTGCGGCGCCGCCCGCCGCTGGGGCGCCGGAGTTGCTTACGGGGCGCACCCTACTGGATGGCGCCGCCACGGCATACGTGTGCCGCCAGTTTGTGTGCGAGTTGCCTGTGAATTCGGGGGAGAAGCTGAAAGAACAGCTAGCTAAATAGGTTGCGGTTTTGCCAGCATAAAGGGTTTTTGGATTAAGCCAGTAGGGGCGGTTCTGAGACCCGCCCCTACTTCGTTGTTTGGGATTAGGGTATCAATGCGTCCGGCGTTTGTAGCGGATGACCGCTTTGCCGGGGCGGCTGGAGCAGGTGCGCACCACGCCAATCTCGTCGTAGGGCGTGACCAGTTCCACATCAAAATTGCGGAAGAGAAACGCAGTGATAATCGCCATCTCAGCGCCAGCGAAATTCTTGCCGGTGCAGGTGTGGAGCCCGCCGCCAAAGGTAATCAGCTGGTGGCCGCGGCCTTCCTTGCGTTCCAGGTAGCGCTGCGGGTCATAGTCGAAAGGCTTTTCGAAATACTCGGGCAGTAAGTGGGCGGCGGCCGTGCTGGTCATCATCAGCCAGCCCTGTGGGATAGTGTAGCCATCCAGTTCAATGTCTTCCTCGACGGCGCGGATAAGTGTTTCAGCTGAGGGGCGCGTGCGCCCGGTCTCTTTGACCGCCGCATCCACCAGCGGCATGTTGCGCATGGCCACATGGTCGACCTCGTCCACAACACCCAAGGCCGCATCCACTTCGGCGCGGATTTGCTGCAGCACCTGGGGATGCTGGGCCACCTGGATAACCGACCAGGCGGCCTGACCGGCGGTGGTCTCGTGGCCGGCGAACATGATGGCCGAGAAAAAGGCCGCCACGATATCATCCGGCAACTGTTCGCCCTGGCCATCCGGCTGGTCCAGCATGCGCTGAAAGCCATCATCCACCGGGTTGGCACGCCGTTCATCAATCAGGGGTTGCAAAATCTGGCGGACGCGTTTCTTGGCGATGTCGCGGCGGATAAATTTGGGCAGTGGCAGTTTATAGAGCAGCGGGTCCAGCGATGCACCGAGCACATCGTATTGCTCCCAGAAACCGGCGCCCTCTAAACGTTCGTGAACGGCGTCGCCCAGGAAGCTGCGGCCAGCTACCTCTTTCACCAATTCGACCATTTCATGCGTGATATCAATCTGGCCCTCGTCACCCAGGCGGTCCAGCCATCCGTTCACTACGCGGCTCATGACCGCCAGATAGTCCACCATCTGTTCGCGCCCAAAGAGGCTGTGCAATACTGGCCGGTGATTCAGATAAGTCTCATGGGTGCCCAGAAAGGCAATATTGCCGAACATGGCGGCCAGGAAGCCGTAGGGCTTTTCCATATCCAGAGTCTTGTCGGTCTCCTTAAAGAAGAAGGCCTGTTCCTCAGGGCCAACCACCACGGCCACCTTCTGCCCCATCAACTCAATGGTGAAGACGTTGCCGTGCTCGGCATAACCGCGCCGGAAGAGGCCCTCCTGGTCGCGTTAGAAGTTGAGCATGTGTCCCAACAAGGGCATACGGCCGGATACCTCCGGCGGAGTAGCCGGCGGTTGGGCGGCCTGGGTCAGCGATTCGGACTTAATCATGAGACTAGTATAGACCTTTTGAGGCTATTTGTGAACAATATCATACTATGTCTTAGCCGCACCTCATGCGGATTAGCTGAGTTCCAACGACAGCGGGCAGTGGTCGGAGCCCTGGATATCGTCGTGGATAGTTGTGTTTTTGACCTTACCCACCAGGTTCTCGGATACCAGGAAGTAATCAATGCGCCAGCCGATGTTGTTCTCGCGCGCCGATTTGGAACGCGCCGTCCACCAGCTATATTGCACCTTATCCGGATTCATCTGGCGGAAGACATCCACTAAGCCGGCCTCAAAATAGCGCCCGAGCATCTCGCGTTCTTCGGGCAGGAAGCCGGAATTCTTCTCATTGTCCTTGGGGCGTGCCAAGTCCATTTCAGTGAAGGCGGTGTTGAAATCGCCGCAAAGCACAATCTTCTGGCCATCCTTCAACAAGCCCATGAGGTAGCCTAGCAAGCTTTCATAGAATTCCAGCTTGTAATCCACACGTGCGCGGCCGCTGGTGCCGCTGGGAAAGTAGATGTTGAAGAGCATAAAATCTTTGAAGCTGGACTGAATCACGCGGCCTTCGACATCAAAGCGCTCCTCGCCAAAGCCGAGGGCTACATCGCTAGCCGGTTGGCGATGGAAGGTGGCGACGCCGCTGTAGCCGGGCTTCTCGGCCGGATTCCAAGCCACATCGTAGTCGCCAAACAATTCCATTTGGGCCTGGGTCAATTGATCGGGGCGGGCTTTGATCTCCTGGTAGCAGATCGCATCCGCATTTTGGCCAGCGGGCCAGGCCCAGGCATCTTTCTTCAGATGGGCGCGCAGCCCATTCACGTTCCAGGTAATAATCTTCATCGGGTCTCCTTCGGTAGATAGCGCCGTCATTGTACACCACCGCCCTCACGGCCCTATGCTAAAATCCCCCCGTCATGGCGAACCCGATCCAACCCGTCAAGGGCACCACCGATTACTATCCCGAAGAGATGGCGCTGCGCGCCTGGCTATACGGCCAGATGCGCCAGGTTTCGGAAGCCTTCGGCTACCAGGAGTACGAGGGGCCGATGCTGGAACGCCTGGACCTCTATGCCGCCAAGTCGGGCGAGGAACTGGTCGAGAAGCAATCCTATGTCTTTGAGGATCGCGGCGGCGAGCGCATTACGCTGCGCCCGGAGCTGACCCCCACCCTGGCGCGCATGGTCGCCGCCCGCCAGCGCCAGATGGCCCTCCCCCTGCGCTGGTGGTCCTTCGGCCCCTTCTGGCGCTACGAACGCCCACAGAAGGGCCGCACCCGCGAATTTTTCCAATGGAATATTGACCTGATTGGCGACGACAGCCCCGAAGCGGATGCCGAGCTGGCCGCCATCGCGGCGACCTTCCTCAAGAACGTGGGCTTCAGCCCAAACGAGACCCAGATCCTGGTCAACAACCGCGCCCTGATGCAGGATGAGTTGCTGAATTTGGGAATTGCGAAGGGCGACCTGGCCGCAGTCTATGGCTTGATCGATCGTCGTGACAAGATGACGGCGGACAAGTGGCGCGATTATGGCGAGGAATTGGGCCTGGATGCCCCCCAACTGGAAGGCGTCACCGCCCTGATGAAAAATCAGGACCTGTGGAAAAATTCAGCGGTGCTGCCGCGCTTCTTCGAAGCGGTGGACTCCTTTGGGGTCAGCGACTATGTGCGCTTCGCCCCCAACATTATCCGCGGCCTGGATTATTACACCGGCACGGTCTTCGAGGCCTGGGACACCGCCGGAGATTTCCGCGCCATCTTCGGCGGCGGCCGCTACGACGACCTGGTCAACGCGGTGGGCGGCGACCCGGTGCCCGCGGTCGGCTTCGCCGTGGGCAACGTTGTGTTGAGCCTGCTGCTGGAGGCCTTGGGGCACCGCCCCGATTTCAGCGCCAGCCCTGCGCCCGTTTATGTAACGGTATTCGATGGCGACAGCCTGCTGCCGGCGCTCAAGTTGGCCGCCGAATTGCGCGCCGCCGGGTTGAAGGTGACCAGCCATCTGGATCCTAACGACAAGCTGGGCAAGCAGTTCACCCACGCCGACCGGCTAGGCGCCAAGGTGGTGCTGATTCTGGGCCCGGATGAGCTGAAGAATGGTGAGGTCGCGATTAAGCATCTGGCCAGCGGCGACCAGCGCAGCCTGCCGCGCAGTGAAGTCGCCGAGCGAGTCAGTAAGCTGCTTGTTCACGGCGAGTCTAAATGATAGAATAGCCACCGCTTGGTGGATGTAGCTCAATTGGCAGAGCGCTGCACTGTGACTGCAGTTGTTGCGGGTTCAAGTCCCGTCATCCACCCCAGAGCAAATCAGCCGGTGTTCGCTTGCGAAGCCGGCTTTGCATTTAAACAGTGATCAGTGATGCGTGACTTGTGAAAAGGACGAGAAAGCCAGGATCTACTATTCACTGTTCACGAATCACTATTCACTTGAATCTTCAATTCGCTCGACCAAAATGTTATTGAGCGCTTCCCGGGCGGCCGGCAGGGTTTGCATCGCCGCCCAGTTACCCACAATCGCCTCGGCATTCTCTAAATCAATTAACGCCTGAAAAGGATCGGCAGCCAAGGGCTGGCCTTTGATCGTGGTGGCGCGCCAATGGGGATCTAAAGCGGCTTGCCAGGCCGGGTAGCTGGCAGCCAGTCGCTGCCGGATGTCGGCAAACTCCGCCTGCTGGTCGCTGTCGACTCCATTGGCTTTATACACGTCGACCATCAGGACTTCTAGCTCATCCC
Source organism: Anaerolineaceae bacterium (assembly GCA_900299355.1). Lineage (GTDB taxonomy): Bacteria > Chloroflexota > Anaerolineae > Anaerolineales > UBA11579 > OMJR01. Next base: position 5,445 of record OMJR01000123.1, read on the forward strand.
AGGCATTCACAAAGGCGTGCAAGCCAGGGTGATGAATCTGCTTGAGCAGCGCGCGGGTGGCCGGGTTCACAGCTTCTCCAGGGCATCAAAGGCGCCGCGCTCATCCAGGGTGTGGCCAATCTCGGCGCCCAGCAGGAAGAGCGTGCCGGCAATGTAAGTCCAGATGCCGAGCGAGACGATCCAGGCCAGTGAGCCGTAGACCGCGCCATAGTTGGCAAAAGTCGAATTGAGGAAAGCATCGAAGGCGCTGCGGGCCAGGCTGAGCGCCAGGCCGCTGAAGACCGCCGCGGCCAGGGCCGGCCAGCGGCCGACTTTGCGATTGGGGAAGGATCGATGAACCAGAAAGATGACCAGGATCAGGCTGATGAGAATGAGCGTACCGCTGAATTCCTCGCCCGTTTCCAGGGTCAGATAATCCAGCAAGAGCGGCACAAACTGGCTGGCGGTCAGCAGCAGTACGAAGGCTACGCTGAGCAACAATATCGAGGCGGAGGCCAGCAAGCGCCGGCCCCAAAAGGGCCGCGGTTCGCCGCCCCAGATGCGGTTGAGCGCCCCCTCCAGCGCGGCGAACACCGCCGAGGCTGACCAAATCAGGCCGATGGCGCCGATCAAGCCGATCGGCCCGCGCAGGTCTAGTGTATGGTTAACAATCTCAGTCATGTTATCTACCCCAGCTGGGATGGTCTGCATCATCAAGTCATGCAATGTATTGCGCGCATCTGGCGTGGCGAGTACATCGGTCCCAAGATAGATAAGAAAGAGCAGCAAGGGGAAAATCGAGAATAAGCCATAGTAGGCCAGGGCGGCGGCCCACACCGCCACACGATGTTCGCCGTAGTTGTCGGCGGTGGCCACGATGAAGTCCCAGATTTGGCGCAAGCGGGGTCGTAGAGTATCCAGCACCTAAAGATTATAATGCGGGCGAATTCTTAAGCGAAACGAGCAATGAGCAACATGACCCAAGAGCACTTCCTACTGGCAGGTGATATCGGCGCCACCAAAATCGACCTGGCAGTGATTTCCACCAGGGATGGCGCCCGGCAGCCACGCCACGAGGCGACCTATCAGGTGGACCAATATCCCGGGCCGGCGGCGCTGTTCCGCGAGTACCTGGCCGCTGTTGAGGAGCCGGTAAGCGCAGCTTGCTTCGGGGTGGCCGGGCCAGTGATTGAAGACCGCGTACAAATGGTGAACCATGAATGGCTGGTGGACGCGGCGGCGCTGGCCGCCGAATTCGGCTGGCGCAAGGTCTGGCTGCTGAACGACCTCAAGGCGGCTGCGCACGCGGTGCCCGGTCTGCAGGATGACGAGCTGGCGGTGCTGAATGCCGGGCAACCGGAAGCGGGCGGCAACATCGCCGTGATTGCGCCCGGCACCGGCCTGGGTCAGGGCTACCTCACCTGGCATGGGGCCGGCTACGTGGCCCACGCCACCGAGGGCGGCCACAGCGATTTCGCGCCCAATGGCGCATTGCAGCGCGACCTGCTAGCCTACCAGGCGGCGGGCGGCAAGCAAGTATGTGTGGAGGATGTGTGCAGCGGCATCGGCATGCCCAACATCTATCGTTTCCTGCGTGATAGCGGGCTGGCGCAAGAGCCCGATTGGCTGGCAGAGCAGTTGGCCGCCGCAGATGACCCTACGCCGCTCATTTTTGAGAGCGCATTGGCGGTTGAAAATCCGGCTGAAATTAGTAAGAAAGCGCTCGAAATATTCGTCAATATCCTGGGGAGCGAAGCGGGCAACCTGGCGCTCAAAACGGGCGCCACCGGCGGCCTGTATGTGGGCGGCGGAATACCGCCCCGCATCCTCGCTATTTTGAAAGAAGGCGACTTTCTAAAGGCCTTCTTAAGCAAAGAAAAGTATACTGACTACATGGGGCGCATCCCGGTCAAGGTGATTCTTAACCCGGACAGCGCATTGCTGGGCGCCGCAGAGTACGCTATTGAACAGTTGGAAAGGTTATAGCAAAGCATGCCCAAGGCAATTTGGAACGGCAAAGTGTTGGCCGAGAGTGACGAAACCGTGATGGTGGAAGGCAATCATTACTTCCCGCCGGAAGCCATCAACGAGTATTTTTTCAAGCAAAGTGATACGCATACCGTGTGCCCGTGGAAAGGTACCGCCAGCTATTACACCGTCGAGGTCGACGGCGAGGAAAACCACGATGCGGCCTGGTTTTACCCCACGCCTTCGGATGCTGCTTCCAAAATTAAGGACTATGTCGCCTTTTGGCGCGGCGTTCAGGTCGTTGATGAAAGCTAGCCAGCTTGACTTATGGCTATGCGCATGCTATAATAACTAAGGTTTTTGGCTTAAAAATCACCCCACGCACGACCGAAGACAACAACCCAAGCGTTTCGCCAGCGGGCAGTCCCTGCCCTTTTTGTCTGGCTGAACACATAACAAAGTAGTAAGAAACCCGTTGCTTCTCATAAGCCATTAAGCAAGGCTTTGTATGCTGACGATGGAGGTTAGCACGTTAATGAGCGTAAAAACAATAGAAGCTTTTGAGGAAGAAAACTTGGATGCCGATAGCCCATTGGCTCAGTTGATTGAATTGGGCCAGGACCAGGGTTTTGTTTCAATTGATAACGTCTTGCAGATGATTCCCGGCGAACAGCGCCAGGCGGAAAAACTGGAAGAGATTTTTGAGATTCTGCTGAACGCTGGCATCCCGATTATGGACGAGGACGAAGGCGAATTGCCGGTGGCCAAGGCCAAGGAAGCCGTAGAAGAAGAGGAAGACGAAGAGCGCGGCTACGCCTACGAGCGCCCGGAAGACCCGCTGGCCGAAGCCGAGGTCAACGACCTCGTGCGCCTATATTTCAACGAAGCGGCCATTGTGCCGCTGCTGACCAGCGAAGAAGAGGTCACCCTGGCAAAGGCGATGGAAGCCGGACAGAAGGCCCGCGAGCAGTTGGCCGAACCCGGCCTGAACGCCGCCGAGCGTGAAGAGTTGATGCAGACGGTGCAGGAAGGTTGGGATGCCCGCCAGCACCTGATCGTGGCCAACAGCCGCCTGGTGATC
>OMJR01000124.1 GCA_900299355.1 Anaerolineaceae bacterium
CTGGGCCTGGACGTGGAAGCGGCGCGCGATGTGCGCCATTTTGTGGAAGGTTGGATCGACGACAATCCGCAGAAGACGCTGTTGCTGACCACCCATTACATGGTGGAAGCCGATGAGTTGTGCGACCGCGTGGCGATCATCAACCAGGGCCGCGTGCTGGCCTGCGACACGCCCGCCCGTCTCAAGCGCAACCTGCAATCTGATGCAATCTACCGCATTGAAGTCAGCCCGCTTAATGGCCTTGGCATGGACATCTTTGAGAAGCTGGGCGGCGTCAACCAGGCGACCCACCAGGCTTTCGACGGCCATTCGGTGCTGGAATTGATCCTGGCCGAAGACGACGCGTTGGGTGCGGTGGTCAACACCCTGACCAGCAAGGACATCCATATCCTCAATTTGGAGAAGCGCGAACCCACGCTCGAGGATGTCTTCGTGGAGCTGGTCGGCAAGAGCATGACGGAGGTCGAGAGTGGCGCTCACGGATAGAGTCCCCAAGAACACCGGCCTCAAGCTTTACCTGCAGACCGTAATCGGGCGCGCCTACCCGCGCGTGGTTGGGTTATTGCGGGAGAAATCCTGGTTCTTCTTCGACATTCTGCTGCCAGTGATGTCGGTGTCTGCCTATGTCTTCGTGTACCGCGCAATCCAGGCGCCCGAAATCTATATCGGTTTCGTGGTGATGGGCGGCGCGATGACCGCCTTCTGGCTCAATATCCTGTGGAGCATGAGCAGCCAGATGTACTGGGAAAAGGAGATGGGCAACCTGGCGCTGTACATCATGGCGCCCAATTCGATGATGGCGGTGCTGCTGGGCATGGCCCTGGGCGGCCTGTTCGCCACCGCCCAACGCGCCCTGGTTATCACGCTTTTTGGCATGTTTGCTTTCAATGTGGGCTTCGAAATCAGCAACTACTTGCTGCTCTTCGCGGTATTCATGCTCACTATGGTGGCGCTCTATGGCTTGGGCATGATGAGCTCCTCGCTCTTCCTGCTGCTCAGCCGCGAAGCCTGGCACATGGCCAACCTGGCGCAGGAGCCAATCTATTTGGCCTCCGGTTTTTACTTCCCGATCAAGAGCTTCAATTTCTGGATCGCGGCCGGCGCCTCGCTCATCCCACTGACCCTGGGGCTGGACGCCATGCGCCAACTAGCCTTCCCCGGCGGAGTTGAACTGGGCTTTGTAGACGTGCGCATCGAAGTCGCTATACTAGCCGCGCTCAGCGTGATCTTTCTGCTTGGCGCGCGGACGCTATTGCGCCACATGGAAAAACTGGCCATCGCCGAAGGCCGCCTGACCGAATCCCGGAGATAAGATGCAAGCCTCAAAATCCCTCTCATCCGCCAACGAGAATGCCTTCCAGCGCACCTTTGTGTCCGCCGCCTGGCTAGGCTGGCAAATCGAATCCAATTGGACTGATCCCTTTCTTTTCCTCGTCTACTCGGTGGTCAAGCCACTGGCCAGCGCCTCGATTCTGGTGGTGATGTACAGCGTGATCACAGGCGGCGATTTCAACAATCCGGTCTTTCCCTACATTTACCTAGGCAACGCCTTCTACATTTATGTCGGCGCGATCATGAATGGCATTTCCTGGACCGTGATTGATGACCGCGAGCACTACCGCATGCTCAAGTACATCTATGTGGCGCCGATCCATGTGCCCACCTACCTGCTGGGCCGTGGGGTGGCCAAGTTCCTTTTTGGCTCCGTTGCGGTCTTTATCACCGTCACCTTTGGGGTGCTCTTCCTGCAGGTGCCGCTGGACTTGGCCCTGGTCAATTGGCCGCTCTTTATTGCGAGCCTATTGATTGGTGTGTTTATGCTGGCCATGCTGGGCCTGATGCTGGGCAGCATTATCCTCATGCTAGCCAACCACATCTATATGATCGGGGATGCCGTCGCTGGGGCGCTGTTCCTGTTCTCCGGGGCGATCTTTCCACTGGAGGTGCTGCCCGCCTGGCTGCGCCCGGTGGGCTATGCCATGCCGATTACCTATTGGCTGGAATTGATCCGCCGCTCCTTGATTGGCGAGGTGGCCGAAGCCTTCCCCACCCTGGCTCATCTCAGCAATGGCCAATTGCTGGGCATCCTGGGCGGGCTGACCGCGATTTTTACCGTGCTGGCCTTCGTTACCTTCCGGATCTGCGACCACAAGGCCCGCGAGTTGGGCTACATCGATCGCGTCACCAACTATTGATCAATGCCTAAGGACCCTGCTCCGCGCGTCGCCTATGCTGCCCAGCCGCACAGCCGGCTGGGCCTGGTGTGGTTGGCGCTAAGCGATGCGGGCCTGTGGGCGCTCAGCTACGGCATCGACGAAGCTGAATTCCGGGCGCGCATCCTGGAGCGTGGGCCAGCTGCCCCCTACCTCGATGAAGGCAAATGCGCCGCGGCCCTGCAGCAGGTAATCGGTTTTCTGGATGGCCAGCGCACCGAATTCGATTTGGACATGGATTGGCGCGGGATGACCGATTTCCAGGTCGCGGTGCGCAAGGCCGTCATGGCGGTGCCTTATGGCCAGACCGCCAGCTATGGCGACATCGCCGCCGCGGTGGGCAAGCCGCTGGCCGCCCGCGCGGTGGGCGGCGTGCAGGCCGACAATCCGGTCAGTTTCATCATTCCCTGCCATCGAATCATCGGCGCGGATGGCAGCCTGCATGGCTACGGCGGC
>OMJR01000125.1 GCA_900299355.1 Anaerolineaceae bacterium
ACTCAGGCGTTGGTGGACCAGCTTGTCTTCTGCTTTCATGGTTGTCTCTCCTTGGTGGCAATAACACCATTGTGTTAGGAGAGAAACTTAGTTGTACATGTAAACCGTTAGGCGGGCAGCAAAGCCGCCAGCAGGGCGACCCATAAGGGCAGCAAATCCAACCCACCGGTGGAGCTGCCAAAAGTGGTCAGTAGGCTAATCCCCAGCGCCAGGACTACGGCGGCCAGCAGCCGGCGGCGGTTGAAGTCGCCCCCGCGATCATCGGGGCCCAGATCGCGGCGAGGCAGGCGCCAAAGCCAAATCAGGAAAAAGGTCAACGTGATCCCGGCAGCCCACAGGATCGGCGGCTCGGGTGTCTGCCAAGCCGGCCAGTCGCTGCGCCACCAGGTGACGAGGGCCGCCGACCAGGCGAGGGCGGCGAAGGCCAGGTTTTCGGCCCGGTCGGTAAAGACTGCATCCAATATGAAAGCCAGCGCGGCGGCGATACCCAGCCAGCCATTGCCGCTGACTAGCAGAGCCAGCACGGCGCCCAGCAGCAGCACGCTGCGATCGGCGCGCACCAGGCGCAGCCCGGCGGCGCGGTTGACCAGGCGCAGCAGCAAGAGCATCAGTACCGACCCGGCAAAGGCGACTGGTCCCCAGGCGATCGCCGAGCCGCCCGCCACCAGGGCCGCCAGCCAGCCCGTCCATGGGCGCGGTGGATCCAACTCGCGGGCTAACACCCAGGCCACAAAGGCGGCGCCCCCGCTGTTCAGGCCGCTGAACACGGCCGCCATCAGCCCTTCGCCAGCCAGCAAGCTGAGCAGCCCGGCGAGCACGCCAACAGCTAGTGTGATTCCGGCGATTAGGCGGTGGGCCGGGTAACGGAAACTAAACTCGCGGCCCAGACCCGAGCGGACAATCGATGTATTTTTAGATGAACTCATAGCGTGGCGATTATAGCATTGAGATTAAACAAAAACGCCGCCCGATAAGAGCGGCGTTTTTGTAGCTCGGCGTGGGTTATTCGCGGGTAAACCAGCCGATGATGGTGCGGATGGCCACTGCCAGGACGGCGACGCCAAGGAAGTTGCCCAACTCGGAGAGGGTGTCGATTACTCCGGTAGCGAGGCTGGGCGGCAAATCGCCCAGCAATTGGGCGAAAAAGAGCACGGCCAGCGTGATCAAAATGAATTCGGTTTCCTCACCTTCGGGGATGAAGATCCAACCGCCAACCAGGGCGAGCAGGATAAGCAACCAGGTGACCCACTCGCTGATGCTGGCGGCGGGCACGATGCCGATGATGACGGCCAGCACAATACCGGCCAGGAACATGTTTTTGCCTACGGTCTTAATTTCCACGGTGTTTCCTTTTTTGGTCTGGGTGCTCGATTTGCTGCTGCTTTTCTTGGGCTTGGCTTCCGCCATGGCCACCTCCAATTAGATAAAACGAAAGATCAACAGGATGAGGATAATGGGCAGGATTAGATTGAGCAAGCCATTTCGGCCACGAAAGTTCAGGCCGCGGGTGGGGATCACCCCCAGTAAGATCAAAACGATCACGACAAGCAAAATGGTTTCCATAGCATCCTCGCTTCTTAGAACCCAATGAGGCAGGGCGGGTTACGAGTTTTGATTGACCTTGCAACTATATCAAGTTGAAACGATTAAAATGGTCGCAGACCTGGAGGCTTGAACGATGATTGAGATCTTTCCGTTATCACCTGAGCGCATGGATGATATGACCACCTTGTTTGACGGCCAGGCGATGACCGGGGATTGCTGGTGCATGTGGTGGCTGATTCCGATGAAAGCTTTCCACGAAGCCGGCGCGGCGGGCAACAAGGCCGCCTTCAAGGACGTGGCGCACGCCAGCGAGGAACCGATGGGCTTGCTGGCCTACAAGCATGGCAAAGCGGTGGGTTGGTGCGCCGTCGGTCCACGGGAGCGCTACGCGCGCGCCATCAAGACGCCGACCTACCGCGGGGCGGATTTAGAAGAAGAAGGGGTGTGGCTGGCGCCCTGTTTCTACATTCTGCCGGAGGTGCGCGGCGAAGGCGTGGCCACCGCATTGCTGAAGGCCGCCGTCGAACTGGCTCAGCAGCACGGCGCCAGCGCTCTGGAGGGTTTTCCCTATGAGGGCGACAAGCGCCGCAGCGGCGGCAGCATCCAGGTGGGGGTGGAGAGTTTGTTCAATGCTTGCGGCTTTGAGCGCCTGCGTAAATCGTCCGGCAGCCGGGTGATTATGCGTAAAGAGGTCTGAGCTTATTTGCGTGGGGCGTAGCGCGAGGCTTCTTTAGACAGCTGTGCATCGCGCCAGGCAAAGCGGCGGGTGTAATCGCTGGACTGGCCTTCCAGCACATCAGCGGTTACCGGCCCGAGCATGGGGGTGAACTTGAAGGCGTGGCCGCTGCCGCCGGTACTGATAAGTAATCCCCACCGCTGGGGATGATAATCAATCCAGAAATCGCCATCGGCGGTATCGCAATAGAAGCATAAACGCTCATAGGTCTTGGGCGCGGACGCCACGGACTTTAACGATTCGGCAAAGAAGGCCCGGAAGCGTTCCTCGGTGCCGGCCGGCATGCGCCGTTCGCCGCTGGGGTCCATCGCCCACCCCGGGCCGTGGTTGGCGACCTTGACGGTGCCATCCGCCTGGGCGGGGAAACCGTACCAGCCGGTCTGCTCCACGTCGGCGGTCCAGACCGGGAAGGCCGGCGGGCGCAAGGCATCCGGATGCTCAGGCATGAAGTGCATCACCGGTTGGGCCACCGGCCACATGTATTCGCTGAGTTCGGGCAGCAACTGGGCGGTCCAGGCGCCGGCGGCCAGTACGACCACATCGGCGTGATAACGATCTCCCTTGCGGGTCTGCACGCCGGTTACGCGGCCATCGCTTTCGATGAGTTTGGCAAAGGCTGCGCCGGGCACCAGGCTGACGCCTTCGCGTTCGGCTTGCTGCGCCAGCAGGGTAACGACGCGGCCGCTGGGCGACCAGCCGCCTTGTGGGTTGTAGTAACCTTCGGGATAGTGCTCAGCCGTCCAGGCTGGAAAATGTTCGGCCAGGCTGGCGCTATCCAGGCGCTGAGTGGCGTGGCCGCGGGTGGCCAGCACTTGCAGGCTTTTGTGTTCAAAGGATGCGGGGGTCAACGGCTTGCGCGACAGATAGAGCACGCCGGTTTCGTGATAGACCGCTTCGCCAAACTCCTCGCTCCACTGTTTCCAGAGGGCAATCGAGTCTTCGGCCAGGCGGGTGTAGAGTTCGTCGCTGCCGTAATCCAGGCGTACGACCTTGCTGATGTCGGTGGAGGCGGCGTCGGGGTGCGGCAGCGGGCCGGGGTCCAGCACGGTGACGCCATGGCCGCGGCGGCGCAATTCCAGGGCGCTGCTCAGGCCAAAGGCGCCGCCACCAACGATGAGGACGGATGATGTTGGGGCAGGCATGTGGACATTATAGATGGAGAAAGGGGAAGGGGAAAGGAGAAGGGAGAAAGGTCAGGAAGGGTAATTGGTAACTAGTAATTGGAAACTGAAGCTGCCGAACTGAAGGGAAAGCCTTGAAGCCATTACCATTTACCAGTTACTAATTACTAGCCTTGAAATTCTTCTCTCCGGCTGGGATGGCGACCTTGAGGCGATTTTCGCCGGGGGGCAGGGGGCAGTTCCAATTCTCGTTATAGGCGCAGTAGGGGTTGTAGGCTTCGTTGAAGTCAATCAGGAAGCTACCGTCCTCCTGCTGCTCCGGGTCCAGATAGCGGCCGGCGCCATAGGTTTCGTTGCCAGCGTTGGCATCCACAAAGGGCAGGAAGTAACCATGCGGGCTGGCGAAGAGCGTCAGTTCGACCTGCTGGCCGTACACCGGGAAGCTGAAGCGGCCGTAGCGTTTGTAGGTTTTGATGTCGCCGGTGCTGGTGGTCAGGTCGACCAGCTCCTGGTCTTCGTAGGGTTCGATATCAATTTCAAAGCGCAGGGCCTCATTCTCCGGATAGTAGTTGAGACCCTCGAAAGATTCCTTTTGTTCCTGCTCCAACGGGCTGTGAGCGTCGTTGGCGAAGAATTCATCTTTGAACTTGCGAGCTTGTTCCAATTCAGTCATAGTGCACCTCTTCAATCAGGACGGCCTGGCGGCGGCACTCCTTACAACGCAAACGGGCGCGGCCTTGTTGCGCCGCGCCCGTTGAATTTAAGCCATTGTGCTTAGAACAGGTTAGTGATGAAGGGGCTGGTGATATTCAGCCAGTTGAGCACATAGGGGGTGGCGATGTTCAAGAGCAGGCCGATGACGAAGAATTCGCCCGCCTGGCGGTTGAAGTGCATCGCCCAACCCACGTACCACAGCGGCCAAACGGTCCAGCCTTCGGGGGCTTTCTTGGGCTTGGGCTCGCTGTAGACCTTCCAGGTTTCGCGCAAGCGGCCGACGGCCAGGAAGGTGAGCAGGATCCAGGGGCCGGTGTAACCCAGCACAACCAGGGCGATAATGATCACATAGAAGAGGATGAAGCTGATCTTGTTGAGCACCTTGGAGCGCTCAGCGCCCAGCAGCACCGGCACCGACTTCACGCCGATCTTCTTGTCCGGGTCGATCTTGTCGATGTGCTTGCCGACCAGCACCGAAGCGACGATCAAGCCGTAGGGCAGGGTCAGCAACCACAAGGCGGGGGTCAGGGCAGCGCCGGCGGCGTAAGCCGTGCCGCCAATCATCAGCGGACCCCACACGATCAGGGCGGTCAATTCGCCCAGGCCGTACTTCTTGAGGATCGTGGTGTAGGTCAGGCTGAGCAGCAGGCCGCCAACCGCGAAGCCAATGATCGCCGGGCCGCGCACGTTGAAGATCACCAGCATGATTGCCAGATCCACAATGTTGAGCAGCAGCGCGGCAAAGAGCAGGCCGTTGGGCGTGGTCAGGCCGCCCAGCAGCGGGTGGGTGCTGTACTGCGCGCGGGGATAATCCTCGGTGTCCACGCCCTGGCGCACATCGCTCCAGTCGTTGAGGATGTTGTTGGACGCGTGGGCAATCACAACCCCGATCACGGAAAGAATGCCCAGCAGCCAAGTTCACCGTGCCTTGCTCAGCGGCGATCAGCAGGCCGATCATGCCGGAAGTCAGCGACATGGAGAATACGCAGGCGCGCGAGATCACCAGCCAGCGGGTCACGCCGTCCGCGATCTCAATCTGGGGCACGTTGCAGCCATCAATGGCCATCTTCCAGCGGCGGAAGAGTTGCAGATCAATGGCCATCGGGCGGCCTACATACAGGGTGGACACTTGCTGGTCGTGCAGGGCTTTCACCAAGCCGGCGTATTGGTGGCCGGCCCCGCGCTGATTTGGGAAGGCGGCAACGGCCTGACCTATCGGCTTGAGTCCGACCGCCCACTGGACCAACTTATCCGTATCGCCGAATCGATACAATAGGAGTGATGATGACCTTCAAAAGGATAGTAACCTTCGTGCTGTTGGCAGTTGCCTTGCTGGCGCTAAGCGCGGTAAGCGCCGTGGCGAAGGGGCCACCCGGATATATCGACTTTGAAGTACCCGGCATGTGGCGCAACTTCCGCTTGGAAAAACCGGACGTGCCGATGGAACTGAGCATGGGCCAATTCTCAGATTTTTTGTCACCGGTGGAAGGCCCCGATAACCTGGGCGCTGGTTTTATCATGACCCGCGGCTGGTTTGATGAGGATGGCGAAGCAGTGCCCTGGGACCGGCTGTTCTTCTTTGCTAATCTGGATGGCGACCTTGGCTATGTCTACTACTTTGGGTTGGTCAACGGCAGCAGCGAATATGATGGGCGCTGGTTCCAGGTGTCTGCGGAAGGGCAGGCGAAGTTAATTGAAGTGCTCAACGAGGAAGGTGTGCACTTTGCCGGCCTGAATCCGGGGGAATACTACACCTTTGGTGAGGGGCGATCAGCCATGGCTACTGATCCCGTGGTGGAGGAAAGTGCGCTGGAGGTGGCTGGTCTGCCAACCGCCATGGGCGCGCTGGCCCTGGCTGGTCTTGGCCTGTGGTGGGTCTCCCGCGCTAAGCGTGACTAGCAAAAAAAGCGGGCGAGATATCTCGCCCACTTTTTGCTTAAGTAATGGAGCGGCTAAGCGCGTCGCCACACCGCCTGGACCAGGAAATAGCCGCCAACCAGAATCAGCAGGCTGGGCCAGACCACTTCCCAATTGGCCAGCTCGCCGAGGTTGATATAGAGCCCGAAACCGATTAGGAAGATGGCTGGGAAGATGCCCCAGCTCATCCGCTCCCCATTGACGCGGATGAAGCTGAGCGCGAGGAAAGTGAGGCCCATGCCCAGGAAGAGCACGCCGCCGCCATCAATCGGCGAGTTACCCAGCACATCGTCCACCACTGTTACCGCGGCGAGCGAGTACATCACCCCGGCGGGGATGATTGCCCACCAGTTGATGCTGTTGCGCAGGTAGGCCAGCAGGAAGGCGGTGCCCAGGAAGATAAATAACACTGCGCCGCCAATCGCACGGCCTACTGCGGGCAGGAAGAGGTTCAGCAAGCCTTCCACCGCAAAAGCAGCCAGCACAAAAGCGATCAGGGCCAGCCACCAACTATCTAGGTCTTCCCGGTAGCGGCCATAGAAGTTCAGCGCTCCGAGTGCGAAAAGGCCGGTGAAGATCGCGTCGCCGGCGCCGCCGCCGAGGTAGCCGAGTTGTTGCAGCAGGATCAGCACGCCGGCCGCAATAAGCAGCGTGCCGAAGATTGTGCGTGAATTTTGTGTGATTTGTTTAATCATGGTTGCTCCAAACGAGTGTCTGAGATTAGCTAATGCGCACCGAACTCATGCCGGTGTCGATCTCAATCTGGGCTTTGTTGGCGGCGCTTTCGTAATCGGGGGAGGTGTAGTGCTTGCCATTGCGCGGGAAACGGGTGGTGTTGATCGCGATATCGGCCATGCCGGAGGACACGCGGATGTCGGCCGCTACACCCTCGGGGACTTCGATCTCGATTGAGGAGGCACCCGAATCGATATCCACATGAGTGAAGCCCGCCTTAGCCGGCAGCACCAGCTTGGTGGAGGAAGCGCCGGTCTCCAGACGGAAATCTTTTACCTGCAGGTCGCGCAGGTCCAGCTCATTGCTGTTGGCCCCGGATTGCAGGCGCAAACTGATCGGCACCTGGTCGGTGAGGCCGAAATCCCAGCGCAGCGGGCCGCCGCCCCACATCCACGGAAAGGCCATCCAGGCCTCCGAACTGGTGCTGATCTTCAAGATCGCTTTTCCCTTGCTTTGGCGGCTGTGGATGTCCACAGCGCTGAAATCGCCTTCGACCAGTTGGCCGAACGGGGCGGGACCGCGCAGGATGAGCTGGCCAGCGCCGTGTTCGATGCTGACGTTGGCTTGGCTGGCGTCTTCCAGCGGGAGGGCAATGTGCTCCATGTCCGCCGTTGCGCCACCCAGGCGCGGCCCGAGCAAGACAAAGATGCCCAAGAGAATAAGCAGGAAAGGCCAGATCATCGCGAAGTTGAAATCGATCAGGCCCAGGTTGTCAGCCAGGAAGAGGCCGCCGACACCGATCAGTACCAGGCCCCAGAACAATCTCCATGTTGTCATATCAAACTCCTAGATCCCAAACCTGAAGAGGAAATCCACATTGATTATAGGGCTTGCCCAGCAACGGCCCAGTGTCAGATGTCCGCTGTGCTTAGCCGCGGCGCAGCGAGGAAACCAGGAAATACAAGCCGCCCAGCACCAGCAGCGAAGGCCAGATGTAATCCCATAAAGCTTGCTGGCTGAAGCCGATAAAGAGGCCAAACACCAGCAAGGGCAGGGCTGGGAAGATGGCCCAATTCATACGTTCGCCATCCACCGTAAGGAAATTGATGATCAGAAAGGTCAAGCCCATGCCGATGAAAAGGATGCCAGCGCTATCAAAGGGCAGAGGGTCGACGAGTTCCTCGACTACCAGCATGGTGGTCAGCGAAAACAGCACGCCGCCGGGAATCAGGGCCCACCACATCGCACGGTCGATCGCGAATACCACCAGGAAGGCCAGTGCTATTACACCCAAGAGCAGCGCGCCGCCGAATTGATCAGCGAAGCCCAGCAGGGCCATCTCCGAGACTTTGAGCAGGGTCAGTGCGAGCAGAATGAGACCGGCGAGGGCGGCCCACCAGCGGCGGCGGTCCTGGGCGAAGCTGCTTAGAAAGAAGATCATGCCTACGCCAAATGAGAGGGCAAAAATTGGGTCCTCTAATTCGCCGCTGATCAGATTCAGTTCCTGCAAGCCAAAGAGTACGCCAGCCAAAATGAGTAATAAACCAATCACGGTGCGCGGGTCGCGTCGCATAAATGTCTCCTCGCTAGTGAGCCGTCATGATTATATTCGTAAAACAGGGGTCAAAAGTTTCACCGAACCCGGCCCCAGGCGTAATGCGTGGGCACATGCAACACGCGCTCGCCGCTCTGCCAGGCTTGCCGGTCGCGCTCCAGGAGCCCTTCGAGCGTGGCGGAATCGACGAAATCCTGCAGGTCATCGCGTAGCACGGAGTGCTCGATTTCAAGATCTTCCTCGGACAGTTGGGCAGTGGAAAGCATTTCCATCCGGCCGGTTTCGATCTCGGCCAGACCGGCGGCGCGGAAGAGTTGGCCCAGCCGCGCCCCCAGCATCGGATCGGCGCCGCGGGCACGCAGCGCGGCGGTTTGCAGCGCGCCCAGTTCGGCCAAGTTGTCGGGCTTATCGATGCGTGCGCCATAGTCGGGCTCCGCGAAGGCGGCCACCACTCCGCCTGGGCAGGTGACGCGCGCTATTTCGGCTAACGCTGCGGCGGGATCCGCCAGCCAGAGCAGCACATAATGCGTGAAGGTCAGGTCGAAGGAATTATCGGGAAAGGGTAGCTGATGGGCATCGCCGCCCGCCAGGCGTAGCTGCGGCTGCTGGCGGCGGGCAATGCGCAGAGAGGGCAGATCAATGTCCAGGCCGACGGCGGCGTTTGGGGCGGGGTAGGCGCCTAAGACAGCGCCCGTGCCGCTGCCGACCTCCAGGATCGGGCTGCGGGGTGTGATGCGAGCCTGCACGAAAAGGTGGTCGCGCAGGCGGGCAGTCCAGGTGGCCTGTTGGCGATAGCGGCGGTGGAGGGCGTCAAAGCTGGGGGGCATGGGGCGATTATACGGCGGGTCACCAAGCGGTATACTTAGGCATGGCCCTCACATTGGAACCGCAATCGAAAACGTCTCTGACTCAATCGCTGCGCGATGGCGCGGCGGGTTTGTTTGGTGCGCTGGCGCCACGGCCGCCGGCTGCCCTCGGCTTGCACCACTACGATGTGGTGTTGCCGGATGGGCGCGAGATGCGCATCCATTTGCGCATTGAGCCCAGCGGGGCGGGAGTGCTCTTTGTGGATGTCACCGATGTGGTGCATCTGAATCCTACTGCGGCCTATATGGCCCAGTTGGCGCTCGAAGAAGTGCCGATCGCGTCGGCGCGCGCCCAGGTGGCGGCACGCTACCAGGCGGTGCCCTTGGCCCAGATGGAACGCGAGCTGCGCCAGGTCTACGACATGATTGAGGAGTTCCGCCACCCGGAGGGCGATTGCCCCACCTGCCAATTGAGCAGCACGGTGGAGATGTCGCCGCTGTTCAGTGTGGAGGTCAACGCGCCCTACAAGGTAGATGTAGCCCTGACCTACGGCTGCAATAACGAGTGCCCGCATTGCTACAACGAGGCGGACCGGCTGGAGATGCCTTCACTGCCGCTGACCGAATGGTATGCCGTGATCGACCGCTTGTGCGAACTGGG
Source organism: Anaerolineaceae bacterium (assembly GCA_900299355.1). Classification (GTDB taxonomy): domain Bacteria; phylum Chloroflexota; class Anaerolineae; order Anaerolineales; family UBA11579; genus OMJR01. The sequence continues at coordinate 9,731 of OMJR01000125.1, forward strand.
TGTGCCGCACCTGATCCTGACAGGCGGCGAGGCCACGCTGCATCCCGATTTGCCCGAGATCATTCGCTATGCCGATGGCAAGGGCATGGTGGTGGGCCTCAACACGAATGGCCGGCATATCGCCCACAAGCCGTATATGGACGAGTTGGCCGCCGCGGGCCTCAACCATGTGCAGGTCACCCTGGCGTCCAATCGGGCTGAATTCCACGACGCGATGATGGGCACGACGGCCTTTGAGCAGACCGTGGCCGGGATCCAGAACGCGGTGGCCAGCAAGGTGCACGTGATTACCAACACGACCTTGATGCGCAACAACATGGATCACGCCGAGGAGATCATTGAATACATCTATGATTTGGGCATCCGCACCTTTGCGATGAACGGCATGATTTATTCCGGCGGCGGCTTTGCCCATCCGACTGCGATCCCGGAAGAAGATATGCCGCCGCTGCTGATCCGCGTGCGCGATAAAGCCAACGAACTGGGCATGCGTTTCCTGTGGTACACGCCCACCGAGTACTGCCGCATGTCGCCAGTGGAACTCGAGGTAGGCGCCAAACGCTGCAACGCGGGCGAATATTCGCTGTGCATTGAGCCCAATGGCGATGTGCTTCCCTGCCAGAGCTATTACGTCTCGGCCGGCAATATCCTGCACGACCCCTGGGAACAGATTTGGGATGGCGAACTGTTCCGCTCGTTCCGCTACCGCGAAGAGGATCCCAAGGGATACGGCCTGCCCGAGAAATGCTGGACCTGCCCGGACCTGCCGCTATGTGGCGGCGGCTGTCGCATTGAGCGCGAGGCGCGCGACGGGGTGCGCGTAGCCAGCGACGGCGGCGGAGGCTGCTCAGGATGCAGCGGCAGCTGCGGCACCGGGGCGGCGGCCAGCCATGTGCGCAGCCATGCGCCCACCGCGGGCTACATTCCGCAGGGCGGCTTTGTGCCCAGCCCCAGCGCCACCAGCACCAAGGTACGCGCCAGCGGGGACATGAGTTTGATCGGGTTGGATGAAATTGGATGAGTCTTGAGATTGGTGATTAGAGACTGGCGATTAGTAAGTGGTAACTGGTAATTACTAATCCTGCACGGTCAATCTCCAGTCCCGTGTCTCCAATTACTAGTTACGAATTACTGTCTTTTCCATGGACACCTTAATCTGGATCATGCTGGCCTTGTTGCTGCTGTTCAGCTGGCTGCTGCTGGCTTGGCGGCGGCTGCATGGGCGCGAGTGGCAGCCCTACGTGCCGGCGCGGGCGCGTATCGAGGGCGGCGGCGTCAAACGCGGGCTGACCCCCGCCGAGGGAGCGATTCTGCTGGGGCGGCCGCTGCACGTGGCGCTGACCCTGGTGGTCTTCGACCTGTTGCGCAAGGGCTTGGTTGTGCAGGTTGAAGATGACCCGCTCATTGTGGAGGTGGTTGAGGCCTTCCGAACTCGCGGCAGCGGGCTCAGTGCGCAGGCGCGCGGCGACCAGCGCCGCCGGGCGGCCCAGGCGCTCAGCAAGCCGATGCATATCTACGAAGAAGCCTTCATCGAAATTTTGGAAGCAAACCCTGGCCAGCCGGTGCATACGGTTGATTACAGCATCGCTATCCAGCCGCTGTTGCGCTATGTGGCCGGGAGGGTGGGCGGCTATGACCTTGAGGACAGCCGCGCCTACTACCGCTTGATTATCGACCGGGCCCCACGTGAGGCACGCAGCGACGGCGTGCTGACTTTTGAGCGCCAGAAAGTGTTCGACCGCAATTTTGGCTGGGTGCTGCTGGGCGATGATTTTGAGGCCGTGCTGGACCAGGAAGATTACAGCTATGAGCCGGTGTGGTGGAGAACGTCCGATGTCCTACGTCCAACGTCTTTTGCGCGGTGGGCGCAGGATGTGTTTGCGGCGATGCAGGCGGCGGTGCCGGAGGACCTGGTGGACGCTGGTTTGCAGCGCGAAGCCGACGGTACCACGGTGACCTTGATGAACGATATCGCCCGGGCGACGTTTAGAGGATAGGGGACTGTTTGGCAGGCGGGGTCCGTGGTCTGATTATCGTTTCAGGGATTTGTCGCTGCGCTTGGCAACGCCAAGCGCAACGCTCGGAATGACGACCGATAGCAAAGCAATCGGATTCAGGAGAATGCGTTTAAAAACTAACGCGTATTCTCCACAAAAAAGAGGACTGCAATTGCAGTCCTCTTTTGCTTAGCAAGTCGGTTGGCTTTCGCCCGCTTCTTCGCGTTCGGCGGGGAACTCGTCCTCTTCTATGGGGGCGTCGATAACGGCCTGGATGGTCCACTCCGGCGGGTTGCTGATAAAGCGGCGGCGCTGGCGTTTCACATCCAGGATGTGGACGCCATCGCGCAGCGCGTCCACGGCGGCGAAGAGCATGCGCTCCTCGTCGAGGAGGCTGACGGTCTGCAGCCATTCACCGAAGCCGGTGCGCTTGTCGGCGTCGGCTGGCAACTGGCTGAGGTCCACAACGTTGTGCGGCTGGAAATCGGCATCCAGCAGCAGCAGACGGCCCTGGCCGGTGCTGGCCACCTGGTAGCCGTCGCCCAGCCGGCGCAGGCTATGGGGGTGCAAGAGACCCAGTTCGTGCTGGACGAACCTGCCGTCGCGCTGGATTTCGAAGGCCTCCGAGCGATGGAAGCCGGTAGCGATGATGGCGCCATCACGGCCGTAGTGCACCCCATTGAGGTTCATCGGCGTGCGGTTGGTGGCCAGGCCCTCGCGCGGCAAATTGAGCGGGTCTGCGACCAGCTTGACTTTGGCTTCGGGGTGCTCAGCCTGCAAGGCGGCGGCCTGCTGCGGGTCACGGCTGACGTAGCTCTTGTTGGCTTTGACGTAGTTGAAGCCGTGGTCCCAGGCGTTCCACTGCCAGATGACCTTGCCGGTAGCCAGCTCAATTTCCAGGATAGTGTCCAGGCCGGTAGAGGCGGTCAAAATCCGCTCGCCGTCCGCCGAGAATTCGATGGTGTGCAGGTAGCTCATCCAGGGGTGCTCAAAGGCTTCGCTCACCTTTTCGTCCAGGTCATGCAGCACAAAACCGGGGCCGGCGGTGTAGGCCAGTTGCCCTTCATGCAGGTCAATCTCAAACGGTTCGGTGCTATCCAGGGCCAGCTCCAGTGTGTCTTCACCGAATTCGTCGGTGTCGAGGCTGGTGAAGGCGATGTGGCCGTCGGAATAGCGCCGCTGGGAGACCTTGTCCACCGAAGTGAGGCCGTAGCTTTTATTGCCCTTGCGGCGGATGATTTTGGCGACGATGGCCAACTGGTTGAACCCCTTGATGACGACAAAGGCGTTCAACCGCCGGCCGAGATGGTTATCGTATTCGAATTGGGATAAGTCTAAATGTTTGCTCATGTCCTATCAGTATTCCTTGAGCGGGTTAACGCCTAATTGTGAGGCGGCGTGAATGGCGTAAAGGTCGCATGAAGGGTTAATCAACCTCCTGGGTAGCTGGGCGCCGCCAAGCGCAAAGCCCACCGCGGAGCCCGTCATCGGGGGGTGCCTGCCGGCTTTGCCTATTGAGTTGAAGTGGTTAGGATTTTTGCCCGGGCGGATGGTGCTGGCCGCGTTGGGGCGAAAAAAATGCGCCTCGTCCGGTAGGGGAGTCGCATTCGGGTTGCTGCGTGTCTATGTAAAGGAATTATACCATAGGCTTACAGCTAAAGCCAAACGCCAATGTTGCAGATTTCATTTCTTGCCAATCGTTCTGAGAGGGGTTCCTTCCCTCGGCTTGGCTCGGAATGACGAGCAAGGTCACGAATACGCCAACGAAGGATACCTGTGAAGCCTATTCGAAGGTCTGGCTTGTTTGCAGGCAGGAATATATGGAGGATTCTTCGGTCGCCACGATGTGGCTCCCTCAGAATGACGTACTAATGGGGCGCCTTCCCCCACACCTTCTCCCATTTATCTTTGACCAGGTTGCCCAACTTCTTCTTGGCGCCCTGGCCGGCGAGCACGTCGCCATCCGGCTCCACGTAGAGCCAGGCCTTCCCAGTACCTGACTCAACCGCTCGTTGAGCGGTTGAGTTTGGAGTTTGCGGAGCAAACTCCATCTCACTTGGCGGATTTTCCAGCTCTAATCTAACCGGATTGAGTTCGGAGTAGGGCACCGGCAGGTCCCAAACCAGCGGCAAATCGATGTAGTCGGCGTGGTCGCGGGCGGCCTGCAGCCTATCGGTGAGACCTTTGTCGGCCTCACTGAGCGAGACGGCGGAGACGCCGGCTTCCTTCAAGCGGTCGAGCAGTTGATTGGCTTGTTTGGCATTCTTCTCGGTCAGTGTCAAGTGTGCGGCGACGAAGATATCGTCGGCCAGCACTTCTTTCCAATAGGCGAAGCCCGCCAGGGATTCCCAGGTCTGCTTCTTGCCGGGTTGCAGCACGACCATCACGTGGTCCAGCCCCGCGTCCAGCAGGCTCTTGAGGTATTTGGTGTCGCCCAGTTTAAGGCCATCAGTAATCAGGCCGGTGACCATCCCGTGCGCTTCGCAATGGTCAAGCAGTTCGATCAGGTCTTTGCGCAAGGTCGGCTCGCCGCCGGTGAAGACCGCATGCGGCACGCCGGCCGCCCAGGCCTTATCAATCACTGTCTTCCATTCTTCGGTGCTCAACTCTTTATCCACGCGCTTGTGGGGGGCGGCCTCGGCGGGCGCACCCTTGGGCAGCTTATAGGTCAGGGCGCAATCCAGGCGATAGGGCGCGCTGAGCGCCTCGCTGTAGGGGCGGTGGCGTTCGAAATCCAGGTAGGTTACCGGGTCCAGGTCGGGCACTTCAATCAAGGCCTGGATTTTCTCGGCGAAGGCGGCGTAATCGGCGGCCGCCTGGGATTTGCCCACCCGGTAGCGCTTGGCGATGGTCTCGGCCACCGTATCGGGCGGTGTCAGATGAATGAAATGGTAGGCGTATTCGGCGGCGGTCTGGTTGAGATGCAGCACGGTGGCGGCGTTGACCACCAGCACGGCGAAGCCATCCGGCTCCACGCGCAGGTGCAGGCGGTAATTGAAGGGATGGCTGGGCGGGGCGGTGTAGGAATACATGCCCGGTTCCAGGCGGCTGGGCCGCTCGGGGTTTAAGCGTTCGCGCAAGCTATCTAGGATGCCCATTAGCGGCCACCTCCGGCACAAGCACAGGCGCAGCCGGCGCAGGCACAGGCGCAGCTGGAGCCGCCGCCGCTCCATCCACCGCCGCTGCTGGAACTGGGTTTAGGCGGCGGGTTGGTGACCTTGGTGACGCCGCCGGTAAAGTCGCTCAGGCTGCCGACCACGCCGGCGGCCATGTTTTGCACGCCGCCGACCACCGAGGCGGCAAAATCACCACCCGGCAGGCTGGGCAACCCGGCGCCGCCGGTGCCGACCGAGGGCACGTTGCCGCCCGCTTTGCCGCCACCGCTGCCGCTGGTCACCGTGGACGAGCCACCGTAGCCGGGGTCGTAGCGGCCCCACCAGCGCGGCACAAAGACCGGTCCGGTGAAGACTTCGCGGCTGCGGCGGTCGTAATCCTGGTCCAGCATGGTCCATTCCAGGTTCTCTTCCAGGGCCGACATTTGCACATCCGGCGTGTCGTCGGCCTGCACCTGCTCCCAGGCTTGCTTGATGATGTTGCGGTAATACTCCACCGTTTCGCGTTTGCTGAAACCCTTCATCTTATTGGCCACGCTCTTGACCAGCGCGACCATCATCTTTTGCAAATCCTTGCGACGCGCGGCCTTGCCCTTGCTGCGGAAGGCCTCTACGAAATCGGTTTCGTACTCGCGCAAGTTGAGCGTGTACTGGCTGGGGTCGACAATGTCCAGTTCCAGCGGGTCACGCTTGGTGACCGTGGCGGCGCCCTTCTTGACCACCGAAAACAAAATCATGGTCAGGATTTTGTCCATCGGCTGCTCGAGCAGGATGGCCGCTTCCGGGGCGGTGAGGCCGCGCTTGATGCCGTGGCCGGCAATCGAAATCTTGGGCGGCAGGTACTTGAGCCGGCGCCGGCGTTCGGCATATACCGAAATGACAATGATGCCCACAAAGAACAGGCAGAAGCAGCCGAAGACCAGGAAACCGAAAATGGCGTCCCAATCAATGTTGTAGCGCTGGCTGAAGCTGGGCTCGGTAATCGTACCGGCGGGCACGTAAGTCTTGGGGAAGGAGGCGCCGAAGAGATAGAAGCTGGAGCCGCTGGCGTTGGGGTTGCGCCAGGTATAGGTGATGCGACCCTGCTCGTCAATCGCGGTCACCGGCTGCTCGGGGAAGCCGCTGGGGGCGGGGTGCCAGCGCGGCTCGGCGGGGGTCACACCGGGCGGCAGATGGTAGGTGACAGTGATGTCAGCCGAGCCGTGCACGAATTCGGAGCCGAAGTAATTGGGCGCAAAGACGGCGCTGGCGTAGGCGTCGTCCTCGTTATCGGTGAAGAGCACATCGCGGATATCGGTCACCCGCATGGTGACCGTGCCGGTGTTGCCGGGGCGGATGGCGTTGCCGCCCAGGCCCAGCGCCACGCCGTAGGTGACATAGGGCGAGTCTTCGATGTTGGTGATGCGCGCGCCATCCACTTCGGCGCTGATGTTGGCGATGCTGTAATTGTTGTTGGGCAGACCCACATCCACATAGTCAATCGCGTCGGCCCCGCCATCGTTGGCGAAGACCATCTCGTATTCGATATCCAGGGTGCCATCGCTCTGCCAGTAGAGGTCCACCTTTTCACGTACCAGCTGGAAAGAATAGGTCTGCAAAAGCGGGGATGCGGCCGACAAAACCAACATCCCAAGCAAAACGATGACAATAAGCCAGATTCGTTTCATTTGATTCGTCCTATGTCCTACGTCCAACGTCTTCCCTATCTACTACCGGCTGCTCACCACTTCGGCTTTTCGGTGAGCTGGTAGGTGGCGCCGCAGTAGGGGCATTCCACCGTGGGCGCACCGGCCACCATGTGGACGTGCTCGGGGCTGAGCGCGCCGCCGCATTGTTCACACTGCAATTTGGAGAGTTCCACGTCGCCGGAAATATCAATGTTCAGTTTAACTTCCTGCTGGCCGGCTTCGGCGGCCTTGCGATTGGCGAACCAGATAATTACGAAACCGATGCCCACGCTGATGGCGCCAATCACAATCCAGCCCGGGCTGCCGTCCTCACTGAAGGCGCCCCATATAAAAAGCACGCCAAAGAAAATCAGAATGGCGGCGGCAATATTTCCGATGGTCTTCATAGGTGTGGGTCCTCCGTGGCTTTAGTTTAGCGTATTTTAGGCGGCGGGGCAGGGTCAGCTGTCACCGGCAGATGGCGTGCGCTCCACCAGCTGAGCAGGAAGCACAGCGCCGCAATTGCATACAGCATCAGGTAGCCCGCCGAGCGCGTGGCGGTGGCAGCATTGATGGGGTCGACCAGCAAGCCGCCCAGCAGGCGGGCCACGGCGCCCCCGCCGGCGCTAGCGATATTGGCGATGCCCAGGAAGCGCGCGGTGGCCTCCACCGGCACGATGTCGCTGAGCATGGCGAAGTTGGCGCTGATGAAGACCCCGCTGCCGATGCCAATCAGGCCGCCGGCCCACATCAGGCTGTCCGGCTCGCGCACGAAGAGCACCGCCACGGTACCAATCGCGGCCAGCGCGCAGCCCAGCATCACCAGCGGCTTGCGCCCCCAACGGTCGGCCAGGCGTCCGCTGGGCACCGCAATCAGCAGGATTGCGCCGCCAAGGATGGCGGAAAGCCGGGCCATAAAGCGCTGCGCCTCGGCCTCGGGCAAGCCAATGACGTCAATAATGAAGAGCAGCAAGAAAGTGCCGAGGATGACGAAGCCGGTCCAAAACAGGGCACGGTTGATAAACCACCAGGTGAAGCCGGGGTTGCCGCGCCAATCCATGTGGAAGCTGCGGCGTAGCGCCTGCCAGGTGCTCTCCTCGCTGGGCGGCGGGGCGGGCCAGGGATGGCGGCGCACGGTGCGCCAGGTCAGCCACAGGGCGGCCAGCAGTCCGATGGCGGGTACGCTGACTGCGGCTAAGAGGGCGGATTGACCCAATTCGGGGAAGCGGCCCATCAGTTCCCCGGCGCTGAATCGGCCGACCAAGACGGCCAAAATCTCCAGGAAGGATTTCAGGCCGGCGGCCAGGCCGCGCTGGCGGGCGGGCACCAGCTCCGGGTAGAGCGCCTGCCAGACCGGCAATATCAAATTGTCGCCCAGGCGGTAGAGCATCACGCCGAGCACGAAGACCAGGATGCTGGAGGCCAGCGCGGTGACATACAGCGCGGCAATCATGATGGGCACCCCGGCCAGGAAGAAGGGCAGGCGTGGGCCGAGGCGCGAATGGGTGCGGTCGGAGAGCACGCCGACGATGGGGCCGGTGATTATCGCCAGCACCGAGGCTGCAAAGGTGGTGTAGCCCAGCAGGGTGTTGGGCGCCTCGGGGGCCAGGCGCAGCACCAGGTGGCCGAAGACGGCCGGGTCGAGCGTATTGGTCACCAGGGTGACGGCGAAGCTGAAGCTGGAAAGGGCCAGGAGGGTGGGCCAGGGCAGGCGTTTCACGGCGCAAGTGTAGTCGATTTTGGAGCGTGGGGACCTGCCGTTTCGGTTAAATCCTATTAAAATAGAGCAAATCATTCGTCCCATTTAGGAGCAAGATGACCCCAGACAATAACGGCTACGTCCCCGGCCTTGAGGGTGTGATAGCCGCCCAAACCCGCAACAGCCGCGTGGATGGCCTCGCTGGCCAACTGACCATTGGCGGCTTCGCCCTTGAAGAGATTGCCCCGCGCGCCAGCTTCGAAGAAATGACCTTCCTGCTGTGGAACGACCGCCTGCCCACGGCGGACGAGTTGGCCGCCTTTAGCCAGGAATTGGCCGCGCTGCGCGAATTGCCGCCGGCGACCCTGCAGCTGATTGAGGACATCGCCGCCAAAGATTTGGATTATATGGACGCTTTGCGCATAGCCGTGGGCACCTTGGGCTTGCAAGCGCCCAAAATCGACCCGGACCCCTGGCTGGCTAAACGGCTGGTGGCGACCTTCCCGAGTATCGTGGCGGCCGCCTGGCGGCTGAGCCAGGGTGAAGCGGTGGTGGCGCCCGACCCCAAACTGGGCCATGCCGCCAATTACCTCTACATGCTGGAGGGACAGGCGCCCAGCGAGGCGCGCGCCCGCGGCCTGGAAACCTATCTGAATACGGTGATTGACCACGGCCTGAACGCCTCCACGTTTACGGCGCGAGTGATCGTCTCCACGGCCAGCGATTTTGTGTCGGCCATCGTGGGCGCGGTCGGCGCACTCAAGGGACCGCTGCATGGCGGCGCGCCCGGCCCGGCGCTGGATATGGTCTTCGAGATTGGCGAAGCCGACAAGGCTGAGGCGGTACTGCGCAGCAAGCTGGATGCCGGTGAGCGCTTGATGGGCTTTGGCCACCGCGTGTACAAGGTGCGCGACCCGCGCGCCGAAGTGCTCTCCGGGGCGGCCCGCGCGCTCTATGAAGCCGACGGCGATATGGAGCTCTACAACTTGGTGCAGCAGGTGGAAAAAACCGCGGTAGCCTTGCTGGAAGAATACAAGCCGGGGCGTAACCTGCAAACCAACGTGGAGTTCTACACTGCCTTGCTGCTGCACGGTCTCGACCTGCAGATCGCGCTGTTCTCGCCGACCTTTGCGGTCGGGCGGGTCAGTGGCTGGCTGGCGCACTGCATCGAACAGCGCGCGGATGGGCGCTTGATTCGCCCCAAGGCGCAATACGTCGGCGACAATGGCCGCCAGTGGAAAGCTCTGGCGGAGCGGTAAAACATCCCTCAAAAAGAATCTTCCGCTTAAGACTGGAGTCGAGGCCTTAGCCGGTTGACTTAACCCCGGCTAAAGCCTCGACTCCGAAACTCAGCCTGCTGATTGTGTCACCCTGAGTGGGGCGCACAATGTGCACCCGCGAAGGGTAATTGCCGAGTGATGCAAATCGCGGCCACAGCCGAAATAAGGCAATGACCAAAGCTTACGTGTACATCCTGGGTAACCAAGGCAACCTGCTCTATGTGGGTGTTACCAATGATTTGAACGCCGGATGTTTGAGCACAAAACCAAGGCCATAAAGGGATATTCCAGCAAATACTCGATTGACCGCCTGTTGTATTTTGAGGAATTTGGGCATCCGCAGGACGCAATTGAATCCGAGAAACGCATCAAAGGTTGGTTGAAGCGCAAGAAACTTGACCTAGTCAGAACGATGAATCCAAAATTTAAGGATTTGAGTGAAGGTTGGTTTGATGTCGGCTAGCTAGGATTATGGTCCAACATTGCAAATATCCTTCGCTGGCACACCTGCGGTGCGCCGCTCAGGATGACATAAGAAAAAAGAGCCGCTCATTGAGCGGCTCTTTTTGATTGCTTTGGGCTTAGTTCCCAGACAGCAAGTTACCCAATATATCGCCGCCGATGCCGGCTGCACCCTTGCGCTCGCCGGTTTGCGATTTGAGGCCGGCTTCAATGCGGTCGGCCAGACGCGAGAAGGGCAGACTTTGCAGATAGACCTTGCCCGGCCCGGTCAGCTTGGTGAGGAAGAGGCCCTCTCCGCCGAAGAGCGCGTTGGTGAAGCCGCCCACGAACTGGATATCGTAATCCACGCTGGGGGCAAAGCCGACCAGGCAGCCGGTATCCACGCGCAGGGTCTCGCCCGCTTGCAGGTCGCGCTCGATGATGGTGCCGCCAGCATGCATGAAGGCCAGCCCGTCGCCCTGCAGGCGTTGCAGGATGAAGCCTTCGCCGCCAAAGAGGCCGGCGCCGATGCGCTTGGTGAAAGCCACCTCGATTTCGATGCCGGCCGCCGCGCACAGGAAGGAATCCTTTTGGCACAGGAAGGTGCCACCCAGCGCGCTCAGGTCCAGCGGGATGATTTTTCCGGGGTAGGGCGCAGCAAAGGCTACCCGCGACTTGGCGCCGCCATTGTTCAGGAAGCTGGTGATGAAAAAGCTCTCGCCGGTGAAGGCGCGCTTGAGGCCCTTGAAGATGCCGCCGCCGGTGCCGGTGGACATTTCAATGCCGTTCTCCATATAGGTCATCGTGCCGGCCTCGCCGCGCACGCCCTCGCCGGGGTCTAACTCGACTTCGACCAGTTGCAGGTCGTCGCCGTAAATCTGATAGTCAATTATGTCTGCCATGGCTACCTCACTTGTTCGGATTGTGGCTTGATTCTAGGCCACTCGCTGTTTTGTGTCCAGCTGAATCCTGGGCCGCGGCGTAGATGGCCAATAACTGTTGATAATTACGTTCCGGCGTGTACAAAGTTTCATAGCTGCGCCGGCCGCGGCCGCCAATACGGGCCAGCTTGTCGGCATGCGCCTGGGCCCAGCCGACCTTGGCGGCGATGCCGCTGGCGTCGCCGGGGTTGAAGAGCAGGCCGTTCTTGCCATCCCTAATCATTTCGGCCATCGCGCCGAGGCGCGAGGCCAGCACCGGCGTGCCGCAGGCAAAGGCCTCGATGATGGTGTTGGGCATGCCTTCGTAGGAGAGGGAGGGGAAGACCAGCAGTTTGGCGCGCCCCATCAGGCCCAGCACTTCGTTATGCGGGCGGCGCCCCAGCCATTCGACATTCAACTGCGCCTCGGCCGCCAGCTGCGCTTGCAGCGCCTCCGCCAGCGGCCCGTCCCCAACGATTTTGAGCGGCAAGCCATCCACGCGGCGCCATGCTTCCAGCAATGGCAGCAGGCCCTTCTGCTGGTCCAGGCGGCCCACGAAGAGTGCGAAGTTCTCGCGCTTGCCGCGCACGCGCTCCACCTCCGCCACGAAGTTGGGTTTCACCGCCAGGCGCTCGGCGGGCAGGCCGCCTTCAATAAATTTGCGGCGCGCGAATTCGGTCAGCACGATGTAGCGGTCGACCTGGTGCTGCCAGGTGCCCAGCGCGCGATGAGTGGCCAGCATGCCGCCCACCACGCCGGTCTGCGCGCGGCTGCCGCGCCAGCAGGCATGCGCCAGGCCCGGCCAGGCCACCGCTTTGCCCAGGCACTCCTCGCAAACCTGGCCGTCGCGAAAGAAAGTCGCCACCGGACAGAGCAGGCGGTAGTTGCGCAGGTCCTGCACCACTGGCAGGCCGTGGGCCTTGGCGGCGTAATAGGCCGCCGGCGAAATCAACATGAAGGTGTTGTGGAAGTGCACCAAATCCGGCTGGCTGCGGCGAATCAGGGCATCCAGCGCGCGGTAGCTGTCCCGCGACCAGACCGTGCGGGCCGCGGCGCTGAGCGGGTTCATCGCGTTGATGTCGGCGTTGTCGCGGGTGAAGGGGATGACTTCGTGGCCGTGCGCTTCGAGAAGGGCGCTGGTGGCGCGGTAGCTCTGGTCTTCGCCGCCGGGCTGCTGGTAATAGTTGTGGGCGTAAATAATTCTCATGCGCGGGCCAACTGGCGTGCCAGCAGCAGCGCCATTACCAGGTAGGCCAGCCCTTGTCCGGCGAAGGCGCCGCCCACGCCGTAGGCGATGGTCAGGTACACGCCGCCGGTGAGCGCGAAGGCCGCGCCGTAGACATAGGCGCGCACCACCCGCTCGGGCATTTCCATGGCGCGCAGGCCGGAGCCGAGCAGGCTGCTGGCGCCCATGACTACCGGCACCAACCCGGCCAGCGGCAGCAAGGCCGCGTATTCAGCGTATTGTCCGGCGTATAGCCACTCAATGATGGTGGTGCGGAAGAAAGCCAGCAGCAGCCAATAAAGTCCGCTGGCGGCTAGGAAGGCCAGACTGAATTGGCGCAAGCGCCGGTGCAGGGTCGCCCGCCCGCGTTCCTGGTACAGCGTCGCCAGCTGGGGCAGCAGCAAAACCACCAGGGCCTGCACGCTTTGGGTCAGCGGGGTCAGCGTGTTGCTCAGCGCACGCAGCACGCCCGCGGCGGAGAGCTCGCTGGCGTAGGGAATGGCCAGGTAGAAGATATTGAGCGGCACCCAAATCAAAACCGCCGAGACGGCCGCCCAGCGGGCATAGTCCCATTGTGGGGCGCGCATCGCGGCCATCTTGCTCTTGGAGTTGCGTTGGGGTTTCAGGGCGGCCAGCAGCAGCAGCGAAATCAACAACGCAGCCAGCCCGAGCACCAGGTAGGCGCTGAAGGGGGAGAGCTGGTTGGCAGCCCGCAGCCATAGCAAACCGAGCACCGACAAAGCCAGGTAAAGCCCGCTGCCGACTGCCGCCCAGGTCGGTCGCGCCTCAACGTAAAAAGCGCGGCGCAGCAGCCAGGGCAGCAGGATAAAGGGTGACGCGATGGCGACCCCGTAGAGCGCGTTGGTTAATAGCGCGTTGCCAGCCTGGGCCAGCAGCCAGGCGGCCAGGGTCAGCAATGCAGCGCCAAGCAAGCTGACCAGCAGATGCCCGCTCAGCAGGAAACCCAGATAACTCCGAAAATGCTCGCGAAAGCGCCCGGCGCCCAGCACCAGCATCGGCTCGGTCAGCAGGGCAGTGTGCAGCGCGCCGAGAAAGAGGAACACCGCGAAGGCCAGTGCGAAGGCGCCGTAGGCTTCGGGCGCCAGCCAGCGCGCCAGGAGCACATTGACTACAAAGGTGGTCAGCGAGAAGAGGCCCTGGTCGGCCAGGCTGAGCAGGGCGCGCGGCCCCCAATGGCGCAGGCGCGCAGCGAGCGGGGATGAATCTGACATAGCGCCAATTTACCATGCGGGCCAGGTTGGCGGGGGGTGGCAGCGCACCCCAAAATCGGCCTGCGCCTATAATGCGGGGCATGGATGTGGAACGGGTCAGCCTGCTGGGCGTGGGTGTGGACGCGGTCGATATGGCCGCCACGCTGGCGCTAATGGCGGATGCTATCAAGAAGCGCCAAGCTGGCTATATCTGTTTGGCGCCGGCGCACAACCTGCTGGCAGCCCATGACGACCCGCAGGTCAACGCGGCCTTTGCGGATAGCCTGCTTACCGTGCCGGATGGTATGGGCACGGTCTGGTTTCTGAAGGCGCTGGGCCAACGCGGCGTGGGGCGGGTCTACGGCCCGGAGCTGCTGCAGGCGGCCTGCCTGGCGGGCTTGGATGCCGGTTGGCGGCACTTCTTTTTAGGCGGCAGCCCTGAGGTCAGTGAGACCTTGATAAATCGTTTGCGCGGGCAGCATCCAGATCTGCAGGTGGCCGGCAGCGCCACGCCGCCTTTTGGCGCCTGGGATGCCCACGAAACGCGTACAATCGTGGCAATGATTAATCACAGCCAAGCTGATATTGTGTGGGTGGCCTTGGGTAGCCCGCGACAGGAACAGTGGATGGCGGCCCAGCGCGCCAACCTGGATGCGCCGCTGCTGGTGGGCGTGGGCGCGGCCTTCGATTTCCTGGCGGGGGCCAAGCCCCAGGCGCCACGCTGGATGCAGCGCAGCGGCTTGGAATGGCTCTTCCGCTTGCTCAGCGAGCCGCGCCGTTTGTGGCGGCGCTACGCCCAATACCCGCGCTTTGTGTGGCTGGCGCTGGGCCAAATCCTGGGCTTGAAACGCTATCCGCTCAACGAGAACTCTTAAATGCTGCGACGTTTTTCAGTCAACTTTGCTTTATTTTCCATCGCGCTGGACGCCCTGCTGGTGGCCGCCGCGCTGCGCCTGGCAGTCCTGTACCGTCCAGCGTTGAATGCCCTATCGTTTGCGCAGACCATTGAGGCTGGCGGCGCGCTGCTGCCGGATGTGCTTTATATCGTCTTCCCGATATTGTGGGTGGCGGTGCTGCTGCTCTTCGCGGTCTACGATGGACGCCGCAACCTGCGCGTGGTGGACGAAATGAGCAGCCTGACCCTGGGCTGCCTGCTGGCGGCGATTGCCTCGGCAGGGGCGCTCTATCTCAGCTTCCGGGATGTCTCGCGGCTGCTCTTTGTGCTATTCGCGCTATTTGCGGTGGTCAGCTTGGGCGGCTGGCGCTTGCTCTACCGACTGGGCCAGCGCTGGCTGGGCTTCCGCGCCGAGCAGCGCCGCGTACTGGTGGTGGGCGCCGGCGAGATTGGCCGCCAGGTGCAGACCCAGATTCAACAGCACGGCAAGCTGGGCCTGCTCTTTCTGGGCTTCCTGGATGACGAGACCAGCGGCGATGAGGTGCTGGGCTATTTGAATGATGCGCGCCAGGTGGTGATGGCGCAAAAGCCCGACGATGTGGTGATTGCCCTGCCGGGTTGGGCTTACCAGCGTGTGAACACCCTGGCGGCCGAGTTGCATGATTTGCCGGTGCGCACTTGGGTGATTCCCGATTACTTTGCGCTGGCCCTGCACCGTGCCCAGGTGGACGATTTCGCTGGCCTGCCGCTGCTGGATTTGCGCGCCCCCGCGCTCAGCGACTACCAGCGCCTGACCAAGCGCGCCTTTGATGTCGCGCTGGTACTGCTGCTGGCGCCGCTGGCCTTGCCGGCGATGGGCTTGATTTCGGTCGCCATCCTGCTAGCCGACGGCGCTCCGGTGCTGTTGCGCCAAAAGCGGGTGGGCGAAAATGGCCGGGTGTTTGATATGCTCAAATTTCGCACCATGGTGCCGTATGCTGAACTGTTGCTGCCCGAGGATGACAGCCTGCTGCACAAGCGCCGCGACGACCCGCGCGTGACGCGGGTGGGCGGTTTTCTGCGCCGCACCAGCCTGGACGAATTGCCGCAGTTCTTCAACATCCTGCGCGGAGAGATGAGCCTGGTCGGCCCGCGCCCGGAACTGCCCGAGCTGGTGGAACGTTACGAGACCTGGCAGCGCAAGCGCTTTGCGGTGCCGCAGGGGCTGACAGGTTGGTGGCAAATCAATGGGCGCAGCGATAAACCGATGCACCTGCACACGGAGGATGACCTGTACTACGTGCAAAATTATTCCCTGGGACTGGACTTGTTGATTTTGTGGCGCACCTTGTGGACCGTGCTGAGCGGGCGGGGAGCGTATTGATGCGGCAGACCGATTGGAAATACCTGGGACGCGAGGCGCTGCTGATTGTGCTGCTGGGCTACCTGGTGGTGGCGGGCGGTACGCTGAGTGGGATGATTGCCTACCCGTTGCGCCTGATAAACGCCGTGCTGGCCGGGCTGCTATTTGGCGGCTGGTTGCTGTGGAAGCTGCTGCGCCGCGAGAAGTTACTGGTCACCGGCCTGGAACGGGCCTGGCTGTTCTTCCTGGGCAGCCAACTGCTGGCCACGGTCTTCTCGGACGACCCGCGCCGCAGCTTGCCCTGGCTGGCCTTGTGGCTGAGCTATGCGCTGCTGTTCTATTTGATGTACGAGCTGCTGCGCAAGGGCTGGCCAGCTGAATTGGTTGAGAAGACCTTGTTGATTGCCGGCGCGATTGTGATTGGCCTGGGGCTGTACCAGGTGGGTACTTTGTATCTGGATTGGCGCGCGGCGGTGGATGAACTGGCGATTGCCCCGGGCTTCAGCTTCCGTATTTCGGGCCTGCTAGGCGACCCCAACCTGCTGGCCGCTTTCACTAATCTGCTGCTGCCGCTGGCCTTGGCCCGCGCTCTGGCCAGCCGCAAAGGTGCCGGTCAGGTACTGCTGGGGCTGTTGTGGCTGGCGGGTCTGGCGGTGGTCTATTTCACCGATTCGCGGGGCGGCCTGTTGGGCCTGGCCATGGGCCTGTTCATCGTCAGCCTGGGTTGGATGCGGATTCTGTCAGACAGGGCGCGCCAGGTATCGAGCCAGGTGTGGGCCTGGCTGCGCGCCCGGCGCTGGCTGTTCTACGGCCTGTTGCTGGCGCTGCTGGTGTTGGGCGCTTACGCGGCTTTGTTGGCCCTGGGCGGGGGAGGGGATACCACCCATGCGCCGGTGGCCAGTGCGCGCGATATTTACTGGCAGGCCGCGGCGGCCGCCTTCCTGGCCAAACCGGTTAGCGGCACCGGGCCGGGAATCTATCCCAGCTACCTGATGCAAATCTGGAGCACGCCGCCCGCGCGACCCTACCTGCACGCCCACAGCACGCCCTTTAACATCGGTGCGGAGAGCGGCCTGCTGGGCTTCTTTGCGTTTTTTGGCTTGCTGATTGCGATTTGGCGGCGGGCCGCCGGCGGCTGGCGCGAGCAGGATGCCGCGGGCCAAGCGCGTTGGGTCGGCATCGCCGCCAGCCTGGCAGGTTTCAGTGTGCACTCGTTGGTGGATGATTTCCTGCCCTTTGGCGCCGCGGGTGGCGTGTTGATGATATTGTTGGCCTTATGGCTGGCGCCGATTCCACGCGAGGAGCAAGCGGAAGCCGCCGAAGGACTTAATCCGCTCTGGCTGCTGGTGCCGGCCTTGTTGACCGCCGTGCTGGCCATCAATCCACTGCGAGCGCAGGGCGTGGCGGAAGAGGCTGCCCGGTTTGGTAATGGCGGTGATTGGGTTGCGGCGGCGGAGGGCATGCAGGCCGCGGCCGAGCGCGACCCGGGCTATGCGGTCTATTGGCAGCAGGCGGCCTACGCCTATGGGCGTGCCGCGGCGGACAACCCAATTTATCACGACCTGGCTTTGCAGAGTTATGTGCGCGCCACGCAACTGGAGCCGGTCTACAGCCTGCCCTGGGCCAATTGGGCGGCGCTATCGGCTGCCAATGATTTGTTTGACAGGGCAGCTGAGGGGATGCAGGCGGCGGCTGACCGCGCGCCGGAAGCCGGGCTCTATTGGCTGAATCTGGGTAGTTATCAAGAAAACCTTGGCAATGTGAAGGCGGCCAGTGAAGCCTACATGCAGGCTCTAAGCCTGGAGCCGGATTGGAGCGCCAGCGCCTTCTGGACCCGCAGCGCCTTGCGCCAGGAAACCCTGGCCGCTTTTGAGCCACCGCCGCCCGACCCGGGCCGGCCGGTGGAAGAGGGCCGCATCCTGGCTGGTGAAGCGCGCGCTGCGATTGCCAATGGCGACCTGGAGCAGGGCCGCAGCTTGCTGGAGCAGGTCTACGCCATCAACAGCCAGGATGCGGAGCTTTATTTGGGCCTGGCTGAAATTGCTATGGCTGAAGATGAACTTGAATTAACGGAACGTAATATCCAGGTTGGATTGCTGGTGCAGGCCACCAGCAACCAGCACAAGGCCGAGATGCTGCTGCTCTGGGCGGAAATCGCAGCTCAACAGGGCGACGATGAGGCGACCCTGGAACGCTACCAGGGCGCTTTTGAAGCGATTACGACTGAGAATTTATATGGCGGGGGCAGCCGCGGTTGGGTGCCCTACAATCTGTTCGTGTTCCAGCGCCAGGGCTTGGCGGAGGATTTGCTGCCGCAATTGGAGCGGGCCGATATCCCGGCCAGCGTGGCCCTACGGCTATTGGTGTTGGCGGATTTGTACGAGGAGATGGGCCAGCCAGACCAGGCTGAAGTAGTGCGCGCGGTACTGGGGCCTTATTTGCCCTAGTCCTCGCCGAACAGGTCGAAGCGCCAATCGTTGCACACAATCGGGTTCCCGGGCGGGTACTCGTACTCAAAATTGCCTAACAATTCGAAGCCAGCCTTGCGGCTGATGGCGATTGACCCGGCGTTATCAATGCGGGGGTAGGCGTGCATCCAGCGATGCTTTTTCTCTTTGCGGGCCTCTTCAATCACCAGCAGAGTGGCGGCGGTCGCCACCCCTTGGCCCTGAAATTCGGGCACCACGCTGTAGCCGGTTTCCCAGGCCAATCCATCGCGGGCATCATGTTCCCAATAGCCAATCGTGCCAGCCGGCTCGCCATTCACAGTGATGACGAACATCCGGCCTTTACCGATATCGCCGATCTCGGCGTACTTCTGGTTGCGGGATACCAATTTTTCCTCGGGTTCGGGGCCGCCGAGGAACTGGGTCATGGCTGGGTCGCCCATGGTGCGCTTCAGCATGCCCAAATCGTCGGCGGTCCAGGGGCGGATATCAATCACTGGTTTCTTCATCGTACCTCGCGTAGTAGTTGTCCAGCGGCATTGTAGCCCGGCAGCCCGCTGACCCCGCCGCCGGGATGCGCGCCATCCCCGCCCAGGTAGAGGCCATCGATGGGGGCGCGGTAACCGGCGAAGCCCGCGATGGGCCGCATGGTCAGCAGTTGGTCCAGGCCCATTTGCCCGTGGGTGAAAGACCCTTCGGGCAGGCCGTAATCGCGCTCATAATCCAGCGGGGTAATCACTTTGCGGTGCAATACCAGTTGGCCGAGGCCGGGCGCATAGCGCTCCAATGTCTTCACGACTAAGTCGCCCAGCGTTTCGCGTTTCTGGTCCCAATCACCATCTCGCAATTGATAGGGGGCGTAGCGCACGGTGACACTCATCGCGTGCTGACCCGTCGGGGCCAGGCTGCTATCCAGCAGGCTGGGGATGCGCGCAATCAGAATCGGTTCCGCTGACAGTTGGCCGTACTTGGCGGCGTCGTAGGCGCGCTCGGCGTAATCCGGGCTGGGGCAGAGCACGATATCGCCGCTGAGCTGTTCCTCGCGCGCCTCGAAGGCGGGCAGGCCGCTGAGTGCCAAATGTACCGTGGCGGTGCTGCCTTGATATTTAATGTTGCGCAGGCGGCGCACATCGCGCGGTTGCAACTGCGGCCCGCCGGCCCAATCCAGCAGGGTCTGTTCTGGGCTGGTGGTCGAGAGGATAGCCCTGGCGGCAATGCGCTCGCCACCGGCCAGCTCGACGCCGGCCACTCGGTAGTTTTCAATCAGGATGCGCTGGACCTGCGCGCCGGTGCGGATGTCACCGCCAGCACCTTTGGCGGCCGAAGCCAGCGCGCGGTTGAGCGCCGCCAGGCCGCCCTTGACGCGCTGGGCCGAGCGATAGCCGCCGCTGTCGCCAGCTAGTTGCCCATAGACCAGCTTGAAGCTGGTGCCCGCCGCGCGCGGCCCCTGCATCAATTCGCTGACGCTGGCTGCGGCCAGCACACCTTTGAGCGCCTCGCTTTGGAAATGGCGCTCCAGATAGTGCTGGGCGCTCATCGGCAGCACGCGCAGAAAATCCATCAAACCGCGGGGACCCAGGCGGCGGGCGGCCAGGGCCACGCCGGCCCAGCGGGCCAATAGGCGCAGCGGGCGATGGGCCAACCCGGGTGGCTCGAGGCGGGCCATGCGTTGCAAGATGGCAGCATACTGGGCCGCCTCTTGCGCATAGCCAACGAAGGCCTGCGCGTCGGGAATCGAATGCTCGTGTAACTCGCTGGCGGTGCGGAGTACATCGCGCCAGAGGGTGATGCCGCTATCCAGTGCGTAAGCCGCCACCGGTATGTCGCTAAAGTCCAATCCGTGGCTGGCCAGGTCGAGCTTGTTCACCAGGGCGGCATCCAGCAGGCCGGCATCCGGCCAGCCGGTATTGAAATGAAATCCGGGAAAGAGTTCCTCGCTGGTGGTGGCCCCGCCGAGGGCGTCGCGGCGCTCAAGTACCAGCACCCGGCGTCCAGCCCGTGCCAGGCGGGCTGAGGCGGCTAGGCCGTTGGGGTCGCCGCCCAGCACGATGATGTCGTAGGCGCCGCTCACCGCTTGCCGTCCTTGAGAATCTGCAGGGCGGCCAGACGTCCGGGCGCACCGGTGATACCGCCGCCGGGATGTACGGCCGAGCCGCACTGGTAATAGCCCTCAATCGGTGTGCGGTATTGGGTCCAGCCGGGCGCAGGGCGCAGGAAAAATAGCTGGGACAAGCTCAGTTCGCCCTGGAAGATATTGCCGCCGCTCAGGCCGATGCTACGCTCAATGTCCCAGGGGCTGAGCACCTGGCGATGCAGGATGCGCTCCTTGATGCTTGGGAAGTACTCGGCCAGGGTGTTGACCACTGCGTCGCCGAAGGCCTCGCGCTGGCCGTCCCAATCACCAGTGGCTAACTGGTAGGGTGCGTACTGCACAAAGCAGGACATGACGTGCTGGCCGGGTGGCGCCATGGAGGGGTCAATCATCGAGGGGAAAATAATATCGATGTAAGGTTTTTCTGAGAACTGCCCATACTTGGCCTGGTCGTAGGCGCGCTCAATGTAATCTACGCTGGGGCTAATTGAAATCGCGCCGCGCATGTGCGCTCCGCCGCCGGGCAGGGCAGCCAACTCGGGCAGCGAATCCAGCGCCAGATTGACCTTGCCCGACGAACCATACGTGTCGAAACCCAGAATGTCCTCGACCAGTTCACGCGGCAGCTCGTCCGGGTCGGCCAGCTTGAGGAAAGTCAGTTTGGGGTCCAGGCTGGAGACGACCACATCGGCACGGTACTCGTCCCCGTTTTCCAGCACTATGCCAGTGGCGCGGCCGTTGTTGGTGAGCAGCTTGGCCACCCGCGCCTCGGTGCGGATTTCGGCCCCGAAGGCGCGCGCGCTGTTGGCGATGCTCTCCGAGATGGCGCCGGTGCCGCCGCGGGCGAAGCCCCAGGCGCGAAAGACGCCGTCGATTTCGCCCATGTAATGGTGCAGCAGCACATAGGCCGAGCCCGGCGAGCGCGGCCCCAGGAAGGTGCCGATAATGCCGCTGGCGGAGAGGGTGGCCACAAGCGGGTCGGTCTCGAACCACTCCTCCAGGAAGTCGGCGGAACTCATCGTCATCAGCTTGACCAGCGTGTACAGATGCTCTTCGCCGATGCTGAGGAAGTGGCGGCCCAGCTTGAGCAATTGGAGCAGTTCGCGCGGATGCAGCGAAGTGGGATCGGGCGGGCGGATGCCGAGAATGTACTTGACCGCCTTAGCCATGTGGTACATAGCATGCCCGTATTCGCGGTAGGCTTCGGCGTCACGGGTGGAGAAGCGGCTGAGGTTACGGAAGGTTTCGTGCGGGTCGGCGCCGCGGTAGATGTAATCGCCATCCGGCAGGGGCGTGATGGTGCTCTCCAGCGGCAGGATGGTCAGACCATGTTTGACCAGCTTTAGGTCGCGGATGATTTCTGGCCGCAGCAGGCTGACCACGTAAGAGAAGACGCTGAACTTGAAGCCGGGAAAGACTTCCTCGGTGACTGCCGCGCCGCCCAGCACATGACGCTGCTCCAGTACCAGCACCTTCCAGCC
The DNA here is from genome assembly GCA_900299355.1 of Anaerolineaceae bacterium. Classification (GTDB taxonomy): domain Bacteria; phylum Chloroflexota; class Anaerolineae; order Anaerolineales; family UBA11579; genus OMJR01. The sequence continues at coordinate 31,541 of OMJR01000125.1, forward strand.
CGCGCGCGCCAGGTAGGCGGCGTTGACGAGGCCGTTGTGGCCGCCTCCGACAATGATTGCATCGTAATTGTTAGCCACCAACCACCGCCTTCTTCCAGGGTGGATTGTAGAAGGGCAGCTTGCTCACTGTAGCGTTGGCCCGCTGGCGCTTGTATTCGACGGTGATCTCAATCTCGAGCGTTTGGCCGCGGCGGGCATAGCGGCTGTCTACCGTGGCGAGTGCAATGTACTCTTTCAAGATGGGGGAGAAGAGCATGCTGGTGGCCTGGCCGACATGGCGGCGGCCGACATATAGCGGCAACGCGCTGCGCGAGGCGCGCCCGGCCACCTGGGGCGGCAGGTCCATCGCCCCAAACAATCTTTCCAGGTCGGCCCAGGGCACGCGCAGGCCCACAAAGGAGCGCGGGGCACCGCGCTCCTTTTCGCCCAGCAGGGCGCGCTTGCCCACGAAATCGGCGCCCTCCAGGTCCACGGCCCAGCCCAGGCCCAATTCGTAGGGCGAGGAGGTCTGGCTTTCAATGTGCGCGCTGCGTACAGAGCTGTAGTCCACATCGATCAATAACAGTCCGGCCTCCACGCGCAGCATATCCAACGCAGCCAGGCCCACCGGCTGCAAGCCGTAGCCCGCCCCGGCCTCCATCAAGCGATCCCAGACCATCTCGGCATGCTCGGCGGCGATCCACAACTCGTAACCCAGGTCGCCGGTGTAGCCGGTGCGCGTCACGGTCAGGGGGATCTCGCCAAGCTTAGCCTCCGCCGCATGGTAATAGGGCAGGCGGTCTAAATCGATTTCCTTGAGACAGGCTTGCAGAACGGCGCGGCTGCTGGGGCCCTGGATTGCCAGCGCCGCCAGCTCGCGGCTCACATCGCGCACCTCGGTGTCCAGGCCGAAGCCGCTATCCTGGAACCAGCGCAGGCTGGGGTCGGCGGCGGTGATGCGGAAGCGCTGCGCTTCAAGCCGAGTCACGGTGCCATCATCGATTACCTTGCCGTTCTCATCGCACCAGGGCGTGTACAGCACCTGGCCCACGGCGCACTGGCTGACATCGCGGGTGATGATGCGATCCACCAGGCGGCTGGCGTCCGGGCCGCTGATCTCGTACTTGTACAGCGGCGAAACATCGATCAGGCCGGCCGCGTTGCGCACAGCGTAATATTCAAATTCATGGCTGGGCTGGTAGCTTATCGCCGACAGATAGCCGGACCAATCGCGCCATTCCTGGGTTTGGCAGAGAGCCGCCGCGCGGCTATGAAAAGCGGTGGGAATGGGCATGGCTGCCCGATTATACAGGTGAAGTAAACAGTTTAATCGACGCTGATCAGTACCGCGGTGACTACCCGGCGCTGGCGGTAGTCCCCGCTAAGCGGGTCGAAGCTTTCGCAGGTGATCAGGGTCAAGAGGTCGTACTCACTGTGCTCGAATTGGGCGGCGCCACGCGGCGTGATCAGGCGGTTGCTGCGCACCTCGTAGGTATAGGTTTGGCCGAAAGCACTGATTGTGATCTGGTCCCCATGCTGCAGGTCGTTCAGCCCGTAGAAGGGCCCTGGCTGGTTGTCGGCGCCCCACACGTGAGCCGTGATCACGGTGTTGCCTGCCCAGGTGGGGAAGGCGCTGCCGTAGAGGTAGCCGGCCTGGTCGCCCAGCCAGGTCACATCCCAGCCGTTGGGCGATTGGGGCACACCCACGATGCCGGTGGCGATGTCCAGGTTGGGGATCGATAAGACCATATCGGTGGTGGCGTAGGCCGCCTCGGCGGGCTGGATCCCTAAATCGGTGACCATATCCGGGGCGAAACCGGTCAATGGATAATCGGGCAAGCCTACAATGAACAACGACAGGCGGCTGGTGGTGCCACACACCATGCCGGCTTTGGCCGACACGCGCGGTAACGGCGTCCATTGGGTTTCATTGCCATGGCGCGAGTATTGCTGCTTGCCGGTGGTCACGCCGTCCTTGGGTACCAGGCAGATTGTGATTGGCTGCAGCAGCAGGCTGACCAGTTGTCCGTCGCACGCAATGGTGATGTCCCATACGTTTTCATCCAGCTGGATATTGAACAGGCTCGCGTGGCCGACCTGGCTGATGTTCAGCGTGCAGGTGTTGGCGTTGGCATCCGGCCCACTGGGAATGGCACCCGCCGAAATAATGATCGAGCCGCCCTCAAAGTTGTATACCCCGCCGGTGACGCCGGTGCTGAAAGGCACATCCTCACCGTAGAAACGCGCGAGACAGAAAGCGGTGAAATCCTGGCAATCGGAGGAGGCGATAATCTTGCCGTCCGATTGCACGATCACGTCCTGGCCGACATCATCTTCATCAGTGAATTTGTAGATCACCCAGCCGTCATCGCCAAAATCGGTATCAATGTCGCCATCGGCTTCAACGCGCAGCAGGCAAGTGTGCGCCCCTTCGCGGCAACCACCGCTCAGGATGATCTTGCCGTCGGCTTGCACGGCCAGGCCATAGGCCGCGTTCCAATCCGGGGCCACATCGGCCAGCAGGATGCCGTCGCCGTTGAAGGCCGTGTCCAGTACGCCGCTGCTGGTGTAGGCTAACAGGCAGAAATAATTGACATCGTTGCACTCGCCAGCCACCAGGATGCGGCCGCCAGTCGTAATCGCAACTTCCTCTACATAATTGAAGCCGCCCAGGATCGGCGTGCGGGTCCAGTTGACGCCGGCGCCGCCGAAACTGTTATCCACCGTGCCGTCGGCATTGAAGCGCGCCACGCAGACATCATCACGGTCGTCGCAGGAAGCGGCAATCACGATCTTGCCATCCGATTGCAGGATCACTTCCGGATCTTCGTCATCATCACCCGCGCTGGGGTTGATTTCCGTGAAGCCAGCGCCGCCGTTAAAAGTGGCATCCTCGCTGCCGTCGCTGTTACGGCGGCTGACGCAAATGTAATTGTCGAAATCGCATTCACCGGCGACAATGATCTGGCCGTTGGATTGAAGCGCCAGGCTTTCGCCTTCATCGTCGTCCCCTGGGTGATAGCCAAAAATGACATAACCATCCGGTGCGCCAAAGCTGGTGTCCAGCGTGCCGTTTTCGTTGTAGCGCACCATGCAAATGCGTTGAACGGCATCAATGCAATCGCCAATCATCAGGATCTTGCCGTCCGGCTGCACGACCACGTCGCGTGGACTATCATCTTCGCCGGAGACGATATCGGTGGTCACGTAGCCGTTGGGTGCGCCGAAGCTGGTGTCAAGCGTGCCATCTGGTTTAAAGCGCGCCAGACAAAACATTTCGGCGTTGCCGCAGCCGCCCGCCACCAGGATGCTATCGTCGGGCAGCAAAACCATCTTGGGTTCAAAGTGGTCTTCGCCGGGAATGATTTCCAGGAGCACCTGGCCATCGACGCCAAAAGACGTATCCAGGTCACCTGCCTCATGCAAGGTGGCATGGGGGAAAGAAGCGGCTTGTGCATCCGGCGGGGGGTCAGTGAAAGCAGCAGGGCCAGGGCCAGCAGTGCCTGTGCCAGAGCACGGGAAAGACCGGTAAATCTCCTCATCACTAAGCCCGCATTATATGTGATAAATGGCCTATCAAAAATGAAAAGCGCCCACCAAAGTGGGCGCTTGCTGCGGTCCCGACGGGACTCGAACCCGCGATCTCTGCCTTGACAGGGCAGCGTGTTAAACCGACTACACCACGGGACCTTGAATAGCCTGCGGAGTATACCAGAGCGATTCGGGCCAGTCAAGCAATGCCCGCAAATCTGCAATCACCATCTTGCTAGGGCTCTTTTGGCTGGCTATACTACAGAGGCAGATGGATATCGCCAATCTTGTTCAGGTTCTACCCGAGCGCTATACCCCTGTCGACCAGGAGCTGATTCAACGTGCCTTCAAGTTCGCTCAAAAGGCGCACAAAGGGCAGGAACGTGTTTCCGGTGAGCCCTATGTAAATCATTGTGTCGCCGTAGCGGTTATTTTAGCTGAATTACAAGTCCCGTCCGAGGTTGTTGCGGCGGGACTTTTGCATGATACCGTCGAGGACACCAAGGTAACCCTGGAAGACCTCCGAAAGGAATTTGGCGATGAGATCGCCAGCCTGGTGGACGGGGTCACCAAGCTGACCCAGCTGCCGCGGGTGTCGCGGATCGAGTCGCAGAACGGACGCAATGGCCGGGGCAAGATCAGCCCCGACGAATTGGAAGACAATCTGGCCCGCAGCCGAGGCGCCGACCTGGCCTCCGAAACGCTGCGCAAGACCTTCCTGGCGATGGGTGAAGATGTGCGCGTGGTGCTGATCAAGCTGGCCGACCGACTCCATAATATGCGCACCCTGGGCCACTTGCCGGAGGAGAAACGCCGCCGCATCGCCCGCCAGACCCTGGACATTTTTGCGCCCCTGGCAAACCGACTGGGTATCTGGCAATTGAAGTGGGAGTTGGAAGACCTGGCCTTCCGATACTCTGAACCGGACGAATACAAAGAGATCGCCGCCAACCTGGCTGAGCGCCGCTCATTGCGCGAAGATCAGCTCAAAGACATCATCTTCAATCTGAATTCCTTGCTGGGCCAGGATGGTATCAAGGCCGAGATTACCGGGCGCCCAAAGCATATCTATTCGATCTACAACAAGATGCGCCGCAAGGGCGTCGCCTTTGAGATGCTGCATGACGTGCGCGCCGTGCGCGTGTTGGTGGATGATGTGCCCACCTGCTATCGTGCGCTGGGCTTGATCCACACCCATTGGCGGCCAATCCCGGGCGAGTTTGATGACTATATCGCCGCACCCAAAGACAACTTCTACCAATCGTTGCATACCGCCGTAATTTACGACGACGGCAAGCCGCTGGAAGTGCAGATCCGCACCGCCG
>OMJR01000126.1 GCA_900299355.1 Anaerolineaceae bacterium
GCTACACCGCAAAGCTGGCCGGCACCGAGCGCGGCGTCACCGAACCCAAGGCAACATTTTCGGCTTGCTTCGGTGATGTCTTCATGGTTTGGCATCCCACAAAATACGCCCACATGCTGGCGGATAAACTGAAGCAGCACCAGGCCCAAGCCTGGCTGGTTAACACCGGCTGGACCGGCGGACCTTACGGCCAAGGCCATCGCATGAAGCTGCCCTACACGCGCGCCATGGTCGGCGCGGCCGTCAGCGGCCAGCTGGACGATGTCGCCACTCAAAGCGACCCGGTCTTTGGTCTGGCGATCCCCACCAGCGTCCCCGGCGTCCCCGCTGAGATCCTGCAACCGCGCGCCACCTGGGGCGACAAGGATGCCTACGACCAAACCGCCCGCGAGCTGGCGGGCCGCTTCCGCGAGAATTTCAAGCAGTTCGAAGACCAGGTGGACGCCGCCGTGCTGGCCGCCGGCCCCCAAGCTGCCTAAGCCCTAACCATCATGCTCCCGTAGGGGAGGGTCTCAGACCCTCCCCTTTTGATTCAGCGCAATCTAATCCGCCATCATCTCCCGTCATTGCGAGCGCAGCGAAGCAATCTCCTGCTCAATGATCCGCTACTCGTAGGGACAAAGCATGCCTCGCCCGCCGCATCCCTTATCAACTCATTCCCTTAGCTGGAGCAAGGTCACCACTCAATGTCGTAGGGGCGCAGCATGCTGCGCCCGCCTTGACCATCAAAATAATTCGAGTCCGCGGGTTCAAATCCCTTTCAATCCGTCATTGCGAGCGCAGCGAAGCAATCTCCCGGCTCAATCACCAATCTCCACACGCGCCCCCCGCACACGCCGCCGTTAACCCCTTTGACCAGCCGACAGCCTGCCACTCAACCGCAACAAAACCCCTTATCATTCAATCATGCTGATCCCACAAACCCCCTCCAACCGCCGCTCCACACACCACGCCTTGTCAAGTTGTAACAAAGCTGTGTGTCGCGCACGATTAAAACTTGACAGCCAGCTTTCGATGTACACTAGTCGGCAAAACCACAAGGTGACCAATTAATGGGTTCCTATTTATCCCCCAAACTCGAAACCCGCAATCGCCCCGACATCGGCGAGGAGGGTATCTACGCGCTTGAACCGCTCGCCAAGGATGACCTGCTCATCGTCTGGGGCGGCGATATCGTGGATGAAAACGAATTGCGCCAACTCCCCGACGCGCTGAAAAAGATGACCGCCCAGGTGGAAGAAGGCCTCTTCCAGGTCTCCCGCCAGCCGGCATCGGGCGATCACATCAACCATTCCTGCGATCCCAATGCCGGCATGCGTGGCCAGATTGCGATTGTCGCCATGCGGCCCATCGCCGCCGGCGTAGAGGTCTGCATCGATTACGCGATGGTGGACGGCACTCCTTATGATGAGTTTGATTGCGCTTGTGGGGCCGCCGCCTGCCGCGGGCACATCACCGGCGACGATTGGCAGCGCCCCGAACTCTGGCAGCGCTACGCAGGCTACTTCTCACCCTATTTGCAACGCCGTATTGATCGCCTGCGTAATGCGCAACAAACCAGAGAGGGGTAGTTAAGTTGTGCCACACGCGAAAGGATTTGTCATGAGTATGCCTCTCGGGAAAGAAAGCAGCTCGCTACGTAAAGCCAAACTGGGTATCTGCCTCTTTGCCTTCGGGTTGCAGGCTGAGGAGGGCGGCTAAGCATGGCCAAACGCATAGCTATCCTCACCGGCGGGGGTGACGCGCCGGGGCTGAACGGCGTGATCCGCGCCGTGGTCAAATCCGCGGATAACCAGGGCAGCTCCGACATCATCGGTATCCGCCACGGCTTCGAAGGTTTTCTGAAGGAAGATGGCACCCTGCCCCTGGCTTATACCGACGTGCGCGATATTTTGCCCAAAGGCGGCACGGTCCTGGGCGCCGCCAATCGCGGCAACCCCTTCGCCCGCGTTGAAATCCAAGACGGAGAGGAAGTCACCGTGGATGTATCCGGTGAGGTCGTCGCCCGGATTGAGGAGCTAGGCCTGGATGGCCTGATCGTGGTAGGCGGCGATGGCACCCTGGGGATTGCCAAAGACCTGCATGCCAAGGGCGTGCCGGTGGTGGGCGTGCCCAAGACAATTGATAACGATGTGGGCGGCACCGAGGTGACCTTCGGTTTTGACACCGCCCTCAAAGTCGCCATGGAAGCGATTGACCGCCTGCGTACTACTGCCGAGTCCCACCACCGCATCATGCTGCTGGAGGTGATGGGGCGCAATGCCGGCTTTATCGCCCTGCACGCTGGCATCAGCGGCGGCGCCGAAGTAATCCTGATTCCGGAAATCCCTTTTAAGCTGGATAAGGTCGCCAACACAATTAAACAGCGCATGGCCATCGGCCGCAGCTTCAGTATCGTGGTGGTCTCCGAGGGTGCCCATGCCGCGGGCGGTGAGCAAGTCTATTGGCTGGAGGGCGAGTTGCCCCACATGGCGCGCCTGGGCGGCGTCGGCCACCAGGTGGGCGCCTACCTGCAAGAAGCGGTGGGCGCCGAAACGCGGGTGACCGTCCTGGGCCACATCCAGCGCGGAGGCAAGCCGACGTCGTTCGACCGCATCCTCGCCTCGAAACTCGGCGCGGCCGCGGTGGACCGGCTCGTCGAC
>OMJR01000127.1 GCA_900299355.1 Anaerolineaceae bacterium
ACCCAGTTGGATATCGAAATGTCCTTCGTGGACCGCGACGACGTGATGGGCTTGATGGAACAAATGTATACCCAGATGGTCGCCGAGCTGGTGCCGGATAAAAAATTGCTGGCCAGCCCTTGGCCGCGCATCACCTACCAGGAAGCTCTCGACCGCTTCGGCAAAGACAACCCCGATCTGCGCTTCGGCTTGGAATTGGTGGACTGCAGCGACCTGGCCGCCGGCTCCGGCTTCAAGGTCTTCGAGGGCGCGGTGGCGGGTGGCGGGCACCTGCGCGGCATCAACGCCAAGGGCCTCGGGGATTACAGCCGCAAGCAGATCGATGAGTTGACTGAATTCGCCCAGCAATTCGGCGCCAAGGGCCTGGCCTACCTGGCACTGACCAGCGAGGGCGAGGAGCGCTCCTCGTTCGCCAAGTTCGTCAATGAGGACACCCTGGCCCAGATGAAGGAGCGCATGGGCGCCGAAGCCGGCGACCTGCTGCTCTTTGTCGCCGATAAACCGGCTCTGGTCTACGATGTGCTTGGCCGCTTGCGCGTGCAACTGGGTGATGTGCTCGGCCTCCGCGATCCGGATGTCCTGGCCTTCTGCTGGGTGATCGATTTCCCCTTCGCCTATTGGGACGAAGAGGAAGAACGTTGGGATCCCAGCCAGCACCTCTTCACCTCGCCCATGCCGGACGATATTGATCTGATTGAAAAGGATCCGGGCAAGATGCGCGGCACCCAGTACGATATGGTGCTTAACAACTCGGAGGTGGCTGGCGGTTCAATCCGCATTCACGATCGCGAGCTGCAATCGCGCATCTTCAAGCTTATCGGTCTCTCGGAAGAGGTCGCCCAGGAGCGCTTTGGCCACATGCTGGAGGCCTTCGAGTATGGCGCCCCGCCGCACGGCGGTATTGCTAGCGGCATCGATCGCCTGGCCGCGATCCTGGCCGACGAAGACAGCATCCGCGAGGTGATAGCCTTCCCCAAGAACCAGGCCGCCCGCGACGTGATGGCCGATGCGCCTTCGCCAGCCGAGGACAAGCAGCTCAAGGAATTGCATATCCAAACGGATTTGCCCAAGCAGGACTAGCCCGCGCATTGTCCTTTCGGAAGGGGACGTTTGTCATCTAGGCTTGGCGCTGGCAGCGTGTTATAAAACCACTAACCCGCTGTGCTGACCGTGCAGACGCCCCGTTTTGAACCAACAGTATTCAAAAGGGGCTCCGACTTCGGAAGCCGTCGCTCGTAACCAACCGAGGCCGATCTTTCCGAGAGGGCACCCACCTCGATCACCCGGTTCAAAACCCCGCTGCACACAGCACAGCGGGGTTTTTTCTTGGTACCAAATTCCTAATGAGCCCGCGTCACACTTTGCATGTGCGTGCGTTGTCTCCCTCACGATATCGTCATCAAGAGGAGTATGTATATGCAATGGGAGTACACTATGATTTCGGGCCGCATCATGGCGCCGGAATATTCGCGCGACTTCCGCGGCCAGGGTATGGATTTATTGTGGAAGACCGAAAGCGAAGATCCCACCACCTGGCAGCACATCCAGGAAGCCGGGCAGGCGGGGTGGGAAATGGTCAACGCCTTTCCCATCGCGGAGTACACTGAAGATGAAAACGCGGGTTATACCTCGATCGTCGCTTTTGTCTTCAAACTCCCTTTGCGCGCCAAACGCAAATCAGCCTCACCCAACGGGGCTTCGAATCACGAGGTTGAAGAATCCTGAGATTTGCATAATTTATTGCAATAAGAAGTAAATATGCAATAAATGTTGTCTATTCGTCGATAGCTTGGTCTGGCACCACATAGATCAGGGGCAAACTGATCAGGGTCACACCATACTTCACCAGCAGATTGACTAGAAAGATCTGCCACACCACCGCCCAGGGCAGCGCCCAACCGAAGGCCCCCACCGCGAACAGCAGGTTATCGATCGGTACGCTGACGCTGTTGCTGGCCAAAACGCGTGCCCACTGGTATCGACGGGTGACCCGGGTCACAAACCAGTGATAGATTTCGGTGTCCACCAGTTCGCTGACCACTTCGGCCACGATCGAGGCCAGCGAGATGCGCCAGATCGGCCCCAGGATCGCGCTGAATTCGGCCCCCAACCCCCAGCTGGGGTCGCTGGGAAAATCGGCCGCCCACAGCAGGTAGGCTGCCATGATCAGGTTGATAACCCCAGCGGTCACAATCAGCAATTGGGCATTGCGCCGGCCCAAAACCTTGTGGACCACATCCCGCAACGTAAATGTTATGGGGTAGATGAAGGTGCCCATGTCGACCGCCAGGCTGCCCAGCAGGCCGATCTTGGTGCTGGCCACATCCGCCAGCATTTGGGCCGCGATATAAGCCGCCACCACGATCACGGCCGCGCGCGGGATTTCGATTCTCAGTTGCTCTTTTGTCACGGAAACTCCTTGGAGGCTGGCCCGCTGCCCAACAAAAAGGAACGGCAAGCGTTCCAGCCGCAGTTTTGATAAGCCGGGTGCGCTGCGACCGGCACAAGCATGCAAATTATATCTCGGTATAATCGACCCATTAGCAATAACCGCCCCCGAAAGGAGGCCCGATGACTGACTTACTCGCAAAGAAATGTATCCCCTGCAGTGGCGATGAACCGCCGCTGAATGACGAACAGGTTCAGGAATACCTCAAGCAGGTGCCGGATTGGGAGCTTAAAGAGGTAGATGGCGTACCACGCATCCAGCGCACCTTTAAGTTTGATGATTTCATCACCGCATTGAACTTCACTCAGGCGTTGGGTGAATTGGCCGAACAGCAGGGCCACCATCCCGTGCTCGTCACCACCTGGGGCAAAGTCACCGTGAAGTGGTGGACCCACAAGATCAAAGGCCTGCACCAAAACGATTTCATCATGGCCGCCAAGAGCGACCATCTGTATGAATCCAGCTAAGGAGCCGCTGCGGCGCATTCCCTAGATGCTCGGTTCCCGTTCTCGCTCGCTGATCCTGGCCCTGTTCGCCCTGCTGCTGGCGGCCTGCGCGCCCGCCTCCGGCGCAGACGGTCCCCGCCCGACCCGCACCGCCGCGGCGCCCTCGGCCACCGCCACCCCCGAACCGACGCCCACCCCCCAGGGCGGCCCCGATCTCTCTGGGCAGGCTTTCACGGTCCACTATTTTTGCGATACCAGCAGCGAACTGGCGGCCTTCAATTTTAGCCAGCTGTGGGCGGCCCAGGATCTGGTGGCCGCGATCAATGCGGCCGGCGGTGTCTTTGGCGCCGAACTTAAGCTTAGTGTGGTCGACACCGAAGGCAGCCCCGAAGGAGCCCAGTCGGCTTATGCGCGCCTGGCTACCCGCCGCCAACTCCCCAAAATCATTATCGCTTGCGATGTAGCCACTGAATTGGCCCTGGCGCCGCTGGTTGAAGATGATGACATTCCCACCCTCGGCCCCGGTCTGGCGCCGCTGAACGCCTACGCTGATCCCGGCGGGGCGCTGTTTGCCTACCGCGCGCCGGTGGATGTGCAGTTCACGGGCTGGCTCAACTATCTGATCGCCAATTGGGATGCGATCCGCCCGCAGGGTGCGGGCGACCAGATTCACCTGGCGCTCGTCGCCTGGCCAGCCGAGCAGGGTGGCGCCCTCGATCTCGATGCCGCCGAGGAATATGCCGCTGGCCTCGGCATTGAGATCGTGCTTAGCAGTGAGGTAGCGGCCCAGCGCACGGCTAATGTCTACGATTTCTTCTATGCGGCCCGCGACGCCAATGCCAACGTGATTTATGCCACCACGCGTGCCTTTGGCAGCGCCGAATTGCTGAATGCGATGAATGCATTGGGTCTGGCAGAGCGCTTCGTTTTCGCCGGCCCGGATTTTGCCTTTGACGGCCTGGATGCCTACTTGGTGGATGCCAGCAATCTTGGCGGCGTCTTCTTCACCAGCAGCCAGGTGGCCTGGTCCCAGAGCGATAACCCTGCGGTGCAGTTGGCGATCGAACTCTTTGCCGAAAACGAGCGCCAGGATGGGGACCAGACCCAGGCTTATTTGGCGGGACTGGCGGCGGTGGATTTGGCGCGCCATGTGATCGAGCTGATACTGCTGGAGGAAGATGGCGAAGAATTGGATGCCGCTGCCCTGCGGCAAGCGCTGCGCGATCTCGAAGGATATCTGGTGCTGGGGGGCCTTTACGTGGCGGATTTCGCGCCCAACCTGCGCTATCCGCTGCTGGTGCAAAGCTATCGCATCGACCCGGATAGCGGCCAGCCGATCCTGCTGCAAGATTTCTCCCCCTGATTTGCCCATAGTCGTTTTCCGCTAGACCTCCTCCAGGATTTCGCGTAATCCCGGGGCTGGTCGCGCCTTGTCCCCCAGTACAATCTCTTTCGCTTCCAGATAGCGGCCAAAGTCGCGCAACGCACGGGCCAGAGCGCGCCGCATCGCGCCGTCGGCGGGATCCACGCCGGCTTCCCACCACCACCCCTCAATGCGCAGCACCTGGGTCTTGCGATCCAGTTTGGGATCCATGCGCGCCACAAACGCATCCCCGTACAGGACCGGCATCACGTAATAGCCGTATTCGCGCTTGGCAGCCGGAACATAGACTTCCCAGCGATAGAAGAAATCAAACAGGCCTTCCAGCAAATCACGCTGCCAGATCAGGTTATCCAGCGGGGCAATAAAGGCCGCCTTGCGGCTGGGCTGGCGCCCGCTGCTGGCCGCCTCTAGGGAGGGCAGATCGCTGGCGCGCATGTACAGGGTCTTGTGTGACCAGCCCTCGACCTCGACCGGGTGAATGAGACCCGCGGATAAAAGGCGCTCCAGGGCGGCGTTGCGCGCCGGAGCTTTGAGGTGGCTGATGCCCAGCCAATGGTCGGTGCCCTGGTGGAAGGTCAACCCCATGCTGCCGATGCGGCGCAGCACATGCCAATCATGGTAGGCATCTAGGGTGCTATGCGGATGCGGCTGGGCCAGCAGCTCAGCGGGCAGCAAGCGCTCGACCAAATCGAATTCACGGCGGGTGTTGATGCGCCGCGACACGCCGAGTTCGCCCATGGCATAGAGCACATCCATGCCGACCCGTGCGGCGCGGGTGTTATCGCCCCAGCCCCATTCATCCACGCGCTCGTCGTGGTCGATATCCAGCGAGGAGAGCGGCCCGCGTTCCCGCACCGCTTCGCGCACCTGGTCGGCCACGGCCAGCTTGCCGCCGGGTTTGAGCTGGGGCGCATAGTGTTCAAGCATACGCTGGCGGTGGGGCGCAAAATGGGGCCAATCATCGGCGCGGTAGATCGATTGCACCTTGTCCCAGCCATCCCACAGGCTGCGGTCCTCGTAGAGCATGCTTTCCAGCAGGGTGGGGCGGTACTTCTTAACCCGCGCCTGCAGCACCAGATCCGCGTTGCGGCTGGCGACATTGATGCTATCGAATTGGATACAACCCACGCGGTCCAGATAATCCAGCACGCCGGCCTTGCCGGGCAGGGCGCGCGGCGGCCAGAGCGCATGGTGGGCCAGCAGGAAGCGGCGTGCTTGTTGAATGGAGATTTGGATGGGCACGGTCATAAGGTCATTATAGAACATAATTTCTTGCTAATCGTTCAATTCTGTTTTGAGGATTACAATCCCATCCATGGCATCCCAACATATTCTGGCCCTCATCAGTGATCTTTTCTTCAGCAGCCGGGTGGGCAGCACGCTGCAGGCCCTAGGCTACCGGGTCACCTTGGTGGAAGCGGCCGATGCCTATCCCGAGACGGCCTTCTTCTCTGCGGCCCTGGCGGCGGACCAGACGGCGCTGGTGATCCTTGATTTGAACGCGCCGCTGCCCTGGGCTGACTGGCTTGCCGCCGCCAAAGCGGACCCGGTTACGGCGTCCATACCTTGGCTGGCCTTTGGCTCCCACAAGGAGACCGAGAAGTTGGCGGCCGCCAAGCGCGCCGGCGCCGAGCGGGTGGTGGCGCGCTCCAAGTTCAGCGCGGAATTGCCGGATTTGGTGCGGGCGTTAGTTGACAACTAGAGGTCATGCCAAAATTAGCTGGTAGACCCAATTGGCCGGGAGATTGCCACGTCGCACCTGCGGTGCTCCTCGCAATGACGGTTAGTATTCAATAATGGTCTCGTCGTTATCAAGGTAGAGATTCTAGTAACCTTCGCAAGTTTACTAGTTGCAGAATTTTGTTGGGCCAAGCTGAATCAAAAGAGCGCCGCGACCACGGCGCTCTTTTTGTTTAAGCCTATAGATTAGCCGGTGAGGCCGCTCAGGATTGAGCTGCCGGCAAAGCCCAACAGGCCCAGGATCAGGCCCGCGCCGGCCGAGATGATGAAGGTCACCACCCAACCCACGATCACGGTGATCGCGGTGGAGCCGGTATCCAGATCCAGCGCTTCCTGGGTGGCCACGAACCACGAAACCAGGCCCATGATGGCCGCCAGGCAGCTGAGGGGCGCCAAAATGCAGGCCAGGAAGGGCACAAAAGCGCCCAGCACACCCAACACGCCGACGCCGTTCCACACGTAGGCCAGGCCCAGCGTGCGCACCATTTCGTCGAAGCTTACTTCGGCCTGGAACATAGCCTTGCCCAGCCAGGCAATCACCCAGGCGCCGACCGCGAAACCAATCACGGTTACCACGGTGCCGACCAGCGAGCCCACGATCCAACCGGTGGTGCTTTCCGCAACGGCGTAGGAACCCAGGCTGTTCAAGAAGGCGATGACGACAACCAGGGTCCAGGCAGTGCCGGTAAAGCTGGTGTCGTGCTCCACCTCAGCATAGACTTCGCGCTTGAAGGTGAAGGCTTTGATAATGCGGTCCATCAACATAATAAGATCTCCTTAGTAGTTAAGCGGGGCAGCTTGCACTCATTAAAACGCATCCGCGCACAGCGGGTTACCCTCTCAGGCCGCCGATTCGCTGATCTCGTGGGCCGCGGGAATGCCACCCATGCCGCTGGCCTGGCGCACCGCGCGCAGCACGGCCTCGGCAACCAGTTCCGCGGCGAAGGCGCCGACAATGTTCACATCGGCTTTCTTCTTCCCGGTGGCCAGCGCAAAGATGGTGTCGCCATCCAGCATGGTATTGGCCGGCCGGATCGTGCGCGCCAGGCCATTCATCGCCATGCGCGCCAGCTTGTTGCTCTCTTCTTTGTTGAACTTGGCGTTGGTGGCGACCACGCCAATGACGGTGTTGCCGCGCTGGGCTAGATCCATCACGGTGCGCCCGGCCAGACCTTTCATCAATTCGAGGGTATCGGCCCATTGGCCCGATCCCAACTTGATCGGCCCCTTGGCCAGCGGCCGCACCCCGGCCAGGATCGCGCCGTTGGCCGGATCGATCACGTCGCCGAAGGCGTTCACCGCAATTAGAGCGCCGACCTGCACCCCGCCGCCAATCTCGGCCCCCGCGCTACCGATGCCGGCCTTGGTGGCCTGGCCCATGCCCAGGATTTTGCCCACCGTGGCCCCGGTGCCGGCGCCGACGGAACCCTCGGCCGGGGGAGCGTCGCTGGCATTCAGGCAGGCCTGGTAGCCCATTTCGGCATCCGGGCGGCGTTTGGCGTCGCCGATGCCCAAATCGAAGAGGATGGCCGAAGGCACAATCGGCACCCTGGCCACACCGACGTTGAAGCCCACGCCCTTTTCTTCCAGGTAGCGCATGGCTCCGCTGGCGGCGTCCAAGCCGAAGGCTGAGCCACCGGCCAGCATCACGGCGTGCACTTTCTCCACCAGGTGTACGGGGTGCAGAGCGTCCGTTTCGCGCGTACCGGGCGCGCCGCCGCGCTGGTCGATGCCGCCGACCGCGCCGTCCTCACACAGCACCACCGTGCAGCCGGTGATGGCGTCGTTATCCTGGGCGTGGCCGACGCGGATGCCGTCCACCAGGGCAATTGAATTAGTCGTCATCGTCATCCTCTACCAAGTCCTCAATTAATTCCTCCTGCGTGCGGCGCAGCACCGCCCCATAATCTTCCACCTGCCGTTCATATTCCTGGTCGAATAAGTGCGACGTTATCAGGAAATCGGCGGTGGAGCGGTTGGAAGCGGTGGGGATATTGTGCAGCACCGCCAGGCGCAGCAAAGCCTTTACATCCGGGTCGTGTGGCTGGGCCTCCAGGGGGTCCCAGAAGAAAATCAGGATGTCCAATTCGTGGGTGGATATGGCTGCACCGATTTGCTGGTCGCCGCCTAGCGGGCCGCTCAGGAAACGCTCCACCTTCAAGCCGGTGGCCTTGGCAATCAGGGTGCCAGTGCCGCCGGTGCCGAAGAGCTGGTGGCGGCTCAATTCCTCTCGATTGTGCTGGGCCCAATCCAAGAGGTCGTCCTTGCAGCCGTCGTGGGCCACCAGGGCAATCCGTTTGCGGGCGGGCAAATTGAGATGGTTGCTCATCAGTCCTGCCTTCCAATCACGATTGCGGTCTGCGGCTTGGAGAGGTATTCTGCGCCGTTCTCGGTGACCAGCACGTCTTCCTCCAGCCCAATATAGCCGTAACCGGGCACCGCCAGCCCGGGCTCCACGGTATAGACCTGGCCGGGTTCCAGCGGCAGCTGCGGGGACTGGCCGTACTTTTCCCACATGGGGCCCAGCAGGCCCGCGCCGTCGTGCACTGTGCGGCCCATGTGGTGGCCGGTGCCGTACATGTATTCGGGGTAACCGGCGTCGGTGACCACCTTGCGCGCTGCGGCGTCCACCTCCACGCCTTTTGCGCCCGGCTTCATCGCCGCCATGGCGGCCTCAATCGCGGCGCGGATTGTGTCGAAGCCTTTCTGCACCGGCTCGGGCGGGGCGTCCTCGCCCGCGGCCAGGAAGTACATCACGCGCTGGATATCGGCGCAGTAGTCCTGGGTCTTGGCCCCGAAATCAAAATGCACAATCTGGCCGGGCGCAACCTGGATATCCATCGGCGGTACATGGCCGACGGGACTATCCGGGCCGGCGTTGACCGTGGGGCAGAAGGTCGCCTCCCAGGCCAGGTCCAGCCCGCGCTCCTTGGCCTGCGTGCGCATCCAGGCGTTGATCTCAATCTCGGTCATGCTCGGGCGCACATAATCGAAGACGTCCGCGTAGAGTTGCTCGGTGGCCGCAATTGCGGACCGGATGCGGGCAATCTCGTTGGGCGTCTTGCGCCCGCGCACGCTGGCGATAACGCGCTCGGCGCTCACCAGCCGCTCGGCGTAGGGCGTGCCGGCCAGGTGGCCTAATAGCACCTCGTACAAACCGTGGCTGAGCCCATCGGCATGCACATCATTTTGCGAATAGTTGATGGCGATGCTCTGAGGGTCCAGCCGTTTGAGCGCTTCCTGCAGCGGGCCGCGCACCGCGGTATCGTAGCCGATGAGTTCGTCGTAGGCGCCGATGGCTTCGGCGGCCGGCTTCTCCAGGTTGCCGATGATGGCAATCGTATCGCCCTGGCGGCTAATCATCAGCGCGCTTTGCCAGGTGAGGTCGCTGCCATAGATGATGGGCAGGACCGGGTCGCCGCCGGCGGTGGTTTCGCGCACAAAGGTCAACCACAGGTCAATGCCCTGTTCCTCGAGGATGCCGATAGCTTGCTGTACTTTTTCTTTGGCGAGTTGGTTCATCTTCGCTCTCCCTATCGTTACCAGGCGTAGGCTTCCGGCGCGGGGCCGGGGCCGGGCCAGATTTCATCCAGTGTGGCCAGCTGTTCTTCGCTGAGCTTGATATCCAGCGCGTGCAGGTTGCCGTCAAATTGCTCCATCGTGCGCGGGCCGATAATCGGTGAGGTGACCGCCGGGCGGGTCAGCAGCCAGGCCAGGGCTACATCCGCCGGGGCTTCGCCCCATTCCTTGCAGACTGCTTCGTATTGCTCCAACTGGCTTTCGTGCTTGTCAATGATGCCCTTGACCTGGTCGGAGCTGCGGCGGCCATCTTTGGCCTTCTGCAGCGCCCCGCCCAGCGCCCCGCGGTTGAGCGGGCTCCAGGGTATGAGGCCCAGACCATAGTGCTCACAGGCGGGCAGCACTTCCATCTCCGCCCGGCGCTCCATCAGGTTGTACAGGCTTTGCTCGCTGACCAGGCCGAGGAAGTTGCGCTTCTCGGCTGCAGCCTGCGCCTGGGCGATATGCCAGCCGGCGAAATTGCTTGAGCCGACATAGACGACCTTGCCCTGGGTTACCAGCACCTCCATCGCCTGCCAGACTTCCTCCCAGGGAGCGTGGCGGTCAATGTGGTGCATCTGGTAGAGGTCGATGTGGTCGGTTTGCAGGCGGCGCAGGCTGTCTTCCACCGCCTGGCGGATGTGCACCGCCGACAGCTTGTTGTCGTTGGGCCAGCCCGATACCTGCCCGTAGACCTTGGTGGCCAGCACGACTTTCTCGCGCCGCCCGCCGCCCTGGGCGAACCAGCGGCCGATGATTTCCTCGGTGGCGCCGCGCCCCAACTCCCAACCGTAGACGTTGGCGGTATCGAAGAAATTGATGCCCTCGTCCAAGGCGCGGTCCATGATTTTGAAGGCGTCGGCTTCGGGCGTCGTGGGGCCGAAATTCATCGTGCCCAGGCACAGCGGGCTGACCCGCAGGGCCGTGCGTCCTAAATGTACGTACTCCATTATGAAGACTCCTAACTGCGAAAGAACCAGGCCATGATGCGGCCCGGGCTGCGTTGATGGTCAAAGGAACGGCTGACGCTATTCAGGAAGATGGCTTCGGCGCCCAGCGCCAGGGTCAGGCCCACGGCGGCCACTGGCACGCCGGGCCACTCCATCAGCAGGCCGATGACCAGGGCGGCGCTGAGGATAAGCAGCTCGCCGGCCATGGCCAGCGCCATCGGCCGCGTCACCCGCTGGGCGGTGAGCAGGCCGCGGTAGACGCTGACCTGCGACATGGCAAAGGGCACCAGGATGGCAAAGCTGGCGCCGAGAACGGCAATGCCGGCCAACTCGGCGTCGACGCCGATGAGGGTGCGGAAATACACATCCGAGAGCGGCGTGAAGGCCACTAGGGCCAGCAGGAGGCTGCTGGTCAGGCCCACAGTCAGGCCGAAGCGCTTGAGCGGGGCGTGGCTATCCGGCTCCTCCTCCAGGGCGATAACTGCTTCCGGCAGCGCTACAGAAGGCGAGCGCATGATAAAGAGCAGTCCGCCCAGCACCGGCCAGGCGGCCAGGGCTAGCTCGGGGCGCGGGGCGCGCGCCAGGGCGGCCGCAATCAGCGGCTGGGTCAGCAGAAAGAGCAAGTTGCTGGCTGCCAGTGGCCAGTGGAAACTGGCCAGTTCACCGTAGGCCAGCTCGGCGCGCTGGTGCACTTTGTCGCTGTAGAACTCGCGCTTAATCAGCGGGGCGGCCACAATCTGGGCGTAGATGGCTTCGGCCACCACGCCCGCCGTGAGCCCTAAGGCGCCGACCGCCACACCGGGCACATCCGTGAAAAGCGCCACTGCGGTTGCGGTGCCCGCCGACGCCAGCAAGCGCACCAGCGTGCCGCTGCCCACATAGCGGCTCTGCTCAAAGCGAATCAGCACGCCCTGTTTGAAACGCCGCCAGGCAATTGCCGCGCTCCACAGCATCATCAGCTGCAGGCCCAGGCGGGTGGGGGCGTGCAGGCTGGCAGGCACCCCCATCAGGTCGACCACAATCAGGTCGAAGAGCCGGGTCCAGCCCAGCAGGAAGTGCAGCAGGGTGGTGCCCAGCATCAGGTGGATGGTGTAGCGCCGCAGCATTTCATAATTCTGGCGGCTGCGCGCCAGCGCGGTGCTGGTAGCCAGCAGCGAAATCACCGGGCTTTCAATCGTGATGCTCAGCGATGCCACCAAGCCGAAGGCGGCAATCATGGTTTGCGCCTCGCTCAGGCGCGCCAGGGCGGCGTTCATGTAGGGCATTTCCAGGGCCATTAACAACCAACTGGCCGCCAGGGGCAGCCAGGTCAGTACGATGCGCCGCTGGGTGACCGCGGGGCGCGAAACGGTGGCGTCGGCGCTGCTCATGGCGGTAGTGTACCCCCGGCCCCCCGGCCCGAATTAGGTACAATCGCGGCGTGGTTCTCCCCGCCAATCGCCCGCGTCCTTTCCCGGAACTCAAACCGCGCCGCCCCAATTACGCGCCGGAACAAGCCTGGATGGGCCGCCTGGTACTGGTCGCCAAACATCTGGATGTCTGGCTCTACCAGCTCAGCCAGCGCTATGGACGGCGCATCGCCACCCTCGACCAAATTCCCGACGAAATACTGGAAGAACTGAACGCCCAGGGCTTCAACGGCCTCTGGCCGGTGGGTTTGTGGCGGCGCAGCCCAGCCTCACGCGCGATAAAGCACCAGTTTGGCAACCTGCATGCCGAAGCCTCCGCCTACGCGGTGTACAGCTATGAGGCTGGCGAGCGCTTCGGCGGGGAGGTCGCGTTGGACGATTTGCAACGCCGCGCCGCTAAAGCCGGCCTGCGCCTGGGCGTGGACATGGTGCCCAACCACACCGGCTTGGACGCACCCTGGATGGCCGAGCACCCCCAGCGCTATCTTTCCGTCCCCGATAATCCGCTGCCCAACAATTACGCCTTCAGCGGCCCGAACCTGAGCGCTGACCCGCGCTTCGAATTGCGCCTCGAGGACCACTACGCCGACCAGAGCGATGCCGCGGTGGTCTTCCAGCGCAGGGACACTCGCAGCGGGCGCACCGATTACGTGTATCACGGCAACGATGGGGTGGGGGTGCCCTGGAACGACACCGCCCAGTTGGATTTCCTCAACCCCGATACGCGCCGGGCGGTGATTGACCAAATCGTGGCCGTGGCGCGCCGCTTCCCGATTGTGCGTTTCGATGCGGCGATGACCCTGGTGCGGCGCCATGTGCAGCGCCTGTGGTATCCCAAGCGCGGCCAGCAAGGTTTCATCTACACCCGCCAGGACTACCGCCTGTCGAACAAAGAGTTCGAAAGGCGCTTACCGCGTGAATTTTGGGCGGAAGCCGTGGAACGCTTACGCGCCGAAGCGCCGGACAGCCTGCTGCTGGCTGAGGCGTTCTGGCTGCTGGAGGGCGTCTTCGTGCACCAACTGGGCCTGCATAGCGCGTACAACAGCGGCTTTATGCACAATCTGCGCGAAGAAGACAACCAAGCCTTTCGGCAATCTATTCAGGATGCACTCTTGTTTGACCCGCGCCTGCTGGCCCACTACGGCAACTTTCTCAGCAGCCCGGATGAACCCAGCACGGCGGAGCAATTTGGCCGCAGCGACAAATACTTTGCGGCGGCGACTCTTTTGGCGACCCTGCCGGGCACGCCGCTCTTCGACCACGGCCAGGTCGAGGGCTACGAGGAAACCTACGCCATGGATTTGCTGGAACCCTACTGGCGCGAACAAGCCGACCCGCAGCTCATTGCCCGCCACCAGGCGCAGATTGCCCCGCTGTTGAAGCAACGGGCGCGCTTTGCCGGCACCGAGCACTTCCGTCTCTACGATGTGCGCAGCCCGCGCGACAAAGTGCTGGAGGACTTGATAGCCTTCAGCAATCGCGACGGCGATCAACGGGCACTGGTGCTGGTCAACAACAGCGCGGAGGAACTTTCCGGCCGCCTGCTGGAGAGTGCGCCCTTTGTGCGTGTTCCGACTGGCAAGCAGTACCGCGAGACGCTGGCGGAAAGCCTGGGCCTGCCGCCCGGGCGCTGGCTGGCCCGCGGCCAGCAACCCGATACCCCCGGCCTGGTTATTCAATCACCGGCGGATGAACCAATCTCCGTTACACTTGCCCCCTATGAAGCCCGCATCTACCTGGATTTCGAAACGACCTGAGCATGCTCTTTAATCATTCCTCCGCCATTCTGCTGCATCCCACGTCCCTGCCCGGCCCCTACGGCATCGGCGACCTGGGTCCTGGCGCCCGGCGCTGGCTGGCGTGGCAGGCCAGCACCGGCACGCGCTGGTGGCAGATGCTGCCGCTGGGCCCCACCGGTTACGCCGATTCGCCCTATGCGTCCTTCTCGGCTTTCGCTGGCAACCCGATGCTGATTAGCCCCGACCTGCTCCAAGAGCAGGGCTTGCTATCAGCCAAGGATTTGTCCGACCATCCGTACTTCCCCGACCACAAGGTCGATTTCGGCGCAGTCAATGCCTGGAAGGAAGGGCTGCTCACCCGCGCCTTCGAGGCCGCCCAGCAGGACCAGGCGCAGATGGCTGCTTTTGCCGCCTTCCGAACCGAGGAAAAGGACTGGCTGGAAGATTATGCGCTCTTTATGGCGCTCAAAGACCAGCACGAGCAACGACCTTGGTGGCAATGGGAGGCCCCGCTGCGCAATCGCGAGGCGGAGGCCCTGGACGCCTTCCGGGCCGAACACCAGCCGCGCATCGACCGGCATGCTTTCTTGCAGTTCATCTTCTTTCAGCAGTGGCGGCAGCTGCGCGAACGCATGGCCGAATTGGACATCTGCGTCATCGGCGATGTGCCCATTTATATGGCCCGCGACAGTGTTGATTTGTGGGCCAACCCGCACCTGTTCGAGCTGGACGCCGAGCGCAATCCGACGGCCGTGGCCGGCGTGCCGCCTGACTACTTCTCCAAGACCGGCCAACTGTGGGGCAATCCGCTCTACGATTGGCCATCCCACGCCGATGAGGGCTACGCCTGGTGGTTCGCCCGCTTGCGCGCGGTACTCAAACTGGTGGATGTCGTGCGCCTGGACCATTTCCGCGGCTTCTACGATTACTGGGCGGTGCCCGCCGATGCCCCCACCGCTGAGACCGGCGAATGGCGCATGGGGCCTTCGGATGCCTTTTTCAACGCTGTGCGCGCCGAGTTCGGCGAGCTGCCGCTGATTGCTGAGGACCTGGGCGAAATCAACCCCGAGGTTTTCAAACTGCGCGACCGCTTTGATTTGCCCGGCATGAAAATTTTCCAGTTCGCCTTTGGCCGCGATATGGAGCATGAGTTCCTGCCGCACAATTATCCCGAGAATTGCGTGGCCTACAACTGCACCCACGACAACGACACCCTGGTGGGCTGGTACGCCAGCGCCCCGCCCAACGAGCGCGCCTTCTGCAACGATTATTTGCAAACCGATGGCAGCCACGTTGCCTGGCGCTTCCTGGGGCGCCTGTGGGCGTCGCCCGCCGACTTGGTGGCCGCGCCGATGCAGGATTTCCTGGAACTGGGCGCCCACGCGCGGATGAACACGCCGGGCACGATCGGCGGCAATTGGGATTGGCGCCTGCGCGCCGAGGACCTCGGCGCGGACCTGGCCCAGCGCATCGCCATCCTGAACGAGCAGAATAGGCGTTAGGCGAAAGCGGCAGGTCCGGCATTTTCCAACAATTCAAGTGATTGATGTCCATCATTCGTAGGGGCGGGTTTCAAA
>OMJR01000128.1 GCA_900299355.1 Anaerolineaceae bacterium
AACGGGGTGAGGGCAATCAAGCCGCGGCCGCTTGTTTTTCTTTGGCGGCCTGGTAATCCCCGTAGGAACCCGGATATTCTGTAAAGGTGCCTTCGTCTAGCTCAATTATACGGGTGGCGACCCGATCGAGAAAATAGCGGTCGTGGGAAATTACCAATACGGTGCCGACGAATTCCTCCAGGGCATCTTCCAGGACTTCCGCGGAGCGAATATCCAGGTTGTTCGTCGGTTCATCCAGCAGCAAAAAGTTCGCCCCTGAAAGCATGATCAGCGCCAGCTGCAGCCGGCTGCGTTCGCCACCCGATAGGTTTTTGACCGGTCCGCGCATCTGCTCATAATCATAGAGAAAACGGCCCAGGAAGTTGACCGCCGCGCCCTCACTGAAGCGCGCCGCCCCGCGCACGTTGTCAATTAGGGTGGCGTTGTAATCCAGCGTATCGTGCTCCTGGGCATAGTAGGCCATTTTGATGCTGGGGCCGATCTTAATCGTTCCGCTATCCGGCTGATGCTGGCCCAGCACCGATCGAAAGAAAACCGACTTGCCCGCGCCATTGGGACCAACCAGCCCGGCCCGTTCACCATGCCACAGCGTGACGTCCAAACCGCGCAGGATCGCCGTCTCGCTGCCATCCGGGTCGGCAAAGCTTTTGACCAGCTCGCTGACCTCCAACACCTTGTTGGACCCGCGCCAGCCACCCAGTTCCAACCCCATAGTTTTGCGTTCCATGACCGGCTTATCAATCCGCTCAATTTTCTCGATGCGCTTGAGCATCGATTTGCCGCGGCGAATCAGCTTTTCGTTTTCGTGGCTGCGGCCCCAGTTCAACAGGCGCTGGGCTGATTTCTCGAGGCGGGTAATTTCCTTTTGCTGCACTTCATATTGGTGCTGTTGCTGCAGCAGGTTCTGCTCTTTTTCGTAGGCGTACTCCGAATAGTTACCAGCATAGACCTGCACTTTGCCCAGATCGAGGTCGGCAATCTCATCGGCGACCACGTCCAACAAGTAGCGGTCGTGGGACACAATCACCACCGCACCGGGATAGTTGCGGATATAGCGTTCCAGGAAGTCCTTGCCATCCACATCCAGGTGGTTATCCGGTTCGTCTAGCAGCAACAAATCGGGGCGCGCCACCAGCAGGCGCGCCAGGCCTACCATCTTCTTCTGCCCGCCACTGAGCGCGGTTACCGGGAGTTCCAATTCACGTTCCTCGAAACCGAGATTGAGCAGGATGCTGCGCAGGTGGCCTTCGAAGCCAGCGCCGCCCATGGCGGTATGCTCCTCCAGCAGCGCGGCGTGCTCTTCAATTTTGCGGCTCAGCCGGTCGGGATTCTCGTAGACCTCGGGGCTGCCCATATCGGCTTCCAGCTGGCTGAGGTGCGCCTGCAGGCGCTGCAGCGGCTCGGCAGCGGAGAGCGCCTCCTGCCAGACCGTATTGTCCGGATTGAGGCGCGGCTCCTGGTGCAGCAGGCCGATGCGAATATCGCCGCGCGCGTTGGCAAAGCCGCTCTCGCTTTTGAGTTCGCCAGCGATGAGGCGCAACAGGGTGCTTTTTCCGCTGCCGTTGGGACCTACCAGGCCCACGCAGCGGTCGTTGTGGATATCCCAGGACAGCTCCTGGAAGACCGGTTGGGCGTTGTAGGTGACGGTCACCCGATCGAGGCTGTAGGAAATCATTAGTCAGCAGTTAGCGGCCGATACGGCCCAAATGGGTGTTCTGAAAAGAATCGGGGTGCTTTAGCCCGTAGCCCAGCACCCGGTCCAGACTGGAATGGGTGAAGAGGATAATGCCGGCAATTTGCCAGTTGAGCGCCGCCTGCCACAGGCCAAAAAGATAAACCAAGACTGCCAGGCCCTTGTGATGCGCCAGGTTGTAGGTGAAGGCGCCCACCCGCGGGCCGGCCAGGTAGCCCAGCATGCTGAGGTCGGGCAGGAATAGCAGCAGGAGGAAAACCAGCCATCCAGCGCCCAGCCGATCATAGGCGTAGACGCCCAACAGAGCCAGCGCCGCTTCTTCGAGTTTGAGCAGTGTCTTCATTCGGCCTCCAAGCAAGCGCCCATTATAAAGGGCGGAAGGCCCAATGAGAAAAGATTACATATAAGGGAAGGTCAGCGCGTACAGGATTGTGCCAATCACGCAGACCAGGAGCATCACCGGCAAGCCGCGGCGCAACCACAGCGCAGTCGTAATCGGATTGCGGGTACGTTCGGAGAGTTTAATCGTGATGATGTTGGCCGTGGAGCCGATCGGGGTGCCGTTGCCGCCAAAACCGGCGCCCAGCGCCAACGCCCACCACAGCGGTGTAATGTCCAGCCCGAGAGCACCCAGATCATGAATGATCGGGATCATCACTATCGTGAAGGGGATGTTATCCACGATGGCCGACATGATCGCCGAACCCCAGATGAGCACAATCCCAGTGAGCAGCAAATTGGCTTCCGCCAGCGCTGTCACGCTCCCGGCGAGATCATGCAGCAAGCCTGAAGCCTCAACCCCGCCCACCAAGACGAAGAGGGCAGCGAAGAAGAGCAATACGCTCCATTCCACTTCTTTGAGCATTTCCTCAACATCGGGCTGCACCCACAGCTGCGCCGCCGCCGCGCCCAGCAGCGCCACAAAGGCCGGTTCCAAATGCAGCACGGTATGCAGGAAGAAACCCAGCACGACCAGGCCCATAACGATCAGGATCTTGGTGAGCGAGGCCCGATCGGTAATGGCTTCCGTGGGATCGATATGTTCCAGGGCGCCCGGGTCGCGCGGTGGCTGGGCCAATTCTTCGCGGAACAGGTAGCGGATCAAGATGACCGCCCCCACCCAGGCCACGGCCACGATTGGCGCCAAGCGCACGAGGAAATCATTGAAGCTTAGCCCGGCGGCCGAGCCGATCAGAATGTTGGGCGGGTCACCGACCAGGGTAGCCACGCCGCCGGTATTGGACAGCAGCGCCCCGGAAATCAGGAAGGGGATCGGCGAGATACCCAGAATTTCAGCGATCAGGATTGAGATTGGCGCGATCAGGACGATGGTGGTGACGTTGTCCAGCACCATCGACAAGACGGTCGTAATTGCGCCCAGGATCAGCAACAAGCGCCAGGGGCTGCCGCCCGATTTCTGCGCCGTGAGAGTCGCCAGAAATTGGAAGAAACCCGTTTTGGCCAACAGGGCAACCATAATCATCATGCCCAGCAGTAGCCCCAGGGTATTGAAATCCACCGAGGCTAGGGCTTCTTCCTGATGGTAGAAATCCAGGGCCATGCCCAGCGCCACCATCGCCCCGCCGCCAGCCATAGCGATAATAGTGCGGTCGACGCGCTCCAGCAGAATACCCACGAAAGTAGCCAGGAACAACAGGCCGGCAATCAACTGGATATTCATGCGCGCTTGGAACCCTTTCTATCGATAAACGGCTAGTTCTTGCTGTTGGACAGCCAGCTTTCAAGGAAAGCGCGGCCGATATCCACCCGTGAGGCAATCCCGACTAATTTATTGTCCCGCACCACAGGAATATCCGGCATCTGGTGGTTATCCATAATCGCCAAAGCCCGCACCAGGCTGCAATTTTCCTCCACGCTGACCGGCTCTTCCATAATTTCATCCACGGTCAGGGCATTGGCCTTGGCCATGTCTTCTTCGGAGATCTCTTCCAGGGCGCCGAAATCCTTTACA
Source organism: Anaerolineaceae bacterium (assembly GCA_900299355.1). Classification (GTDB taxonomy): domain Bacteria; phylum Chloroflexota; class Anaerolineae; order Anaerolineales; family UBA11579; genus OMJR01. The sequence goes on from OMJR01000128.1 coordinate 3,666, forward strand.
AAATCGACATTCTCCATCAGGGATACAAAGTCAGGCAGGAAGCCCTTGACCAGGCCGCGCATGGTGGTAAGCCCCACCAGGGCGCCTTCCGCGTCGGTCACCGGCAGCGTGCCGACCCGCTTAGCGGCCAGCAACTTCGCCGCCTCCAGCAAGGTGGCATCCTGGTGGATCGAAACGACGCTGGTCTTCATCCACTTTCCAATAGTTTTCATAAACGATCCACTTTCACAGGTGATTCAACACCTAGTCGCGTGAAAACGGCCAGGTCTTACCCGAGTCGGGGTAAGCGCCCAAGTCGTTTTGGCAGCCAGGCTGCGTCCACTTTCTTTTTTGCCTTTAGTGTGAGTCTTCTTTTTCGTAGGGTTGGCCATCCGCAGCGGGCATTTGACCACGGCCCACTACCCCAGCCAGGATAATCATCGTGGCAATGTAAGGCGCCATCAACAGGAATTCGGAGGGGATGCGCACCCCGAGGATCGCTAAGCGCGCCGCCAGCATGTCGGCAAAGCCAAACAGCAAACCGGCGCCGAAGGAACCCACTGGCTTCCAGTTGCCGAAGATCATCGCCGCCAAACCAATGAAGCCGCGCCCGGCGGTCATCACTTCATCGAAGCGGCCGACCGAGCCGAGGGTGAAGTAAGCGCCGCCAAAGCCGGCCATCATGCCACCCAGGATTACCGCCATGTAACGGGTGCGAAACACGTTGATGCCCAACGTGTCAGCGGCTTTGGGATGTTCGCCCACGGAGCGCAGGCGCAGACCCCAGCGGGTGTAGAACAAGCCGAAGTGCAAGAGGGCCAGGAAAATCACCATGCCGAAGAAAAAGATGTTGTGTTGGAAGAAGATCGGCCCAATAAAGGGGATGTCGACCAGGCCGGGAATACTGATATCGGGATAAATCCCGGGATTGTTCAGGTGGCGGTAACTGGCCAGGAACTTGGCGGCAATAAAGGACGTAATACCGACCGCAAAAATATTGATCACCGTACCGGACACGATCTGATCGGTCTTGTATTTGATTGATAAGAGGGCGTGGATCCAAGCCAAGAGACCGCCGGAGAGCACACCGGCCACCAGGCCGACGCCCAGACCGGCCACGCTGCCAAAGATCGCAGCGACCATAGCGGCCATCAACATCATGCCTTCGATCGCGATGTTGACCACGCCCGCCCGTTCACACAGCACACCCGATAAGGCGCCTAGCGTAATCGGCACGGCGCGGATCAGGGTGGCGCGTAACAGTCCAGCGAGGTTCAGCGAGGTGCCGGAGGCGACCCAAGAAAGGAAGCCAAACAGGAACAGGCCAGCCACCAGGCCGAGGATGAGGTTGGTGCGTTTGCCGAAGCCTCGGAAAAGTTGATAAGCGCCCAGCACCGCCGCAAAGCCCGCCAATACATTCAACAGGGTCAGCGTATCGAAAACCCAATCGGGGAAGCTACTCTGGCTGCCACCCGGATTGAGATTGAAGGTGGTCTCCATGCCCGGGGCGGTGGTGCGCGCAAACAGCAGCCAGATCCCAGCGGCCAGCGCCAGAAAGACAATGCCCATCACGCGCCGGCGGCGGTCGGAGCCGTACTCAGCGGCAGATTGCAGAGTAGTCGTAGTGGTCGCCATATCAGCCTCCCCAGCCTCGAACGAATACGCCTTCGTCTTCTTGCTCGGGCGCGCGCAAACGGTAAATGGAACGGATGATGGCCGGGGCGGCAATAAAGGCCAGGATCAGGGCCTGCATCACCGAGATGATGTCAATCGGCACCTGGGCGGCAATCTGCATCTGGATCGCGCCGTTGCGCAAGGTGCCAAAGAGGATGGCCGCCAAAACCACACCCACCGGATGACTCTTGCCGATAAGCGCGAGGGCGATACTGTCAAAGCCGAAGCCGGAACTGAAGGCAGGCGCCAGGGTATGGTTGACGCCCAGCACTTCGTTGGCGCCCGCCAACCCGGCTAAGCCGCCGGAGAGGCTCATCGCGGCCACGGTCACCAGGGTAATGTTCATGCCGGCATAGCGCGCGGCATTCGGGTTGGCGCCCACGGTGCGCAAGTCAAAGCCCCAACGGGTCTTGAAGAGCAGCCAATACACCGCGTAAGCGGCGATTATGGCGAGGATAAAGCCCAAGTGGAAGCGGATCGGCGGACCGAAGAAGCGCGGCAACTCAGCGCTGGCTTGAATAAAGGGGCTGATCGGGTTGGTGGTTTCGGGGCGTTGCAGCGGACCGCGTAACATATATTCGGTGAGCCGGAACGCAATGTAATTCATCATGATCGTATTGATCACTTCATGGCCGCCGGTCTTGGCCTTAAGCCAGCCGGGGATAAAGCCCCACAAGGCGCCACCCAAGAAGCCGGCCCCCAGCGCCAGCGGGATGTGAATAATCGCGGGTAGCCCGGTGACTGCGTAGCCCACGTATACCGAGGTCATCGCGCCGATAAAGATCTGGCCTTCGGCGCCGATGTTGAAGAGCCCCGCGCGGAAACCGAGAGCGACGGCCAGGCCACCGAAAATATAGGGCACCGATTTGGTTAATGATTCCAGGAAGGGATTGAAAGCACTGCGGATTGCCTGGGCGTCGCCGCCGTTCAGCGCATTGATGATGCGGCCGGGATTGCCAATCGAGCCATTGAACAGGGCGGCGTAGGATTTGAAAGCGGCCTCGAAACCCAGGCCGATCGCCTCCAGCGGCGACTGGCTCCAGGTGGTGTAGACCTCTTCGGTCGTGATCGCGACAAAAAAGCCGCCCAAAATCAGGCCGGTAATGATCGCCAGGATCGGGATCAGCAGGGACCCGCGGGTCAGCTCGTGCATGAAGATGCCAAAGAAATTCTTGGGCTCTTCTTTTGCGTCAACCTTTTCAGGGGTGTCCTTAGCCATCCGTCTCCTCAGCTAATCTCGGCGCGTACACCAGCCATCAAGAGGCCAATGCGTTCCTTCTTGGCATCTTTGGCATCAACAATATCAATGATTTGGCCGCGATACATCACCGCAATACGGTCGGAGAGTTGCATGACCTCGTCCAATTCGGAGGAGACCAGCAGCACGGCCACGCCGCTATCGCGGCTTTCAATCAGGCGCTTGTGAATGTATTCAATCGAGCCCACATCCAGGCCGCGCGTGGGCTGGGACGCAATCACCAGTTTCACGGGGCGCGACAATTCGCGCGCCACGATCACTTTTTGCTGGTTGCCACCCGATAGCGCCCCCGCCGAGGTTTCGGCGTCTGGGGTGCGAATATCAAAATCTGCGATGCGTTTCTGGGCGATATCCAGAATTTTGTCGTATTGGAGCACGACGCCCTTGGAATAGGGTTCGTCGTAATAAGTGTTCAGCACCAGGTTGTCGGCCACAGGGTAACTGAGCACCAGCCCATCACGCTGGCGGTCCTCCGGGATGTGGGCCGTGCCCAACTCCGTAATCGTGCGCGGATCAGCATGGGCGATCTCGTGGCCCATCAATTGGGCCGCACCCTCCAGCGGATCGCGCAAACCGGTCAGCGCTTCCACCAGCTCGGTTTGGCCGTTGCCCTGCACGCCGGCCACGCCCAGGATTTCGCCTGCGCGCACCTGGAAGCTGACGCCGGCCACGGTCACCTGGTCGCGGTCGTCCGCGACGCGCAAGTCCTGCACATCCAGCACGACGTCGCCGGGTTTGGCGGGCGCCTTGTCCACTGTCAGCACCACTTCGCGGCCAACCATCATAGAGGCCAGCTTGGCCTGATCGGCTTCCTTGGGCGTGGTGGTGCCCACCATCTGGCCGCGGCGGATCACGCTGATGCGGTCAGCCACATCCAGTACTTCGCGCAATTTGTGGGTGATAAAGATGATTGACTTGCCGCGCTCAGTGAGCGATTGAATGATCTTGAAAAGTTCGTCCGCTTCCTGGGGAGTAAGCACCGCGGTGGGTTCATCCAGGATCAGGATATCGGCTTCGCGATAGAGCAGCTTGATGATCTCCACGCGCTGCTGCACGCCCACCGGCAGATCGGCGATCTTATCGTCGGGGTTGACCGCCAGGCCGTAGGATTCGGAAATTTCGCGGATGCGGTCGGCGGCGGCCTTGCGATCCAGCATGCCAGCCGGGCCGCGAACGCTCTCGTCGCCCAGCATCACGTTCTCGGTCACGGTGAAGACCGGGATCAACATAAAGTGCTGGTGCACCATGCCCACGCCGGCTTCGATCGCATCGGTGGGCGAATGCACATTCACTTTTTCGCCATTTATAAAAATGTCGCCCTCGTCCGGCTGGTACAGGCCGTA
>OMJR01000129.1 GCA_900299355.1 Anaerolineaceae bacterium
AGCGGAAGCCGCGGCGGTAATCGAACTTGCTGACCGCCTTCATCAAGCCCAGGTTGCCTTCCTGAATCAGATCCAGGAAAGGCACCCCGCGCCCCATGTATTTCTTGGCGATGCTGACCACCAGGCGGGTGTTGGCCTTGATCAGGTGTTCGCGGGCCAGCCGACCGTCTTCGATTACCTGGTCCAGGTCGTGGCGCTTGGCGGCGGCTAAATCGTCACCGTCTTTTTTGACTTTGCGGCGGGCTTTCTTGCCGGCCTCAATGCGCTTGGCCAGGGCGACTTCCTGCTCCATGTTGAGCAGAGGCACGCTGGCCATTTCCTTCAGGTAGAGGCCGACCGAATCAATGGCCTCCTCGGGAGGCAGTTCATAGGCTTCGGGCAGATCAGGAATGACGTCGTCTTTGTCGTCCTCCTCGGTCTGCTTGTTGTTCTCATCGTTTTGGTAATAGTGCATGCGCAGCCGTTCAAAGGCATCTTCACTGTCCTTGAACAACTCGCTGGTCTGGCCAAACTTCTCCAGACCCTCCTCGTCGAAGAGTACTTCGGTGTTTTGATTGTCAGCGTGATTCGACGAATATGCTATAAGACTCCTCCTCCGCCGCGCGCGATGCTACAAGCGAGCGCGGGCGAACCGGGTCAATCCTTGGGATCGAGTAGATCCTTGAGTGGGGATAAGCGGGGGTCGATAGGATGCTGGTCGTGGCCGCAATCTTCTTCATTGCGGTCGGCGCCACATACGACGCAGAGGCCCTTGCAGTCAGCCTTGCAGAGGGGCACCAGCGGTAAATCGAGTAACAAGTATTCGCGGACGAGCGGCGAGAGGTCGATTTGGTGGTCAGCGGGCAGCAATAATTGCGAATCAGTGATGGAGCGCTCGTCGTTGGCGTAGAGTTCGGTGAATTGGGTGGCGATAGCCTGGTCGGTCTCTTTGAGGCAGCGGGCGCATTCGGCCGGGGTGTGGGCGCTCAGGAAAACCTCGGCGACCAGGCCCTGGGGCGTGTGGCTGAAGCGGGCGGTGCCACGCAGGTCGCTCAGCTGCAGGTCGGGCGGCAGGTACAGCTGGGGCACATCGAACTCGAAGGTGCGATGGTAGCCGGCCTCGGCATTCACGATGAAGCCGACATTAATCCTGAGGGGGTTAATGTGCTCGTTCACGACTGGGAGGGTTTTTTCCAGAGTTAGGGTGGGCATATGCCTGTTGGTGGCTTGAGGTCCCTCTTGCGCGATTAATGCAAGAGATTCTGTAAAGTTGGCGAGATTATAACAAAAATTGCAAAACGGGTCAAGCACCTACCGAAAATGCAGGGTGACTCGCACGACTCGGCCTACAGATTGGGGCGTGGTACTATTCCGTATCAAATCCTTAGTCTGGAATCGATAGAAAACAGGCGTCGGAGAGGTTGATGGGTATGCAGACAGTGCTGATTGCCACCGCAAATCAAGGCAAATTAGAGGAAATGCAGGCGCTCCTGGCCGATTTGGCTGACGCAGCCCTGGTGACACCCCCAGATGTGGGGGTCGATATAGAGGTGGCCGAGACCGGCAGCAGCTACGCCGAGAACGCCGCACTCAAGGCGCGGGCTTACAGCCAGGCCAGCGGACTGATTTGCCTGGCGGATGACAGCGGCCTGGAGGTAGAGGCGGTGGGCGGCGTCCCGGGGTTGTACTCGGCGCGCTACGCCCCACAGGCCAAGGCCAGCGACGCTGACCGGCGGCAGTACTTGCTGGCGCAGCTGGACGGCAAGCCGCAGCCCTGGCCGGCGACCTTCCGCAGCACGGTGTGTATCGCCGTGCCGGGGGGAGATAGCTACTTTGCCGAGGGCGAGTGCCGGGGCGAAATCATCGCGGATGAGCGCGGCGAGGGCGGCTTTGGCTACGACTCTATCTTCCTGATCGAGGGTTTGGGGCGCACGATGGCGGAATTGAGCATGGCGGAGAAGAATCAACTCAGCCACCGCGCCCGGGCGGTGGAGGCGGCCAAAGCACGCTTGCGCCAACTATTGGAGCCTGACGTATAATCCACAGCCATGAGCTAACAAGCCTTCGATAAAGCCACCTGGCTGGATTTTGTCAACGGTATTCACGCCGACAAGGCCTTTGGCGTGCTGGGTGGCCGCGTGACCGACGTGGATGATGAGCGTATCGAGCTTGAATTGGAGATAACGGATGCCGCCCGCCAACCCTTTGGGCTGCTGCATGGCGGGGTCAGCCTGCTGCTGGCGGAAACAGCGGCCAGCACCCACGCTACCTGGAACGTGGACTTGAACGAGATACAGCCGGTGGGCATTGAAATCAGCGGCAGCCACCTGCGCTCGGCGACTGAAGGGCGTGTGCGGGCCGTGGGGCGGGTGCTGCGCCGTTCACGGCGTTTCATCGTACATGATGTGGATATCGTGCGCGATGCGGACGGCGAATTGCTGACCAAAGCACGGGTGACTAACTATTATCGAAAGGTGCGCCAGGATGAGTAAATTGATGACGGGCTTGTCCCGCTGGTTATTCGATGTATCCTCCTGGCGCAATATCCTGATTGCCGGGGCTTTGTTTGTGGGTTTGACCTGCGCCTTCCCCTCCTGGAGCGCAGAAGTGACCGGGGGACGCGACCTTCGCTCGCCAGACGCCAGCTTTGGCATCTCGGTTGAGGAGAGCTACGCTTTCCTGGATGCGCTGGACTCGCAGGGCCGTGCACTCTACGCCAGCGGGGAGTTGACCCTGGATATTGTCTACCCGGTGGTGTACTCCCTGCTGCTGGCTATGCTGCTGGCGCGTTTGTTTCCAGTAGCCTACGGTCTGGACAGCCTGATGCAACCGCTGCATTTGCTGCCCTTTGGCGCAGGTTTCTTCGACCTGATGGAGAACAAGGCCGCGGTGTTGTTGGTGATCAATTACCCAGAACGCTTGAATGCGGTCGCCGGTTTACTAAATGTGTTCAACCAGACCAAGTGGATTTTGGGCGGAGCTTCGGTAGCCTTGCTGTTGGCCAGCGGTGCGGTCGTGTTGGTGCGGCGGCTGCGGGCCTAGCCTGGCTATAATTAATCAAATAAATCAAACAAGGAATACACATGAAATTTGATGCGGCTATTGAGAAAGCTGTGGAGCAGGGCGCTATCCGGGTTTTTCGGCTGAGTGACAGCACGACTTTCGTCTATCGTTTTCACGAGGGCAGGTACCAGGCGCGCGCGCTGAGCGGTGACGCCGAGAGCGGTGAATGGACTTTTGTGGATGCTCTTGTGGGGGCCGACGAGCGGGTGTCCCCCGATGGCTGGTATGACGTCAAAGGGTTGCCCCGTGTGGCCAAGGCGATTGATAGCGAGGCGGCGCGCGCCAATCTGGGCTATGGCCAGGCGGCTTTGCGCCAGTGCTATACCTGTAAGCAGTACAAGCCGGAAGAAGCCTTTGAGCGTTCCAACGAGGGGCAATACACCGAGCGCAACTGGGAGTGCAATGAGTGCTACCAGCAGCGCATGCGCGAACTGGGCGCTTATCAGCGGGGCGGCGAACGGCGGGCCGGCGATTACCTGGATAAGGAGACCATGGCGTCTCCGCCGCCCCCGAAGGGCGAGATTTAATGTCGATGCAAAAAGTGATGGCTATCTTGCTGGGCTTGGCGGGGGTCGCCTGGTTTTTGCAAGGCATTGGCGTGCTGACCGTTTTCCCTAGTTTCATGGTCAACGATGTACGCTGGGCGGCGATTGGGGCGCTAACCGCGGCGGCGGCATTGTGGCTGTGGAGGCGCAGTTAAGCCTTGATTAGACAAAAGACCGGCACTGCCGGTCTTTTCTTTTATTAATTCGCGCTGGGTATAATTTAAGCCAATTCTCGAGCGGATACGCGGAGATGTAATGAAAGCAAGCAAATTAACCTTAGCTATCGTGCTGGCAGCCGCCATCCTTTTACAAGCCTGCGGCGCCAGCAATGAATTGAGCAGCACCCAATCCACCCTGGAAGCCCAAGAAGCGCGCATCGGTGAGCTGGAGAACCAGTTATCGGCCGCCCAGGCGCAGGCAGCCAACGCTGGACGCAATCGCGACAGCGAGCAAGCGACTGCCGGTAGTGCGGCAGACCAAGCGGTAAGCAGCGCCACCGAGAATGAAGCGGTGGACGAAGCCGAGATTTTGGTGCTGGGCAACGGCGTGGTGACCGTTAGCGAAGACACCAACTGCCGCAGCGGCCCCGGAATCGTCTACGACAAAGTGGCGATTGTGATGGCTGGCGAGGAGCTGGAGGTCGTGGCGACCTATCCGTTTGCGCCTTATGTGGTCATCAAGGTCCCGCGCAGCGCCGGCAATTGCTGGCTGTGGCTGGAGTATGCCAGCCAAACCGACTTCAGCGGCTTGGGCCTGCCGGAAGCGACCCTGCCGCCGACCCCGATTGCCGATCCGGATCCCTTCAATTGGAGTGGCAATTGGCGCATTTGGGTGGAGGGTGATCCCTACATGATGTATGTCTATGTCAATGGGAACCACTTCACTGGCGAGTTCATTGCCGCCAACCAGGACCATGTGGTGCTGAGCGGCACGCTGAGCGCCAACCACCAGGTGGTGACCGGCACCTTCCAGTGGGGCGGCCGCAGTGAGAGCTTTGTGGCCTTTGCCCGTGTAATCGCCGGCAACATCTTTGTCGGCCAGTGGGGGCCGGGACTGGGCGACTTCTGCGGCGCTCGGGCGGATGCCCAGCAGCCGAGTCCTTGCCTGGGGCCGTAACGGGTCAGCAAGCACCTAACGATTTTAGAAGCGGGAAGCCGATCGGCTTCCCGCTTTTTGTTGATGTATACTGGGACTTACGGGGAAAAATGAAGCCAATTGCGGTGTTGTAACTCTAATAAGTAGTGCAAGCCTGCTCCTAAAGAGCAGAATCGAGGAATACTGGAGGCGTTTTATGAAGTTCAAAAAGGCATTCATTGCAGTCTTATTGATCGCGGCCTTCCTGCTGCAGGCCTGCGGGGCCAGCGAAGTTGCCGTGGCGACCAGCGTGGCAGCCACACTACAGATTAGCCAGCTGGAAACGGCTGCAGCGGGGGGCGGACAGGCGCCGACCGGCAACACCGGCGGCGATAACGGCCAGGCTGGTACAGAAGGTGATGGCGCGGGCACGGCAACTCCCACGCTAACGCCCTCTCCCACGAGCGGGGTTCCGCTGGTCTCGGTGAGCTCGGACACCAACTGCCGCCGCGGCCCGCGCATTGATTACGACTACGTGACCGTGGTGGAAGTCGGACAGGAAGTGGAAGTCCTGAAGACTTTCCCCGGCGAGGACTACGTGGTGGTACGCAACCCCAACGGCAGTGGTGATTGCTGGCTGTGGCTGCGCTATGCCAGCCAGACTGACTTTAGTGGCTACGATTTGCCGGTGGCGACCCAGCCACCCACGCCGACACCCTCTCGGACGCCGACAGCTACCGCCACGGCGACACCGGTTTACGTGTGGAGTGGCAGCTGGACGATATATGTGAACGCCGTTACGTACACAATGACGGTAAACCAGAGTGGCAACTCGTTTTCGGCGACCTTTGACGCCGGAGGCGGCACAACGGTCACCCTGACTGGCACCCTGTCAGCCGATTGGCGGCAAGCCAGCGGCAACTGGTCGTCTTCGGCCGGCCCGACAGGCACTTTTGCCTTCCGGATGATGGATAACCTGAACCAATTCCAGGGCAACATCGATGGTGGAACCGGCCCGTGGTGCGGCGCCCGTGGCGGGGCTGGAGCGCCAGGCACTTGCCAGTGGCCCTAAGCCAAGTTAGCTAAGAACCAAAAGAGCGCATCCCAAAGGATGCGCTCTTTTTTGTGGCATGGAAGTTGCTCCTCTTGTATAAAACGGATACTCATCCAAGTGAGGATAATGACTATGCAGTTAACACGAAAGCAATCACTTTTTACACTTCTTCTGGTGCTGGCCCTGGCTACCATGGCCTGTGTGCGCAACCTGCCGACGGGTGAGACCGGCGGTGGAGAAGGCGTGACCACGGACGAAGCCGCAGCGACCAAAGACGCGGCCGTGCAGCAGACGCTGGAAGCCTTGTTGGGTTCGGCGACAGCCCAGGCGCAGTCGCTGGCTGTAGCCTCGGTGACCCCCACCTCGACCCTGGTGATGACGGCTACGCTGGATTCGGCGCAACTCTCAGCGCTTTCGGCTACGCAAACAGCGGAAGGCTTCACCGCTACCCCGACGATTACGAATACACCCGGACCCACCGCCACGCCCTCGGCGACCGCCGCGCCTTGCTATGCGATGCGCTTTGTGTTCGACGAGACTGTGCCGGACGGCACACGCTTCGACCCGGGCGAGCACTTCCAAAAAGTGTGGCGCCTGCAGAACGTGGGCACCTGTGAGTGGAGCACTGGCGAATACCAACTGCGCTTTGTATCCGGCAACCGGATGAGCGGCAGCGACCCGCTGGTGATCAACTTCGGCGTGCAGCCTGGCGCCTATGCCAACTTCGCGATCAATCTGGTGGCCCCAACCACGCCCGGTGATTACCGCGGCTATTGGGTCCTGGAGACCACCAATGGCGAGACAATTGGCTGGGGACCGGCGGGCGACCAGGCTTTCTGGGTTGAAATCAACGTGCGCGGCGCGACGCCGACACCCTAACGAGACTGAATCAAAAAGCGCCCGACACGTCGGGCGCTTTTTTTCTTAAGCGGGTTACGAGGCGCCGAAAAGGAAGGCGATGCCGGCCAGGATCAGGAAAACTGGCCAGAGCAGGCTCAGGCTGTAATTGAACAAGAAGGAGCCCGCCAGGACTACGAAGAATAGTCCCCAAAACGCGTGGCGAGTGACCGAGCGGTCAAATCCGCCGGAGGCACGATAGGCGTCCACTGCCTGTGCAAAATTGGATATGGCCGGAAAGAGAATAAAGACGACCCACCAATTGTGGATTTCGAAGCCAGTCAGGTTGCCGATCAGGAAGATGGCGCTAACCAGGATGAGAGCCAGGCCCATCATCCAACGCTGGGTAGGTGAGTTGCTGTCCCAGGAGAATTCCAGGGTGGTGTTGTCGTGATTTTGTTCTTGATCAGTCATAAGTTCCTCCACTACTCTATACGAGCTTCTGGTGCGTGGGTTTCGTTGTCGTGCAAGGTGCTTTCGTGTACAGTTTAACCCGTATGAAAAAACCCGTGATTGCCTATCTTGTTATCGCTTTGTTGTTTTTGCCGGCATGCCTATTCTCGGACCTGGCGACCCGCAGCCAACCGGAAGCACGCAGTGCGCCCACTGCCACCGGGGCGCCGGCAATTACCGCAACAGCGAAATTGGCGGTTGAGGATAAGTACTCGGCGGCCCTGGATGCGGCCAACAGTGGCGCCTGGGATCAAGCGACGGCATTGCTGGATGCCTTGCTGGCTGAAACACCGGTGCATGCCCAGGCCTATTTATTGCGCGGCCGCGCCCAGGCGGCCCTGGGCAACAACGAGCAGGCGCGCGCCGATTTGAGCACGGCGATTGACCAGGACGAGAGCCTGGCGGCTGCCTACTTTGAGCGGGCGCAGGTATACCGGCGGGAAGGCAACACGGAGGCCGCTTTAGCGGATCTGGATCGGGCGATCGAAATCGTCCCCAGCTATGCGGCGGCCTATCGGTTGCGCGCGGACCTCCAGGTGGGGCTGAGTAACTTTACGGCGGCGCGGCTTGATTTGGAGGTGTACCTCACGCTGGTGCCCAATGCGCCGGACCGCATGCAGATCGAGAATCAGATTGCCCAGTTGTTGGCGGCCGTGGAGGCCTCGGCGGGGGATGGGGAGTTGCTGCACAGCGATGATTTTTCCGACCCGGCCAGCGGGTGGTATTCGAACGGCTTTGAACAGGCAGTGATGGAGTATGCACAGGATGGGTACCGGATCACGCTGAATTCGGCTTCGAGTGGGGCCTGGGCTTACTCGGGCCAGAGTTTTAGCAATGTGCGCCTGGAAATCACGGCCACCAAATTGGCCGGGCCGGATGATAGCAATTGGTATGGCCTCGTGTGCCGCTTACAGACGGTTGAGGGGCGTGCCGATTTTTATGCCTTCATTATTAGCAGCGATGGTTATTATGGGATCGGCAAGCATGTGAATGGGGGACCCTTCGGTTTGATTTCCGCTGACCGAATGCAGTTCAGCAACGCCGTTATCCAGGGTGAAAACACCAATCTGGTTGCGGCGGAATGCGTGGGCAACCGCTTGACGATTTATGTGAATGGAGTGTTGCTGGCGGAGGTCGAAGATAACGACCTTGCGGGCGGGCAGGCCGGGTTGATCGTGGGCACCTTTACTGAACCAGGCGCCCAAATATTGTTTGATGATTTTGCCGCCTACGCCGCGACGAGTCAATAGACAACGTCAGCTTATGTTGGGAAAACTAAGCCTAACAGAATGGAAAGGAAGGGCGGCTACTGAATTTGGGGGCTAAGACAGTTACAATTGGGTCGCTCAAAAGAAACGGACAATAAAATTGAAGCGTTTACGGCAGTCTGTTGCCAACATCAGTATCCCCATTCTTGCGAAGATCACCGTACCCTACGTGTTTCTTGCTGGATTAATTGCTCTCGGTGGCACCTTTTTGGTCACTCGGGTTGTATTTGATTCGGTTGAAGAGCGTTTCACCAATCAATTGATTGAGGCCGGTTTGTTGGCCAGTGAAAGCATGGTGCGTGTAGAGCAGGACCTGCTGGAAGATGTGCGCGTGTTGAGTTTCCTGGGGGGCATGGCATCGGCGGTGGTGACCTGCCCCCCAAAACCTGATCCACGTACAATGTTACGGATCAGGCCAAAGGAGACAGGCAATGCCCCGCAAGAGAAGATACTCCACTGAACAAA
>OMJR01000130.1 GCA_900299355.1 Anaerolineaceae bacterium
AAGGCACCGGCAACATGGAACTGCACCTCAGCCGCCGCCTGCAGGAACGCCGCATTTTCCCCGCGATTGATATCGACCGTTCCTCCACTCGCCGCGAAGAACTGCTGCTCGGCCCGGATATCACCCAGCGCGTGTGGCTGCTGCGCCGCATGTTCAACACCATGACGGCCGACCCGCCGCACGGCGCGGGCATGGATATGGGTGGCGCGATGGAAGCCATCATGCAGCGCATGTCCAAGACCGACAGCAACCAGGAATTCCTGGAGACGCTGCACGACAACGAGTAAGCCTCCCGTTCGTTGCATGGACACACCCCTGAAACTAAATAGACAGGCCCGCCAACCCTTGTGGCTGTGCGCGGGCCTGTTCTTGTTTCTGGCCGCTTGCGGCAGCCCGCCGCAGGCCACCCCCACCGAGACCAGTGCCGCGACTGCCAGCGCCGTGGCGGCCCCCAGCGCGACCCCGGCCCCAACGGCCACCGACGCCGTTGCCCCGCGCACCGCTATCGAGACCTACGTCGTGGCGGAGGGCGATACGCTTAGCGCCATCGCGACCCGCTTTGGCCTGCAACCTGAGACCATCCTGTGGGCCAACCGCAACGAGCTGGCCGGTTATCCCGACTTCTTGCTGACTGGTATGGAGCTAGTGATTCTGCCCGTGGATGGCGTCTATCATCAGATTGGCGGTGGCGACACGCTGACCAACATCGCCAACTTCTTTGGCGCCAACGTCGAAGATATCGTCGCCTGGCCAGCCAACAACCTGCAAACCAGCGAGGATGTGCTCTTTGCCGGTAACTGGCTGCTGGTTCCCGACGGCCGGCGTACCATCGCCTTCCAAATCATGCCGAACGTGCCCTGGGAAGCCGCCAACCTGGACCAGGGCCAATACGGCCGCGGCGCTTGCCAGGATAACTTCAGTAGCAGCCTGCGCACGGCGGGCGACTATGCCTGGCCGGTGAGTTCCCGCCAGCTGGCGGGCGACCCCTTAGCCGCCTGGCACAGCGGTGTAGATTTGGCCGTGGCGGACGGCGAGCCGGTGCTGGCCGCGGAAGAGGGCGTGGTGACCTTTGCGGGCTGGTCCAATTTGGGCTACGGCATGATGGTCATGCTGGACCACGGCAACGGGGATTACACCCTGTATGGCGGCTTGGGGGCGGTGGCGGTGGTCTGCGGCCAGGAAGTGGCTCAAGGCGAAGCCGTAGGCGAAGGCGGGCTGACCGGCCACCCGGCCGGGGCGCTGCTGCACTTTGAACTGCGCCAGAACGGCCAGCTGGTCGACCCGCTAAGCGTCTTGCCATAGGGAAGAAGAAGGTTTCGTTTAACTTTCAACCTTTACTCTTCAGTCCGCACTCTTCAACCTTCAATTTTCTATCCCCAATCAAAAATCCCCAATCAGAAATCAACAATAAGAACCTGGCCCGTTTTTTGCACCCTATCCTTCACCATGGGTGTACTGATTGCTTCGATTCCCTATAAATCGCAGTATGACGCGGATGCCGACGAGCACCGCAACGATTGCGGGCCGGCCAGCCTGGCGATGATGCTGGCCGCTTACGGCGTGCAAGTCTCGACCAACGCGGTGTACCGCAAGACCGGCACCAAGAATGATGGCTACGTCAGCATCGGCAACCTGATGCGCGCCGCGGGAAGCTACGGCCACCCGCTGGACTTCTTCCATTCCTGGACCATGCAGAAGTTGAAAGCCAAACTGAGCGAGGGGCGGCCGCTGATGGTGCTGGTGCACTACGGCGCCTGGTCTAAGCTCAAGCCGGGCAGTTCGACCCAGAGCCGCTTTGAAGGGCCGCATTTCCTGCTGGTGGTCGGCTACGACGACCAGTGTGTCTATGTGAATGACCCATTGTGGAAAGACGACCGCCGCATCGAGGGCTTCCGCAAAGCCTGGACCCACGACGAATTCTACGCTGCCTGGAGCAGCTGCCACGAGGATGGCAACCGCGATTGCCAGGGCATCTACCCGCGCAAGGCGCTGGCCACGGTGGCCTTTGGCAGCGGCGGCTGGGCAGCTGCCGCCAACTTCCAGCCGGATGCTGAGATGGGCCGCCGCATCCGCGCCTGGGCCCTGTACCAGGGTTTGAAAGAACCGATGCTGGATAGCCCGGCCACACTGAACGCCTACCAGTCGGCGATGGGCGCCTGGGGCCGGCGGCGTGCCCGCCATGTGGTCGCCCAAGGCGAAGACCTGGGCATCCTGGCGCTCAAGTATTACGGCGACCCGCTCAAGTGGCGGGTCATTCTGGCTTACAACGGGCTGACGCCCACCGATACGATTTATGACGGGGATGTGCTCTATATCCCTGAGGCGTTGGACCAGCCACTACGGGTGCGCGATGCCGAATTGCGGCGTGGGGGCACCTTCCGGCACTATGGCACGACCGCCATGCCGACCTGACTGCGGCTGATTGCTTTTCAGGCTTTCCGCCCGTTCCCTTCACCACTTTCTACTTTTCTTGTCATTCCGAGTGAGGCTGCCGTCAGGCAGCCGACGAGGAATTCCTACTGCCTATGGCGCCAAGAGTCGCTTGATGGGTTTCCTGCGGACAACAGCCTTTGCACCTATCGCTTCAGGAATTCCTCGTCGGCCGGAGCTGCGCTCCGCCCTCGCTCGGAATGACAAAGGTGGTGGTTGGGATTTATTGTGGAGGCCGAACCTAGGTACACATTCTCCACCTCTTTGTCATTCCGAGGCGGAAAGTAAATCCTTCACCCAAACCGCCAAACCCGGCCAGCTGAGGAATCCATCGGCAGTTATCTTCGGAAATACCTCCTCGCGCACACAACCGAAATCCCAAATCCTCTCACCAAGCCGATAGTTTTCGGGAACCTTTTTGTGCAATAATACGTTCATAGAGAGGTGGGCCAGCCCCACACATTCTCGATATGGAAAAGGATTTACACGTATGGTGAAGAAAAGTTTTGTACTCGTTTTTGCGGCTGCCCTGCTGTTGAGCGCTTGCGCTCCGGGCACTGCCGCCTACGGCGCGGCCGGCAACACCCTCTCGGTGACCGGTGCGGGCAGCGTGAGCATAGAGCCGGACGTGGCCTATGTGTCCATCGGCGTGCACACCGAGTCCACCGATGTGGGCGTGGCTGTGGCCAACAACGCCAACCAAGTGGAAAGCGTCATGGACGCCCTGCGCGAATCCGGCGTCGCCGATGCCGACATGCAGACCAACAACTTCAGCGTCTATTCCTACCAGGATTACGACTTTGAAGGCAACGAACTCGGCACCACCTTCTCGGTGGATAACACCGTCACCGTGACGGTGCGCGACCTGAGCCGCATGGGCCAGCTGCTCGACTCGGCCATCAATGCCGGCGCCAACTCGATTTGGGGCATTCAGTTTGCCCGCGAGGACCGCGACGCCGCCCAGGCCGAAGCCCGCGAATTGGCGGTGCAGGATGCCATGGCCCAGGCTGAGGAACTGGCCGGTCTGACCGGCGTGACCCTCGGCGAGCTGGTCTCCGTGTCTTACTCGGTCAGCAGCCCCTACGACTACTACTACCCCTATGGTTTGGGTGGTGGCGGTGGCGGTGCGGCTGAGACGGCCACCACCAGCATCGTGCCGGGCATGATTACGGTCACCGTAAACGTTTACCTGGCCTACGACCTCCAATAAAATAAACTCAGGATAAGTTAAAAAAAGAGCCTTGCATCGCAGGGCTCTTTTGTTTTTTGCTAAAGCGGGCAGGGCGACGGGTTTCTTGATATGATTGTGAAAGGTGTAACATGCAGACCACACAAGACAGACTTCAAGTAAACCGCACGCCGCGCCGTGCGCCCGGCCCAAAGGGCCTGCCTATCCTGGGTAACTTCTTCGAGATGCGCCATATCTCCAGTCTGGAGAACATGCTGGCGCTGCGCGAGGAATACGGCGATATCCTGCGCATGGATACCGGGCCCTTTACCGTGCACATCATCAACGACCCCGATATGGTCCAGCATGTTTTGCAGGACAACAACCGCAATTACGTCAAGGGCTATGCGCTGAGCAAGTCCGAGAACTTGTTGGGCAAGGGCTTGTTGACCAATGAAGGCGAGGCCTGGCGCAGCCAGCGCCGCTTGATTCAGCCCGCCTTCCACCGCCAGGTACTGGATAACTTTGCGCGGGTGATGACCGACAGCACGGCTGAGATGTTGGCCGATTGGGCCGCGCGACCGGCTGGCCAGCCATTCAACGTGTCCACCGACTTTCTGGGGCTGACCCTGGAAATCGTGGGGCGCACGCTGTACAGCACCTCGGTCAACGAAGCAGATAAGCGCACGGTGGGGCGGGTGATGCCCTTTATTCTGGAAGAAACCAACCGCCGCATCAGCAACATTATTGATATTGGCGAAAAGCTGCCCACCGCCGCCAACCGCCAACTGAAACGCTATATCGCCGAATTGGACGCGATTGTATACGGCATGATTGAGCAGCGCCGCCACTCCGGCGAGCAGCTGCCGGATTTGCTGGGCATGCTGCTGGGTGCGCAGGACGAAGACACCGGCGAAGGCATGAATGACAAGCAGCTGCGCGACGAAGTAATGACGCTCTTCCTGGCCGGCCACGAGACCACCGCCAACAACCTGAGCTGGACGATTTACCTGCTGGCCGAACATCCCGAGGTCTACGCCAAAGTGAAAGCGGAAGTGGACCAGGTGCTGGGCGGCCGCACCCCGAGCGCCGATGATTACCGCGGGCTGACCTACACGCGCATGGTGCTGGACGAGTCGCTGCGCCTGCTGCCGCCGGCCTGGGCCTTCGGCCGCGAGCCGCTGGAGGATGACATCGTGGGTGGCTACTCCATGCCGGCCGGCTCCAGCGTCATCATCAGCCCCTACGTGATGCACCGCCATCCCGATTACTGGCCCGAGCCCGAAGCCTTCAAGCCGGAGCGCTTCGACCCCAGTGTGGACAGCAAGCGCCCCAAGTACGCTTACCTGCCTTTCGGCGGCGGGCCGCGCCAATGCATTGGCAACAGCTTCGCCCAGATGGAAGCCGTACTGGTGCTGGCCATGTTGGCCCAGCGCTACGATTTTCACACTGGACCCCGGCCACCCGGTGGTACCCGAGCCGACCTTCACCCTGCGCTCGCGCGACGGGGTCTGGATCCACATCCAGGAACGCTAATCAAGGCCCGCTTCGGCGGGCTTTTTCTTGCCGGCTGACCTCAATCTGATTTGCAAAAATAGACTGTACTGCAATAAATATTGCAGAACGTGACTGAGTGCAATCCGGCTGACATGGTATAGTCGCCGCCATGTGGGAGTTGGCGCGCTTCTTCCTTCGCATGGGCTTCACCGCCTTCGGCGGGCCGGCGGCCCACATCGCCATGCTGCACGACGAGGTGGTCACCCGCCGCCAGTGGGTGAGCGAGCGGCACTTCCTGGATATGCTCGGCGCCACCAACCTGATTCCCGGTCCCAATTCAACGGAAATGATGCTGCATGTCGGCTACGTGTGCGCCGGTTGGCGCGGCTTGCTGGTGGCCGGTATCTGCTTTATCAGCCCGGCGATGCTAATTGTGCTGGTCTTGGCGGCGCTGTATGTTAACTATGGTAGCACGCCGCAGGCCACCTGGCTGCTCTACGGCGTCAAGCCGGTGGTGATTGCGCTGGTTGCCCAGGCCTTGTGGAGCATGGGCCGCAAGGCAGTCAAGGACGCCTGGCTGCTAGGCCTGGGTATCCTGGTGCTGGCCGCCTATGCATTGGGCGCGGGCGAGATTGCCCTGCTGCTGGCGGGCGGCTTGCTGGTCATGCTGGCGCGCAACCTGCGCAGTGCGGGCACGGCCGCCTTGCTGGCCCCGTTAAGCGGCCTCTCGCTGCCCACGTTGGCGGCGCCCTTTAGCCTGAGGGCCTCATTCCTGTTCTTCCTGAAAGTGGGTTCGGTGCTCTACGGCAGCGGCTATGTCTTGCTGGCTTTCCTGCGCGCCGACCTGGTGACGCGCTTTGCTTGGCTGACCGACCAGCAGTTGATTGACGCGGTCGCCGTCGGCCAGCTGACGCCTGGCCCCATCCTGACCACGGCTACCTTCATCGGCTACTTGCTGGGCGACCTGCCCGGTGCGCTGTTGGCCACCCTGGGCATCTTCCTGCCCTCATTTATCTTTGTACTGATTACCAATCCGCTGGTGCCGCGCCTGCGCCAAAGCCCGTGGGCCAGCGGATTCCTGGATGGCGTCAACGTGGCTGCGCTGGCCCTGATGGCCGCGGTCACCTGGCAGCTGGGCCGGGCCGCGCTGGTGGACGCCTACAGCCTGCTGCTGGCGCTGGCCGCCGCCATTGCGCTGTTTCGCTATAAGGTCAATTCCTTGTGGTTGGTGCTGGGAGGCGCCGCGGCTGGATGGCTGGCAGCGCTGGTCGATCTAATCTAGCTGGCCTGCAAAGAATCCAAGCTAATCACCGAACGCGTGGTTTCCACTTCGCCGCTCAGGTCGTAGGGCATCGCCCCGGTGATGCGTACCGGCACGATTTCGCCCACCGGCGGCTGGCCTTCCACGAAGACCAGGCCGTCAATCTCGGGCGCGTCGCGGTAGCTGCGGCCCACGGCGATGGACTCGCCGCTGCCCTCCACTTCGCCGTGACCCTCGATTAATACATCCAGCGTCTTGCCCACCTGGGCCTGGTTGTTCTCCAGCGAAATTTTTTGCTGGGCCAGCATCAAGCGTTCCTTGCGTTCGTCCTTGACTTCCTGCGCAATCGGGTCGCCCAGTGGCTCGCTGGTGGTGCCCGGCTCAAAGGAGAAGGTGAAGGCGCCCACCCGGTCGAAACGGATATCGCGGATGAAATCCATCAGCGTCTCAAATTCCTCATCGGTCTCACCCGGATAGCCGACGATAAAGGTCGAGCGCAGGGCCAGGTCCGGTATCGCGGCGCGCATTTTCTCCAGCGTGCGGTAAACCCAGTCCACGTTGGCCGGGCGGCGCATGCGCTTAAGCGTCTGCGGGTGCGCGTGCTGCAAGGGCATATCCAGATAGGGGATCAATTGCGCATGCTGGGCCATGACTTCGATCTGGCGGTCGCTGACCGAACCGGGGTAGTTGTACAGCACGCGGATCCAATCCACCTCCGGCACAGCCTCCACTAGGCCTTCGAGTAGCGCCGCCAGGCCACCGCGCTGGCCCAGGTCGTGGCCGTAATCGGTGCTGTCCTGGGCGATCAGATTGATTTCGCGCACACCGGCATCCTGCAGCGCGCGGGCCTCATGCAGGATGGCCTCCATCGGGCGGCTGACCAGCGTGCCCTTAATCAGCGGAATCGCGCAAAAGGCGCAGGGGCGGCGGCAGCCGTCGGCAATCTTGATGTAGGCGCTCGGGCCGGTGGCGGCGATGCGCAGTACGTCCTTTTCGTCGCGACCCACGGTCAGCGCTTCATCCGGTAAATGGTAGAGCGGTTCGGGATGCGGGCGCTGGCGCAGCTTACCGATCAGGTCCAGCACGTCCATCCAGCGGCGGGTGCCCAGCAGGCCGTCAATCCCTGGCACGCGCTGCAGCACTTCCTGGCCGTAGCGCTGGGTGAGGCAGCCGGCGGCGATCAGCATCTGGCCCGCCTGTTTGCCGGCCGCTAAATCGCCGAGCACCTGGTAGGACTCGTCCTTGGCCGGGCCGATAAAGCCGCAGGTGTTGACGATCAACACCTCAGCCTCGTCGGCGCTGGCGGTGGATTGATAACCCGCCCCGCCCAGCAATTGGGCCATCGATTCGGAATCAACCGTGTTCTTGGCGCAGCCCAGCGAGACCAGGTGAAAACTTTTGGCGACAGTCATAAGTACTTGATTTTAGGGGGTAGCCGTGGCGGCGTCAACCGTGGGCGTCGGCGTTCCGCTCGGCGTGGCGGTGCCCGTTCCGGTCGATTCGGCGGTGCCGGTTTCGGCCGCCGGGTCCAGCGTGGGCGTCGGGGTGGTGGTGGGCGTGGTCACGCCCTGTGCATTAAAGACCAACTCAACCACCTCGCCGTAGATGCCCAGCAGGCCCTGATCCTGGTTGCCGATAAAGAGCCGCAGCGCAGCCCCATTGCCAGTCAGCAGCGAGATTTGGCCGTTGGCCGTAAAGGAATAGGTGGTGCTGGGCAAGGTGCGGCCATCAAAGACCACCTGGCCATCCGCTACCACCCGCAAATAAGTGCGCTGGTTACTGAATAATTGGATCGAGACCGAGCCGGGATTGCTGGCCACCTGAGTGGTGGCGCCCTCGGTTACCTCGGGGCCGGCGGTGGGATCCAGTAAATTGAATTCGACGGCGCCGCCTTGCGGGGTCAGGGTTACCAGGGCTAAGGGGGTCTCCGTCGGACTAAGCGCATCCACCAGGGCCGGCGCGGTCGCCTCTGCCTCTGCGGCCGCGCGCAGTGTGCTGACACGGCCGATGCTCCACACCACAAAGACGATCAGGGCCAGCCCAATTAAGCCACCCAGGATCAGATCGGCGGACAGGAAAGAACGCACATTGGCGGGCAGGCGCAGGCTGGGCAGCGCAATTTGGCGGCTGGGGCCCTCGTCTTCGCTGACCACCCGCCGGCTTTGCAGCGCCTCGGCGTAGAGGCCCATCACCGCATCAGTTTGCATGCCCAGGAAATTGGCATAGTTATTCAGCATGCCGCGCGCCTGGGTGGGCGAGGGGAAGCGATCAAAGCCGCCGTTTTCCATGCGCTGGATGTAGTGTTCGGGGATATGGGTGTGCTGCTCCACTTCCTCCAGGCTGAGTTCCAGGCCCTGGCGGCGGGCGCGCAATTGCTGGCCGATCTCCTGGTAGATCCCGTTGGCAGCCGCCGCGGCCTGCTCTGGGCTGCTTTCGGATTTGGCGGCTTTGGGCGCTTCGGCCAGGTCCCGGGCGTGGGCCTCTAAATCGGCGAACAGGTCCTCGGCCTCCAGGTCCAGATATTTGGCGTAGGCGCGCAGGAAGCCGCGCACCTGCACCGGGGAGGGCAGGGCGCTAAAGTCGCCTTTTTCCAGCGCTTCAATGTAATAGGCGCGGATACGCGTGGCGCCAGAAGCCTCCTCGATCGAGGCGCCCATGGCTTCGCGCGCGTGACGCAGTTTTTGTCCGACGGTTTTGGCGCTCATAAAAAATCAGCCTGCGCAATCATAGCCGCAGGCTGTTAGGGGTGACAAGCAATTTTGCTTGAGAGCAAGATAAGGAAGCTTACTCCGCTGCCTCGTCCTCTGCCTCATCTGCCTCCTCGGCAGCCTCAGCCTCGTCTTCAGCAGACATTTCAATGTCCTCGCCGGCTTCTTCCGCCGCGATGGCTTCCAGTTCTTCCTCATCGGGCAGGGGGGAAGCATCCGCAGCCAGCTCTTCCGGATCGATCATGTAGTTCTCCGGGTTCTCGCCTTCGCGGTAGACCACGACTTCAAATTCCGGGATTACATCCACGGTCAGGCGCACCGCGATTTCGTGCAAGCCCAACAGGCGCAGCGGCTGTGAGTGGATCTGGCGTTTATCAATGTCCATGCCGATCTTCTGCGACAGCTGTTCAGCGATCATCGCCGTGGTGACCGAGCCATAGAGTTTGCCTGTTTCGCCAGCGCGGGCCGGGAAGAGCAGCTGGATTTCGCGCACCTGTTCGGCCACGCTTTCCATCTGCGCGTTGAGCGTATCGCGCTCTTTGTTGGCCTTCTGGGCGATGGTTTCAGCCATCTCGACTGCCGCCGGGGTGGCCGGCAGGGCCAGGCCCTGGGGGATCAGGTAGTTACGACCAAAGCCGTTGGCGACTTCTTTTACGTCGCCCGCCCGGCCCAGGTTGTATACGTCTTCGAGTAAGAGAACGTCCATTATCATTCCTTCGTATCCGCCCAGCGGGCGGCAAAATCAGGCCCGGGCTTGCGCACCGGGCGAGCAGTATTTTACCAAAGGGCGGGGGTGTAGTCAACGTCGTTTGTCCCGGCACCTACGTGCCGGGACAAACCCCAAGCGTGCGCCCTTAAACTTGAGCATAGCTTGGGCCTGCTAGTAAAGGGTTTACAATGGGTCTGGATGCAAACATGACTAAAGACAAGCAGTCACCGCTCTACTACCCGGATTACCTGGGGCTGGATGAGTTGCTCTCCAGCCAGCACCTGCGCAGCTCGAACCCGTTTACCGACGAGATGCTCTTCATTATCGGGCATCAAACCTATGAACTATGGTTCAAGCAAATTCTGTACGAGTTGGATTTGGTGCTCAAGATCTTTTCCCAGGACACGGTCGATGACAATGCCGGGGAAACCAGTCTGGTAGTGCGCAAACTGCAACGCATCGTCACCATTCTTGAGGTTCTGAACCAGCAAATGGGCATCCTGGAAACGATGACGCCGATGGATTTCCTGGAGTTCCGTAACTTCCTGTTTCCTGCGTCAGGGTTTCAGAGTTTGCAATTCCGCTTGATTGAAATCAAATTAGGCTTGCGCCAGGAACAGCGCCACAAAGCGGCCTACTACAAGAGCACTCGGGACGGCGCGCTAAGCGCGGAAGACGCCGCCACGATCACGGCTGCCGAGGCCCAGCCGACGCTCAAGCAGTTGATCGTAAAATGGGCTGAGCGGACGCCGTTCAT
>OMJR01000131.1 GCA_900299355.1 Anaerolineaceae bacterium
AGCAGAAGGATTACTCCGAATCGGTGGCCGAACAAATCGACGCCGAAGTGCTCAACCTGGTGAACAGCGCTTATGCGCAAGCCAAGAAGGTCTTGAAGAAATACGCCAAGGAGTTGAAACTGGTCGCCGAGAAGCTGGTGGAAGTGGAAACGCTCAGCCGCGAGGAGTTTGAGAAGCTCTTCCCGCCGCCGGTGGAAAAGCGTGTGGGCGGCACCCCGACCCTCGCCGGCGCCAATTCTCACTAAGCGCTAAAAGCAAAAAGACTTAAAAGCGGCTACCCTGATAGGGTAGCCGCTTTATGCTTAAACAAATCTGCCTGTTCTGTAGCGTTCTCCTTTTGCTTTCCGCCTGCACGGCCCCACTCTCTCTGGAGTCTGATATGCCCCACCCCGATCTTACTGACCTAGGCCTTGCACCCGAACTACGTGACGGGGAGTGGCTCAACCAAGATACCCCGCTCAAGTTGGCCGACCTGCGGGGCCAGGTGGTGCTGCTGGAAATGTGAACCTTCGGCTGCATCAACTGCCAGCGGGTGGTCCCCTATGTGCGCAACTGGCATGAGACTTATCAGGATCAGGGCCTGATCGTAATTGGCAACCATTATCCCGAATTCAATTGGGAGGCCGACGTCAACAACGTGAAGCAAGCCTTGATCGACCAGAACATCCCCTACCCCGTGCTGATCGATAACCAGCGGGAAACCTGGAGCGCCTACAACAATCGCTATTGGCCGACCACCTACCTGATCGATAAGTGGGGCCGCATCCGTTATGTGCACATTGGCGAGGGCGCTTACGACACGACTGAGGCTGCGATCCAGGCCTTATTGGCGGAAGATTATCCTTAAGGCCACAATCATCCTCGTCATTCTGAAGGAGCGACGCAGTCGCGACTGAAGAATCCATCCAGACCATCGTTGTTTTGTAACGATCATTAGGGTGGATTCTTCGCGGAGTTTATGCTGAGTACAGCGAAGTGCTCAGAATGACCTAAGGGTTACTGATTTTTTTGGATAACTGCAGAGTCCGGTTTTCATCGACTATTCCATAATACGCCAACCGCGCGCCTCCGCGATCAGCCGCAAGTGCGCATCCGGGTGCAGTGCCACCGGATGGCCGACCATCTCCAGCAAGCCTACATCGCCAGCCGAATCGGCGTACGCATGGCTGGCATCTAAATCCACCTCAATCCCCAAGGCATTAAGTTTATCCAGGGTCAGCAGCGCTTTGTATTCATCCATACAGACCGGCCCGCGGCTGCGCCCCGTGTAGCGTCCTTCCACCACTTCGGGGTCAGTGCCCACCGCCAAGTCGGCGCCCACCGCGGCGGCGATGCGCTCCTCCAGCGGGGTGGGGCCGGCGGAGACCAGCACCACCAGGTCGCCGGCCTGCTTGTGCTGACGGGTCAGGTCCAGCGCATCCGGGCGCAGCAGGGGTGGCAGGTAGTCGTCCACCACATAATCCCAGATTGCCTGGGCTTCTTCTACGGTGTAACCGCGTAAATAGGTCGGCAGGTTGGCGGCCCACGGGCGGCGAAAGGCGCTTTGGTTGACCAGCTTGAGCTTGAAGGCCACATAAATCGGCATGTGGCGCGCCCAAAACAGGAAGTTGATCAGGCGGCGTTCGCCGCGCTGCTGGAAATAGTCCATGATGCCGCGCCACACACGGCCAGTGGTGAGGGTGCCATCCACATCGAAGAAGGCGGCTTTGCGTTGCATAAGGCTCCTTAACGGCAGGGTGCCTGGCGCATTTACCAGGCACCCTGTTCGGGTTCAGTACATGCTTGGGGTTAGTTGGCGGCTTCCTTGTGGCTGCGCACCAGCTCGCGGCGCAGGATTTTGCCGACCGTGGTCTTGGGCAACTCGTTCATGAACTCAACCTGCTGAGGCACCTTGTAGCCAGCCAGGCGTTCTTTGCACCAGGCGCGGACTTCGTCTTCAGTCAGCGTCTCGCCTTCTTTGACGACCCCCCAGGCTTTCACCGCCTCCCCGCTGTTGGCGTCCGGAATGCCGGCCACGCCGACCTCGAGTACCTTGGGGTTATCTTTGATCACTTCTTCGACCTCACGCGGCCAGACCTGGAAACCGCCGGGCTTGATCAATTCCTTCTTGCGGTCAACGATGTAGAAATAACCATCCTCGTCCATGTAGACGATATCGCCGGTATACAGCCAGCCTTCGCGCAGGGTATTCATCGTCTCAGTGGGCATGTTGTGATAGCCCTTCATCACCTGCGGCGCGCGAATGACGAGTTCGCCAACTTCGCCCTGGTCGAGCACGGTGCGCTCGTCGTCCAAATCAATCACGCGGCATTCCACATCCGGCAACGGCAGGCCAATCGAGCCAGCTTTGTTCACTCCGGTGACCGGGTTGCAGTGGGTCGCCACCGGCGCCTCGGAGAGGCCGTAGCCTTCGGTAAGCACGCCGCCGGTAATGCGTTCAAACTCCTCTTTGGTTTCGCGCAACAGCGGGGCCGAGCCCGACAGGCAGGTGCGAATCGAGGATAGGTCGTACTTCCCGGCCTTCACATCCGGATGGTTGTTAATCGCATTGTAGAGCGCCGGCACGCCAGGAAAGAGCGTCGCCTTGTATTTTTGGATATTGTCCAAGACGTCTTTGATGTTGCGCGGATCAGGCACCATCACCAGCGAGGCGCCCTGTTTCATGCCCAGCAGCAAGCCGACCACCATGCCGTAGGCATGATAGAGCGGGATCGCCATGAGCACCACTTCATTGCCCTTCTCGGCAGCCGAATTCCAGGCATCGTTCTGGAAGGTGTTGGCCACCAGGTTGCGGTTAGTGGCAACCACACCTTTGGAGACGCCGGTGGTGCCGCCGCTGTACTGGAAGAGCACCGTATCGTCATCTTTGATCTGCACCTGCGGGCGATCCTCGGCGCGCGAGTTCTTGATCAGGGCCTGCATCCACACATCGTTATCGCGCAAGGTCACCCGGAAGCCGGCCTTCTTTTCGCGGGCCAGGGTAAACAGTACGCGCAATACCGGCGGCAGGGCTTCTTTGATGTTGGTAGCAATGATTTGGCGGATGCGGGTTTTGTGCTGGATCGATTTGACCTTTTCATAATTATTGGTCATCAGGATCATGATTTCGACCCCGGCATCATTCACCTGGTATTCAATTTCGCGTTCGGTATACAGCGGGTTGGTGGCCACCACGACCGCCCCCAGCTTAAGCAAGGCCAGATAGGCGATCACGAATTGGGGCGTATTGGGGATGAAGACGCCTACCCGATCACCCGGCTTAATGCCCATCCCGGCAAGGCCCGCGGCCAGCCGGTCACTTAAATCCTGCATTTCCTTGTAGGTAATCTCGGCCCCATTAAAGATCGTGCAAGCCTTATCTGGGTATTGCTCCACTGCCTGATCAAAGAACTTATAAACCGAAAAATCCTTGGGGTAATCGATGGTCGCAGGCACCCCCTGATCGTAGTGCTGGACCCAGGGCCGATCTTTCATGAGCAGACTGCCTTGTTGTTAAAAAATGAGGACTCAGGATGCTAAACCCAGTATAGAGGCAGTAGATTACTGTGTCAATTTAACGCTGCGCGCCCGCTGTGATATGATGCGCCAGCCTCGAAAAGAGAACCATGCTGATCCTCGTAATTGCCCTGGCTCTACTCTTTGGCTTCCTCAACGGCGTGAACGATTCCGCCAACGTGGTCGCCACTGTGATTTCCTCGCGCGCGATGCGCCCCCGTGCGGCGCTGACCATGACCGCGATCGGTGAATTCATCGGCCCGCTGCTCTTCGGCGTGGCGGTGGCCCGCGTGGTGGGCGACGAGCTGCTGGATGCCACCGCACTGGACCTGGAGGTGCTGGTAGCCGCCCTGGCCGGGGCGATTATCTGGAATTTAATCACCTGGTATTTCGGGATCCCCAGTTCATCCTCCCATGCCCTGATCGGCGGCCTGATCGGCGCGGCGGTGGCCGTCGGCGGCACGGGGGTTGTGCAGCTGCGCGGCCTGGAGAAAGTGCTGCTGGCCCTGTTCTTGTCGCCCCCGCTGGGCTTGCTGGCCGGCTACCTTATGACCCGGCTGGTCTTCCTGCTCTTCAGCCGCGCCAGCCGCGGCATCAACCAATCCTTCAAGCGCCTGCAAATCGTCACCAGTTTCGGGCTGGCGCTCAGCCATGGTGGCAACGACGCTCAAAAGACGATGGGCGTGATCGTGCTGGGGCTAGTGGTCTCCGGCCAGTTGGATGGCTTTGCAGTCCCCTTCTGGGTAGTGCTGGCCGCCGCGGCCGCCCTGGCCCTCGGCACCGCGATGGGCGGTTGGCGCGTAATCCGCACGCTGGGCGGCCGCATCATGAAGGTGCGCCCCGTGCACGGCCTGGCCTCGCAGATCGCCGGCGCGGGTGTGATCTACGGCGCGGCGCTGGTCGGCGGCCCAGTCAGCATCACCCAGGTGATGAGTTCGGCAATCATGGGCGCCGGAGCAGCCGAACGCCCCAATATGGTGCGCTGGCAGGTCGGGCGCGAAATGCTAACCGCCTGGCTGTTGACCATCCCGGCCTCAGCGGCGATGGCGGCCTTGGCCGTGCTGCTGATTGGCTGGCTGGCCTGAGATGGATGCGGCCCAGAAGCGCATCGGCTTGATCCTGCTGCTGATCGCGGCCGCCTACTTCGCGGCCTTTTGGGCGCCCAACGCCGTGGCCTCTGAAGACATCGCGATGGTGACTGCCTTCGAGCCCGATGAGGGCAAGCCGCTGCCCTTCCTGCTGGACATGCTGCGGCCGGCCGACAGCCTGGGCGAAGGCCTGCGCAATTTCATCAGCTACGGCTATTTCTTTTACGGATTCCCCTTCTTTGCCCTCTCGGCCTTGACCCTGCTGCCCCAAGCGCTGGCCGGAGACCTGGGGGATATCGGCCAGGTGATGCTCACCCTACGCCAGTTTGCCAACCTGCTGCCGATGCTGGCGGCCATGCTGGTATTGGTCTGGCTGCAAACCGGCTTCCGTTCCTACAAGGCGATTGTCGTTTTCCTGTGGCTGCTGGCGATCCCAGCCGTGGTGGCCAATAACCTGTGGTGGCATCCCGATGGCTTGGCGATCCTGCTTGCCATGCTGGCCCTGTGGGCGCTGGTGCAAGATGATTTGCGCTTAGGTGCGTGGTTCTACGCCGCCGCGGCGCTGGTAGGCCTGGCGGCGCAAACCAAGGGCATTGGCTTCTATTTTTTCCTGGCGATTTGCTGGTATCTGTGGCTGGGCCTGCGGCAACGGGGCTTGCCCCTGCGACGGCTGGCGCTGGCCGCGACCAGCTTCCTGGCCGCCATGGCGGCCGCGTACTTTCTATCCAATCCGATCCTGCTCACCTATCCGCCGGCGCGGGCCCAATTCTTCAACATAATGCAAACCCAATCGGCGCTGCTCACCGAAGGCTACGAGGTTGTCTACCAAACGGGTCTTGGGGCCGCCGCGCCGATCGTCGGCGAATACTACGGCGGCTGGCTGCTGCCGCTGGCCATGTTGGGATTGACCCTTTGGGGTGCGGCCCGCGGCCCGCGGCGCCTGCTGCAGCAACTGATCCTGGCCTGGTTTATTCCGATCACGGTCTTCGTGTTCTTCTTCTCCCATTTCAAATACCAATACTGGCTGCCGGTGATCCTGCCGCTGTATTCGTCGCTGGCGCTGGCTTTGCCGGATAGCCTGGAGGAGCTGCGGGCCTGGTGGCGCGAGCGCAGCCCACGGGCGCTGGCCCTGAGCATAGTGCTGGTATTGGTCATCGGGCAGTTTGGGATCTATCTGGTCAACAATCTTGAGCGCTATCAGACCCAGCTGCAGCGCGCGGAGACTAATCCGGCGCTGGCTTTCTACGACGACATCCAGGCGGCGCTGGCGCCCCTGCCCGGCGGCGATTA
This sequence comes from Anaerolineaceae bacterium, assembly GCA_900299355.1. Classification (GTDB taxonomy): domain Bacteria; phylum Chloroflexota; class Anaerolineae; order Anaerolineales; family UBA11579; genus OMJR01. The sequence goes on from OMJR01000131.1 coordinate 5,874, forward strand.
CCGCGTCTATCATGATGTGGGCGTCTACCTGCCGCCCCAGCCGGGTTGGACGACCGAGACCCGCTTTGAGGTGCTCACCTATGACTACATCCAAAGCGGCGATTTCGATATCCTGCTGCTAACCCAGCAGCGCATCCTTGATTACCTGAATCCAGATGCCGAAGGCATCGACCCGGCTGAGTTTGCCGCTGCGCAGGCTTTTTATCGCGATGCGGATGCCGGGGAACTGGATGGCTATGTCTTGGTCTATCGCGATCCGTTTGGATTGATTTTTGTCGGAGAAAGCCTGTACGCTGCGTATTTTGCAGAATAGACAAGAAGGGCAAGTCTTTTAAATAGGCTTGGAGATTGCCACGTCGGCCAAGGCTTAGCCTTGGCCTCCTCGCAATGACGGCCTTCTATTCGTCATTGCGAGGAGGCCGACCGAAGGTCGGGCGACGAAGCAATCTCCCACACAGAGGCTTGACCCTGCTTAATCTGTCACAAGATCTTCCAGAAACTCTTCAACCTTCAACTGAATCTCTTCCAGCACATCCCCCTGCCCCGCCTCAAACCATTCGATCTGCGGGTCGTCGGGCTTGAACCAATTTGCCTGGCGGCGCACGAAGGCGCGCGTGTTGCGCTTGATCAGTGTCACCGCTTCGTCCAGGCTGAGTTCGCCTCGCAGGTGCTGGATCAGCTGGCGGTAGCCGATCGCCGAAAGGCTGGGCAGTTCGGGATCATAGCCAGCCGCCAGCAGGGCGCGGATTTCATCCAGCCAGCCCGCTGCCAGCATAGCCCCGATGCGAGCGTCAATGCGCGCATACAGTTCGGGACGCGGACGCTTCAAGCCGATTTGCAGCACCGCATAGGGTGATTCTTGCGTGCTGCGCTGTTCACTGAAGGCCGCCCCGGTGGAGAGCAGCACCTCCAGCGCGCGCACGGTGCGGCGCAGGTTGCGGTAGTCGATTGCAGCCGCAGCGGGCGGGTCAAGTATCGCCAGCTGAGCATGCAGCGCTTCGGGGCCATCGGCGGCAGCCCAGGCTTCCAGCGCGGTGCGTAAGCCTGGATTGGGCTTGAGCGCGGGCGGGGTCCAGCCCTGCAGGGTTGCGCGCAGGTATTGGCCGGTGCCGCCCACCAGCAAGGGCATCTTGCCGCTCAGATTAATGCTGACAATAGCGGCGTGGGCCGCCTGTTGGTAGCGCGCCAGGCTCCAAGTCTCATCAGGATCGGTGACGTCCACCAGGTGATGGGCCACGCGAGCTAATTCCTGGGGCGAGGGTTTGGCGGTGCCGATATCCATACCGCGATAGAGCAGGCGCGAATCGGCGGAAATAATCTCCATGCCCAGGCGCTCGGCCAGTTGCAGCGACAATTCGGTCTTGCCGACCGCCGTCGGCCCCAGCAAGACCACCAGGGGCAACTTTGCTTTAGGCAACGGCATTTTCAATATGATGGATTTGGGGGCCATTCGGGCTGCGCTGCACCGCGATCACGTCAATGCGCCAATCGCCATCGTGCTCGGGGTGCGCTTGCAAATAGCTTTGAGCGGCTTCGATCAAGTGCTGCTGCTTGGCGGGGGTGACCGCTTCCTCGGGATAGCCAAAGCGTTGCGACAAACGCGCCTTCACTTCGACAAAGACCAACACCGGACCATGCTTGGCGACAAGATCGACCTCGCCATACTCACAGCGCCAGTTGCGTTCCAGGATCTGGTAGCCCTGGTCGGCCAGGAAATCTGCGGCGCGGGCTTCGCCCCAACGGCCCAGGCTTTGCTTGCGGCTGCTCATCGCAGCGGCGGCCTAGCCCAGGTGTTGGCGGAACCAGGCCAGAGTGCGCTGCCAGGCATCCTCGGCCGCATCGGCGTTGTAGGCCTGGGGCCGCTCCGGGTTGAAAAAGGCGTGCTGCGCGCCAGCGTAGACGTGGATATCGTGGGTGACCCCCTGGGCTTGCAGCTCTTTCTCAAAATCCTGCACCAGGCTGACCGGAATGCCATGGTCCTCTTCGCCGTACAGGCCCAGCACCGGCACTTTGAGCTTGGCCGTGTCGGCCGCTTCCAGGGGGCGGCCATAGAAGCACACGGCCGCACCAATCACGCCATTATGCGCCGCGGTGGAGAGCGACAGCCCGCCGCCCATACACCAGCCAATCACGCCGGCCTGCTTGGGGGCCACATCGTCGCGCTCAATCAGGAATTTGGCCGCGGCTGAAATCTCCTCAATCGCGCGCTGGCGATCCAGCGCCATGGCCAGCTTGCGGGCCTCATCCGGTTCAGCCGCCACGCTGCCATGATAGAGATCCGGCGCGAGGGTTACGAAACCTTCCGCGGCAAAACGGTCGGCAACCTCTTTGATATGCCCGACCAGGCCCCACCATTCCTGGATTGCGACGATCGCCGGGAAGGGCCCATCGCCCTCAGGCAGAGTCAGATAACCGGGGGTGCTGTGCCCATTTGAGGGGTATTCGATCATGCTGCCCTTGAGCGCGCTCATAGAGCCTCCTTAGACGTGCTTAAGGCAGTATACCGCAGGGGCCGCGGTACAATCGCAGGGTGAATTTGGCCCGCCAATTGCCCGATCGCGAACGCCTCAGCACCTTGATGGCTGTGCTGTTGCTGGCCTATGCCGTGGCGCGTTTTATCCAGGTACCGGGGCTCAATCTGTCGCTCAACTTCGCGGGCGTCTTCATCCCCCTGCAAATTGATATCGATACCCTCGTAGCCGTTTTGGTGGCCGGATTAACCGCCACCGGCACGGATTGGCTGCTACAGGACCATCCGGATTTGAGCCAGCGCCGGCGCCTGGGCCATTGGCTGCTGCCCGCGATGACCGCCTGGGTGTTGGCCCTGCCGCTGGCCAACTTGCCGCTCAGCCCCTTTTGGTGGCTGGTCTTTGGCGGCAGCGCGGCGCTGATCCTCACCGTCCTGATTGCCGAATATGTCAGCGTCAATCGCGAATACCGCCTGTTCACCAGCGCCCAGATGGCGTTGAGCGCGCTGGCCTTTGGCCTCTTTCTAATCCTGGCGATCAGTTTGCGGGCAATCGGCATGCGCCTGGTGCTGATCCTGCCGGCCATCGCGGCGGCGGCCTTCCTGGTCAGCGCGCGCATCCATTTGCTGCGCAGCCAGGCGCGCTGGCAGTGGCCGCAATCGCTGGCGGTGGCCCTGCTGTGCGCCCAAATCGCTGCCACCCTGCACTACTTGCCACTCAGCGCGGTCAGTTTTGGCCTGGCTTTGCTGGGTCTACTGTATGCCCTCACGGTCTACGCCGCCGCGCTCAACAGCGGCCAGCGCGGGCGCGAGGCGGCTAATGAACCGCTGGTGGCGCTGGGCCTCTTTTGGGGCCTGGCCCTGATCATCAATTTCCTATGAATGAAATGAATGAAGCTTTGCGCATCACTGCCGCCCAGTGGCAGCAGATGCGTGACCAGTTGCAGGCGGCCTTGCCCGAAGAAGCCTGCGGGCTGCTGGCCGGGCGGGATGCCCGTGTGGAGAGCGTCTACCCCCTGGAGAACGCTGTGCACAGCCCGGTGCGCTTCGTGATCGATCCCGGGCAACAAGTGGCCGCCATGCTGGACATGGAAGCCCAGGGCCAAGACCTGTTGGCGGTCTACCACTCGCATCCCAAGGGACCGCCCCACCCCTCCGGCACCGATATTCACGAAGCGGGCTATCTGGGCATCGTGCACCTGATCTGGTTCCGCCTGGGTGCCGAGTGGGATTGCCGCGCCTTCCTGATTGAAGATGGCACCAGCCGCATCCCGCTGGAGATTAAAGAAGACCCTGTAACTTCATCCGCGTAGGCGTGTTTCAGCTATACTGGACAGACCCACTTGAACGAGGAGACCTGATCTATGGAGTTTTTGCCGCATATTGGCATTCTGCTGCTGTCTTACCTGCTGGGGGCGATCCCCTTTGGCTACCTGCTGGTCAAGCTGCGCACCGGCCAGGACATCCGCACCATCCAGAGCGGCCGCACCGGCGGCACCAACGCCATGCGCGCAGCTGGCTGGGGTGTAGGCCTCAGCACCGGCGTGATGGACGTACTCAAAGGCACCTTCGCGGTGATGCTGGCGCGCTGGCTGGCGCCCGGCAACGAGTGGCTGGCGGCCCTCGCGCCGATCGGCGCAATCATTGGCCACAACTACTCGATCTTTCTGCCCAAGCGCGATGAGCATGGCAAGCTCAAGCTGGGCGGCGGCGCTGGTGGTGCCGCCGTGCTGGGCGGCGCGATGGGCCTGTGGTTCCCGGCGCTCTTCATCATCCTGCCCCTGGGCGCGCTGATTTATTACTTCATCGGCTACGCCTCAGTCACCACGATGAGCGCCGGCTTCCTGTCGATCATTATTTTTGGGATCCGCTACCTGCTCGGCCTGGGCCCCTATCAGTACATTATCTACGGCGTGCTGGCCACCCTGTTGGTGGTCTGGGCTTTGCGCCCCAACATCAAGCGCCTGCGCGAGGGTACCGAACGGCTGCATGGTTACCGCGCCCGCAAGCAGAAGGAAAAAGCCAGCTAAGCTCAGCCCCCAACACAAACAAAAAACCGCGGCGAACGCCGCGGTTTTTTTGGCACACAATCGAATAATTACTACCCGCTACCTACTACAGTCTACCGACTTGTTAGCGCTCCTCGTAATACACTTCGGAGCCTTGCGGCTCTTTGTTGTAGAACTGGCGGTAGAGCGCGATCAGGTTGCGCTCGTGCAGTTGCTCGGCCATGCCACTGATCAGCACACGGCCCTTGCCGCATTCCTCGACATCCACATCCTCAAGCAGATCCAACGGATATTTGCGGCGGCCGGCCTGACGCACCGCCTTGCGGATCTCGCTGAGGTAATCCAGGTTGCTCTTAATCGCATCGTCAATTTCGCCGCGTAGCACAATATCGCCGTGGCCGGGCACCAGATTCTCCAGCCCCAGCTTGGTAATCTTCTTCAGCGAAGCGTTCATCTCGTCAAAATCGCCGTCGACCAGCACCGGCATGGGCATATAGGTATCGCCGGCGAAGAGCACCCGGTCTTCCTCAATCAGCACGCCGATGTTATCAGCACTGTGCCCGGGCAGCGGAAAGAGCGTCAGAGTCTTTTTGCCGACCTGCAGGGTCAGTTCGCCCTGTTCAAAGGTAATATGCGGCAGCACGATCTCCAGGTTGCGCAAGGAGCTATTGGTCTTTTTCTCCTGCTCCAGCGCGGGGATGCCTTTTTTCTTGAGCTGTTTATGCGTCAGAGCGTGGGACACCACCATGGCCTCTGGAAAGAAGGCGTTGCCCCAGGAATGGTCGGCGTGATAATGGGTATTGATCACAAAGCGCACTGGCAAGCGCAACTCGCGCAGCACAAATTCACGCAGGGCGCGAGTTTCCTCCGGCAGGGCCAGGGTATCGATCACGACGGCCATATCGGAACCGGCCACTACCCCAGCAGTCACCTGAGCGTAGAGCTCACTTTGGAAGACGTATACGTTGTCGGCGACGCGTTCGTGCTGCAAATTACCTCCAAATTGGGAACCCGTGCAGGATAGCACAGGCCCGAGTCACAGTCAAGAATTGTGAAAAATCGCGCGAACAGAGCGCGAGCACGGGCTGCCTTTGACAAGGCCCCGCCCCTTCTGTATAATGACGGCGTTAACAACTGAAGACTGAATTCAGGAGTAGTAGGCGGGCCGGCGCTCACAGAGACGGAGCGGCCACTGGTTGAGAGCCCCCGATTTGCCCACCGCCGAAGTCGCCTGAACGTTTGCCGAAGAACCGTCGCTGGCGCGCCAGCGACACAGTAGACCGGCACGGGTGCGCCCGCTACAGCGTCTTGTCCCTCCGCTCTGCAGAGGGACGCGAGCGCACGCTAGCCGCAAGGCTACGTGAAACGAGGTGGTACCGCGCCCATGGCGTCCTCACAATGTGAGGACGTTTTCTATTTAAGGAGCAGGCATGGCCAAGCAAGAGCTGGCGAAGATTTACGATTTCAAGAATACCGAGCAGCGCATCTACGACTGGTGGGAAAGCCAGGGCTACTTCCAGCCCTGGAACGACCCCCGCAAAGCGGGCTTTGATCCATCCATCAAGCCCTTCGTAATTGCCATGCCGCCGCCCAACATCACCGGTCGCCTGCACATGGGCCATGCGATCACCTCCTTTACCGAAGATTTGATGGTGCGCTACCACCGCATGAAGGGCGAGCCCACCCTGTGGGTGCCAGGTACCGACCACGCCAGCATCGCCACCCAGCTGCAGGTCGAGAAGACCCTGCGCGACGAGGGCAGCAGCCGCGAGGCCATCGGGCGCGAAGCCTTCCTGGAGCGTGCCTGGCAATGGCGCGAGGAATACGGCCGCCAAATCGTGGAGCAGACCCGCCGCCTGGGCGCCAGCTGCGATTGGAGCCGCGAACGCTTCACCATGGATGAGGGCCTCTCCAAGGCGGTGAACGAAGCCTTTGTGCGCCTGCATGAAAAAGGCCTGATCTACCGCGGGCCGCGGTTGATCAACTGGTCGCCAGGGCTGAAGACCGCCGTCTCCGACCTGGAAGTCGAATACAGCGAAGAGCTGGGCAAGCTGTACTACTTCAAGTACCGCATCAAGGGTTCAGATGACTTCATCCCGGTGGCCACGACCCGCCCGGAAACAATACTGGCTGATACCGCCGTGGCGGTGCACCCCGAGGACGAGCGCTTCGCCGCCTTCGTGGGCCAGACCGCCCTGGTGCCGATCCTGGACCGTGAGATCCCAATCATTGCTGACGAGTACGTGGACCGCGAATTTGGCACCGGCGCGCTGAAGATCACCCCGGGCCACGATCCCAACGATTATGAAATCGGCGAACGCCACGAGTTGCCGCTGATTTCCATGCTGGATAAGGAAGCGCGCATCACCGAGGCTGGCGGACCCTATGCCAGTTTGGATCGTTTTGAAGGGCGCAAAAAGCTGTGGGCAGATATGGAGGCCGCCGGCCTGACCATCAAGGTCGAGGACCATATGCAGCGCGTGCCCCGCGCCCAGCGCGGCGGCGAAATCGTCGAGCCGATGATCTCGACCCAGTGGTTCGTGCAAATCAAACCGCTGGCCGACAAGGCGCTGCAGGCGGTGGAAAATGATCACATCCAGATCGTGCCCGAGCGCTTTACCAAGGTTTATCGCAACTGGATGGAGAACATTGAAGACTGGTGCATCAGCCGCCAGCTGTGGTGGGGCCACCGCATCCCGGTCTGGTACGCGCCCAACGGCGATATGTTCGTGGCCCACGATGAAGACGAGGCCTACGCCAAAGCGCGCGCCAAGCTGGGCGACGAGGTAACGCTGGAGCAGGATCCCGATACGCTGGATACCTGGTTCTCCTCCGCCCTGTGGCCCTTCAGCACCCTGGGCTGGCCGGAGCAAACCCCCGACCTGGATTACTTTTATCCCACCACGGTGATGGAAACCGGCTACGACATCCTCTTTTTCTGGGTGGCGCGTATGATCATGAGCGGCCTGGAATACACCGAGGACATTCCCTTTGAAACGGTCTACCTGCACGGCATGATTCGCGACGCCGAGGGCCGCAAGATGAGCAAGACCCTGGGCAACGTGATGGACCCCATCGACGTGATGGATGAATACGGCACGGATGCGTTGCGCTTCACGCTGCTGGTGGGCAGCACCCCCGGCCAGGATACCAATCTGAGCCTGGACAAGGTCGAAGGCAACCGCAACTTCGTCAATAAGTTGTGGAATGCGGCGCGCTTCATCCTGGGCGGCTTGCCGGTTGCGCCCAAGGCGGCCGAGGGCGACGACCTAGACTGGACGTTGGCCGACAGTTGGATTTGGGCGCGCGCCAAGCAGGTGACCCGCGACGTGGAGCGCCTCTTCGAGGGCTTCCAGTTTGGGGAGGCCGGCCGCCAAATCTATGATTTCTTCTGGAGCGATTTCGCTGACTGGTACATCGAGATTGCCAAGGACCAATTGGCCGGCGGCGGCGACCGGGCCTTCAAAACCGCCGGGTTACTGGTGCGCTTGATGGACCTGAACCTGCGCCTGTTGCATCCCTTCATCCCCTTCGTCACCGAAGAAATCTGGGGGCAGCTAAAAGCGACCGTGAGCGAGGGCAATCCTGAGCTGAATCCGCAAGAGGACGGTGAATGGCCGGCGGCCCTGATTGTCGCTGATTGGATTGGACCGATGAAAGATGAGGGCTGGGAGGCCGAGCGCCTGGCCGCCTTCGAGATGTTCCGCGAAACGGTGCGCAGCATTCGCAATTTGCGCGCCGAGAAAAATGTCAAGCCGGGCGCCAAATTGGGCGCGCTGGTGGCCAGCCAGCAACATGCCGACATCCTGCGGCAGGAAGCCGGGGCGCTGGCCGCCATGGCCGGCCTGGACCCCAGCAAGCTGGAGATTAGCGCCAGCATGGGCCAGAAGCCGGATGGGCATGTGGCCCTGGTGGCCGGGCCGGTGGAGGTCTATCTGCCGCTGGCCGAGATGGTCGACCCGGCTGAGGAGCGCGCCCGCCTAGAGGCCGAACTGTCCGAGGCGCGGGAGCAAATTCAGCGCCTGGAAACCTTGCTGGGCGGTGACTTTGCCAAAAAGGCCCCCAAAGCGGTGGTGGACAAAGAGCGCGAGCGATTAACAGAATTCCAACACAGCGCAGATAGGATTGCGGCTCAACTCAACACTATCAAGGACTGAGCATGAGCGTCAACGACCACAACCAGCGCATCATCGAGGAGTTCCGCAACAATCAGGGTGAAGTCGGCGGCTACTTCGCCAACACACCTTTACTGCTGGTCCACACCCAGGGGGCGCAGAGCGGCAAGGAACGCGTGAACCCGCTGGCTTATTTTAAAGAGGACGACCATTATGTCATCATCGCTTCCAAGGGAGGCGCTGACGATAACCCGGATTGGTACTACAACCTCAAAGCCAACCCGAAGGTGATCGTTGAAGTCGGCACCGAAACCTTTGACGCCCGGGCCGAAATCACCGAGGAACCTGAACGCAGTGACCTGTATGCAAAAATGGCGTCCAGAAACCCCGGCTTTGCAGAGTATGCAAAGCGTACCGAACGGGTGATTCCGGTCATCAAGTTGGAGCGCCTTAGCTAGTCAGGCGGCGACACAAGCAGCGAATGACTCAAAAGAACCTGTTCCAAGCACCTTTTTTTGTCATTCCGAGGCGGGGACCTACAGGCTCACCAAAACCGCCGAGCTAGATAGCCGAGAGCCTGTCCTGAGCAAAGTCGAAGGAAATCCGTATGTTGACTTCTTCGGAAAAGCCATATCTCCATAGCCTCTTACATACAAGGGCCACTCAGGCATGAAAGCTTCTATGCCCGAAACCTTCTGGCCCGACTTCAACGACCTCTGGGATTACAGCGACCCGGCCGCCACCGAGGACAAATTCCGGGCGCGGCTGGCTGAGGCCGCAGGCCAGGAGAGCAGCGACTACCATCTGCAATTGAAGACCCAGATAGCGCGCACCTACAGCTTGCGCGCCATGTTTGATGCGGCCCACGCCATGCTGGACGAAGTGCAGGGAGACCTGGAAGCGGGCAGCCTGGCCGAGGTGCGCTACCTGCTTGAGCGCGGCCGCACGCTGAATTCGAGCAAGCAGCCGGAGAAGGCCGTGCTGCTATTCTCGGCGGCGGCCACCGCGGCCCAGAAGCTGGGCGCTGATTTCTACACCGTGGATGGGCTGCATATGCTGGGCATCGCCTCCCCGCCCGAAGCGCGCCTGGATTGGAATCTGAAAGCCATCGAGTATGCGGAAAATTCTGCGAACGAGCGCGCGCGCAATTGGCTGGCCTCGCTGTACAACAACACCGGCTGGACGCTATTTGATGAAGGGCGATATGAAGAAGCGTTGGATCTGTTCCAGCGCGCGGTGCCGCTGCGCGAGGCCCAGGGCAATCCCGAAAACCTTCGCATCGCCCACTGGAGCGTCGCGAAAGTGCTGCGCTTGATGGGCCGCGTGGATGAAGCCTTGGCGATTCAGCGCTCGCTGGAGGCCGAAGAAAAAGGCCCCGGCGGCTTCACCCTGGAAGAGATTGGCGAGTGCC
>OMJR01000132.1 GCA_900299355.1 Anaerolineaceae bacterium
TCGGAGGATTTTAAGTCCCCTGCGTCTGCCAATTCCGCCACCGCGCCGAGGCGCCTATTTTATCAAGGATTGGGGGTGTCTTTACAAGGGCGCTTAGCAAAGCGCCCCTACCCAGACAATTTGTTGACTAGCGAAGCCCAGCGCGACCCGACGCGGGCCAGCAGGCCGCTGCTGCGCGTCTCATAGTGCACCTGCTGCATGGCTATGCGCAGGCCAGCGGCGTCCGTGAAGGCGGGCAGCCGCATGGTGGCACGGCCGAGTTCGAAGAGGGTGTGCGCATCCGAGCCGGCGGTGCCCGGCAGGTCATGCTCAGCGGCCCAGGCCGCCGCGCGCTGGTTGAATTTGGGCGAGAGGGTGCGCGCGTTGAAGGTTTCGATGGCGTCGATGTGGGGCAGGATGGCGGCCAGGGCACCCGGCGACCAGTGGCTGCGCAGGCGGTCGAAGGGGTGGGACACGCTGATGAAGGCGCCCTGCTCTTTGAGGATGGCGATGGCCTCCAGGGGCGGCAGGCGGCTGGGGACCAGCTCGATGACGAAGGCGGCCAGCAGTTCGCCTTCGGTGGTCATGATTTCTTCGCCGACGATGACCAGCTCGGGGTCCAGGGCCTGGGCCTCCAGCCCGCCGGCGATGCGGTTGTGGTCGGTGACCACCAGGCGGTCGATGCCCTTGCGGCGGGCGGCGGCGACCAGGTCGGCGGGGCGCACGAGGCTATCGGGCGAGTGGCGAGTGTGGCAGTGGAATTCGACGCGCAGGCTGGCGGGGGGCATGCCGGAATTGTAACCGGGGTGTGTTGGATAGCCTGGCCGGGAGATTGCTTCGTCGGGTGACCTACGGTCGGCCTCCTCGCAATGACGGAAGATATGGTGGAGGATTAGATTTTTTTGCGGGGACACTAAAGGTCGTTGGCCCTCAGTCGGTCTCTGTAATACAATCACTCTATGCAGACGGAGCGAGCAAAGCAATGGCGCACGGCCACGCGGCGCAGCTTGTGGATTGGGCTGGCGTTGCTGGGCGGCTGGGCTTTTGCGATTTATTGGCAAGGCGATGTGAGCGGCGAGCGCCTGGCGCTGGCGGCCCAGGCCATCCTGCGCCTGCAGTGGTGGGCGATACCGGCGCCAATTGGCAGCCTGCTGATTGACTTGCTTATCCTGCTGGTCGGCGGTCCGCTGGCCTTTGCGTTCTTTGCCAATTATGTGTTGCCGCTCAGCTCGCCGGGCGAGGCATTTGGCACGGTGGGTCAGTTGGCTGGCAGCCTGCTTGGGCGCCTACCGGCGGTGCTGTTCGTGCGCAATGGGCAGCCGCAATCGGCCCAGAGCGACGCGCGCATCCTGCTGCTGGATAGCGCCAGCGCGGCGGTGCTGCACAACGGCGGCGGCTACACCCGCGCCCTGGGTCCGGGGCTGCATTTCGTGGCGCGCGGCGACGCCGTGGCGCGCACGCTGGACCTGCGCAAGCAGGTGCGCCGCCTGGGGCCCCACCCCGCTGAAGACCCCTTCATCAATGACCCCGAAGAGGACCCAATTTCGGCCGCCAGCCGCATGGCGAGGCGGCGCGAGTGCAGCGGGCTGACCCGCGACGGCGTGGAAGTCGCGCCACGGATTGAGATTGAGTTTCGCCTGGAGGGCCGCGCGGGGGGCGGCGGCACGCCCTTTGGCTTTCATCCCGAGTTTGCCTGGCGGGCGGTGGCCAACGAGGGCGTGGACGAAGCCGCTCCGCGGGACGCGCGCGGCCACCGGGTAAGCTGGGATTGGCTGCCGGCGCACCTGGCTGCGGATGTGTGGCGCGAGTATGTGCGCAAGTTCAGCCTGGCGGAGCTGTTTGCACCGGTCAAGCACAGCGGCGAAGGGCCAGAGCGCACCGGGTTGGAAATCGTGGTGGAGATGATGAATTTGCGCTTGCGCGAATCCATCGTGCAGGAACTGGATGAAATGGGCCGTCCGGTGGAGCGCCAATTGAGCAGCCCGGAGTACCAATTGCTGCGTGAGCGCGGCGTGCGCGTATTGGCGGTGGGGCTGCGCGAAGTGCACCTGGAAGCCATGCGGGAGGACGCGCGCCTCAAAGCCGATTGGCGCGAGCTGTGGGAACAGCGCTCGACCAGCGTGAAGTTGCAGAACAAGGCCCGCGCGGTGGAGAAAGCTTTGCTGGGCCAGATGGATGCCTCACAGGAATTCCTACGCACGGTGAGCGCTGAGCTGTATAAGCGTTTGAAGCGCACCGATGGCAAAGTGGTGCGCCCGCCCAGCGAATACGAAACCCTGCAATTGCTACTGCAAGGCAGCCTGGCGGGGGCGCAGCAAACCCCAGGGCTGAAAGCCGAAGTGGAAACCGAATTGAATGAATTGCGCGAGTGGCTGGACGAGGAGCGCCGCTATGACTAGGGGGCGCCGCCCGGAGCGCAACCGCGCCTTGCGCTGGCTGATGGCGGCCGACCCGGCCGCGGGGCGACGGCGCGGCTTGCTGCTGACGCTGACCCTGCTGACCATCCTGGGCTGGATGCTGGCCAGCGGCCCCTGGCAGCGCCTGCTGAGCGCGCCCTTCGTCGGGCATGCTCTGGCCGCCGGGTCGGTGTTCTGGCTAGCCTGGCGGGCCGCGGCGCACAGTGTGCAGGCCATTTATGGGCTGGATTCACTGGTTGAAGCGCAGCGCTTCGTGTGGCGGGCGGCCTTCGGGGGGCGCACCAATAAGATCAACATCCACGGCGGCGAGGTGGATTTTGATAGCGCCCAGCGGGCTGTGGTGCGGGTAGGCGGCCCGGCGCAGGTACGGCTGGCGTTGGAGAACGCGGCCGTGTTCGAGAGTGCGCAAGCCCAGCCACGAGTAATGGCGCCCAGCGAGCGCGCCCAGCCCATTGGCGGCTTTGAACGCTTGCGCACGGTGCTGGATTTGCGCGACCAGGTGCTGAATTTGGATTTGTGGGCGCGCACGCGCGATGGGGTACGGGTGCAGATTGAAGGCGCGCGGGTGGTGTACAGCGTGCAGCGCGGCGAGCAGGAAAGCAGCCTGGGCGCCCCCTACCCCTTCCAGCGGCAGGCCGCGCTGCGCCTGGTGTATGAGCAGCGGGTGGATGCGCCAGGCGCCGGCGGACGCCAGAGCAGCCCGCTGACCAGCAGCGGCCAGCGCTTCTTTGAGCAGCAATTGCAGGATTACGTAGCCCAGTTCAATCTGGGCGAATTGATTGCCACCCCGGAAAGCCAGGACACCGCCTCGGGGGCGCAACTCTTCCTGGCGCGTGACCGTATTCGTTTGCAATTCATGAGCCGCGTGGCGCTGGCGGCCGAGGAATTAGGGCTGCAATTGCACTGGATGGACATCGGCACCTGGACGCTGCCGCGCCCGGCGCAGGAACTGCTGGAGGCGCACCAGGACGAGTTGGAGCCAGCCCCGGTGGCCGAAAATCCCTATCAGGACAGCCGCCAGGCGCAATTGCTGCGCCTCTACGAGAGTTTGCCGATTTGGCGGCTGGACCTGGCCGACGCCAACCAGGCGCTGCGCAGCGCCATCGGCGGCTATGCGGCGCTGTTCAACCAACTACTGGACCATTTTGACGAGATGCGCGGCGAGGACGATTTGCATTTCGATGCCGTGCGCCGTTTTCTGGGCGTGTTGAGCGCCCGCCTGGGAGGACCGCGTGGTTCTGGATAAGTACGAATTGGATAATGAAGCCCAGGTGCTGGTCATCGGGGCGGCCGGGATAGATATCATCGGCCGGCTGCAGGGGCCGCTGGATGCGGGCACCTCCAACCCGGCACGCATCCGCACATCCTTTGGCGGCACGGCGCGCAATGTGGCCGAGAACCTGGCGCGCCTGGGCCAGGCGGTGGAATTACTAAGCGTGATTGGCGGCGACCAGGTGGGCCAGCAACTGCTGCGCCACACCGAACAGGCCGGCGTCACCGTGGGCGGCGTGCAAATCAGCGCCAACCTACCCACCGGCAGCTACCTGGCGGTGATTGATACCCAGGGCCAATTGAGCTTTGGGCTGGACGATATGCGCGCGCTGGAACAGGTTACGGCGGAGTATTTACGCGACCAGAAAGATTTGTTCAAGAAGTCGGCGATGCTGTTCCTGGACGCCAATCTGCAGCCCGAGACGCTGGCCACGGCCCTGGAATTAGCCGCGGAGAGTTAATTGCCGGTGTGCGCCGACCCGACCTCGACCAGCCTGGCCACGGCGCTGACCCCGCACCTGGAGCAAATCTTCTTGCTGACACCTAACGTGCGCGAAGCCAGCGTCTACCTGGAGCGCGCGATTGACCCGCGCGACAGCCAGGCGGGCGTGATGGCCGCCAAGGACCTGGTGAGCCTGGGCGTGGAATTCGCGATTGTGACCCTGGCGGAATTCGGCCTGGCCTACGCCAGCGCGGAAGGCAGCGGCCACATCCCGGCCATCAAAACCGAGATTGTGGACCCCACCGGCGGCGGCGACGCGCTGAGCGCGGCGGTGATTTTCGCCTTGCTGAACGAAATTCCTGCTGACGAAGCGGTGCGGCTGGGCATCTCGGCGGCTTCGCTGACGCTGCGGCGGCGCGGCTCGGTGCGTGAAGACCTGTCTCTGGAACTCCTCTACGACCAATTGGTGATTTGATGGCTCTGGCAAAATTTTATAAGTTGTCCAAAGAAGTGCAATCAGCGCAGCGGCGCGGCTGGCCGGTGGTGGCCCTGGAATCAACGGTTATCACCCACGGCCTACCCCAGCCCGAGAACCTGAAACTGGCGCAGGAGATGGAAGATATCGTGCGGGCGGGCGGTGCGGCGCCGGCGACGATTGGCGTGCTCAAAGGCCAATTGCTGGTGGGCATGGAAGAAGAGGAATTGCAGGAATTGGCGCAGGATAAAGCGCCGCGCAAGCTGAGCAGCCGCGATTTGGCGGCGGCCGTGGCGCAGGAAGCCAGCGGCGGGACCACTGTGGCGGCCACGCTGCGGGTGGCGGCGCAGGCCGGCATCCAGGTTTTCGCGACGGGCGGCATCGGCGGGGTGCACCGCAACGCAGCCCGTGACGTGAGCGCCGATTTGAGCGAGCTGGCGCGCCGCCAATTGGTGGTGGTGTGCGCGGGCGCCAAAGCTATCCTGGATTTACCCGGCACCCTGGAAGAATTGGAAACCCTGGGTGTGCCGGTGATTGGTTACCAAACCGACGAATTCCCGGCCTTCTACAGCCGTGAAAGCGGCCTGCGCAACAGCGGCCGGGTGGAGAGCGCCGAAGAGATGGCCACGCTGGCCCAAACGCATTGGACGCTGGGCGGCGGCGGGTTGCTGTTGGCCGCACCGCTGCCGGGGGACGCTGCCCTAGCCCACGAGCAAATTGATGGCTGGATTGAGGTAGCGCTCAAGGACGCGCAGGTGGAAGGCGTGAGAGGGCAGGCGGTGACGCCCTATGTATTGAAGCGGGTCAGCGAACTGAGCGGAGATAAGAGCTTGAAGGCCAACCTGGCCTTGCTCAAAAACAATGCAGGGATTGCGGCCGAAGTGGCAACCCACCTGAGCCCCAAGACCGGCCAGCTGGGCCTGCTGCCCAAGCAAGCCTAAGGCGTCGCCGTCGGGAAGCGGGTGTGTGTGGGGGTGATGGTGGGCGTGGCTGTGCGCGTCGGCGTGGGGGTGGCGGTATCGCTGGGGGTCGGGGTGGCGGTCACAGTAGGGGGTTCGCCGCGCACCTCGAAGCTGCCGCCCACCTTATGCTGCTGGCCGACAAAGATTTGCACCGAATAGATTCCAGGTAACCATTCATCCGCATCGGGCAACCAATCGCTGAAGCCCAGGCCGCCGGTGACACCATCCCAGGGCTTGGTCTCGTAGTGCACCAGCTGCCCATCGCGATACCAAACCGCGGTCCACTGCACACCGGGCGCCATCTGGTCGTAGCTGAAATAGGCGTAAATGCCATTGACCGGATTTTGGAAGACGCTGGCGGCGCCGACTGGTTCGAAGGCGGCGTTGATGTCGCGCGCAAAAATCAGCGGGCTGAAAACCGCGCCGGGGTTGGGGGTGACCAGCGCGGTGAACTGGCTGAGCACGCTGGAAGGCACGGTGGGAATGCCGGTGGCGGTGGGGGTATAGGTAAATTGCAGTGTGGGCGTATTGCTGGGGGTCAACGTAATCGTGGGCGTGAGCGTGATGGTGGGCGTCAGCGACGGCGGGAGCGAGGGGCTGGGTGTGGCGGTGACGGGGAAGAGCGTGTAGGCGGTGCGTTCGCCGTCAATCGCCAGCCAGGCAGCCAACGCAATCAGCAGGAGCGCCACAACAATCAGTTGCCAACCGCGCACCACGCGTTGCTGGCGCAAGCGCAGGTAGGGCAAACGACCCGATTCGCGGATGGTCGCCCGCCCACGCCAGAAGGCGAAGAGCGCGAAAAGCCCGGCCAGGGCCGCCGCTACGCGGATAAAAGATTGCAGGTCGATAGCCAAATCCGACATAGATGGCGATTATAACCAGCCGGTAGTTCTCACTCGCGATTAAAGCTTGGTGAGGGGAACTTGGGTAGAATGGAACTATGGCTTCAAGATTGTCCCGTCGCGAATTCCTGCAGTTAGGCGGCCTGGCCGCCGGTGGTTTGGCGTTGCGCCCGGCGCTCTCGGTGCCGGGAAACACGCCCAGCGAAGCTTTAGGTTTAGTGCGCGTGGGCACGGATGAAATCCGGCTGTACAGCGAGCCGAGCTACAGCAGCGACGTGGTCGCCACCCGTAAGAAAGACCAACTACTTTATTACTACGACTTGCTCGAGGCCGATGGCCCTGATTTCAACCCGCGCTGGTACCAGGTGGACGAGGGCTATGCCCACACCGCCTACCTGCAACCGGTGCAAACGGTGCTCAACGAAGTGCGCAGCAACCTGCGCGAGGGCCGCTACCTGGCCGAAGTGACCGTACCGATTACGCAAAGCTTTCGCGACACGGCTACCTATGGCTGGACGAAGCTGTACCGCCTGTATTACCGCTCGACGCACTGGGTGACCGGCATCAAGGAAGGTCCCGATGGCGCGTTGTGGTATGAAATTGAAGACGAGCTGCTCTACATCAAGTATTACGTGCTGGCCAGCCACTTGCGCCTGATTCCGGATGAGGAAATCAGCCCGATTGCGGGCAGCGTGGAACCGGCGCAGAAGCGGGTTGAAGTCAGCATCGCCGAGCAGCGCTTGTGGGCTTATGAGGGTGATGAGGTGGTGCTGGACACCAAAATCTCCACCGGCATCCCCTACCTGGTGACCAGCAACGGCATCCCGGCCGCCACACCGATGGGGGCCTGGACGGTGTTTTCCAAGATGCCAGTGCGGCACATGGGCAACGGCGCAGTGACGGCCGACCCGCTGGCCTACGAGTTGCCCGGCGTGCCCTGGGTGAGCTATTTCCACGAGTGGGGCGTGGCCTTCCACGGCACTTATTGGCATGACAACTACGGCAATGAAATGAGCCACGGCTGCGTCAATATGACTCCCGACGAAGCCAAGTGGATGTTTCGCTGGCTCGGCCCCGAGCACGAGCAGGTCGAGGTGCAAACAGTCGGCCACGGCACGCGTGTCTGGGTACGCGCCAGCTAAAACTTTTCCCGAGAAGTAAGGAGAGATTGTGAAACGCAGTTTAGTCGTATTGGCCGTTGCTTGCCTGGTGCTCAGCGCCTGCGGCGGCAGCGGCGGTCTGGCGGTGCAGGATGCCTGGGCGCGTCCGGCCAGCGCCGACAGCAATGGCGCCGTGTACATGCTGGTGAGCAACGGCGGCGCGGATGACGTGCTGCTGGGCGCCAGCGCGGATGTGGCCCGGGCGGTGGAAATCCATGAAACCATGGCCGCCGAGGATGAGATGGACATGGATGATGAAGAGGGCATGGACCACAGCGAACATATGAGCGGCAGCGATGACATGGGCATGGATACGGACGTGATGCAGATGGCGCCAGTGGACAGCCTGGCCATCCCCAGCGGGGACGAAGTGGCTTTTGCCCCCGGCGGCTACCATGTGATGCTGATTGACCTGCAAATGGACCTCGTTGAAGGCGAGAGCTCTGTGGTCACCCTGCACTTTGAACAGGCGGGTGACATTGAGGTGGAAGTGGTGGTGGAGCAGCGGTAAAGCAGGTTGAAAGTTGAAGATTAAAAAAACGGCCCCGAGGGGCCGTTTTTTTTGTTTTGTGGGAGGCTATTGAACTCTACCAGCCTGAGTAGGGGTTGGGTCAGCAAATACCCTTCGCTAGCGCACCTGAGGTGCGTCGCTCAGGGTGAAACTTTGTTTTGCGCTTCACGTTCCTTTAGCCAAGCAGAGTGCTAGACCAGCGCGTCGACGACCAGGGCGAAGAAAAGCAGCGCCAGGTACATGCTGGAGTAGCGGTACATGCGGTAGGCAATCTTGTTGCCGCCCACTTTCCAAACCTGCCAGGCGACGTAAATCAGGATGGCGCCTAGCAGGATGGCCGAAATCCAGAATACGCTGCCGGCCATGCCCAGCACGGGCAGCAAGAGAGTCAGCGCGACCAGTTCCAGCGTGTAGAGCCAAATCTGCCAGCGGGTGTTGCGCTCGCCGCGCACAACGGGCAGCATGGGCACGCCCGCGCGGGCGTACTCTTTCTGCTTAATCAGCGCCAGGGCCCAGAAATGCGGCGGAGTCCACATGAAAATGATGGCAAAGAGGAAGAGCGCCGGGATGGTGAGGCTGCCGGTGGCCGCCGCCCAACCCACCAGCGGCGGGATAGCGCCGGCGCCTCCGCCAATCACAATATTTTGCACGGTGGCCTGCTTCAGCCACAGGCTGTAGAGGACGATGTAGTAAATCATGCCCGCCAGCGCCAACAGGGCCGCGAGCAAATTCACGAAACCGGCAAAGAAATAGAAGGACATCACCAGCAGGGCCAGGCCAAAGGCCAAACCTTCGGCGGGGGTCATGCGCCCGGCGGCAATCGGCCGCTTGGCGGTGCGGGTCATGTGGGTATCCAGCTCACGGTCGATGTATTGATTGACCGCGCCGGAGCCGCCAGCAGCCAGCGCGCCGCCCAGCATGGTCCAAAAAGCCAGCGAGAGCGAGGGCAAGGCATGCGCGCCGACAACCATGCCGGCGTAGGTGGTGACCAACAGCAGGGCGACGATAATCGGCTTGGTAAGTTGCAGCAAGTCTTTGCCGCGCTGCTTCTTATCAACGGGCTGAGCGGCCCCCTCGGCCTCCGCTTCGGGGCTGCGGGCCGCCAGACCGACCAGCACCGCGGTGACCACTGCCAGCGCCCAGACCGCCGCCGCGGTGGCGACATGCAAGCCCAGCAGATAAATGGGAAAGCTCGTGCTGACCTTGAGGGCGCCGACCAGCACCTGGGCAAAATAGAAGACCACGGTAAGCGTAGCGGCGGAGAGGATGGCGCGCTGGTTGCGTTGGCTGCGCCAGGCACGGCGCAGGAAGAAAATCATGTGGAAGGTGAGCAACCCAGCGGCCAGGCGATGCAGCATGTGAATCCAGCCTAAGGGATGGCTGGGGATCAATTCTCCATTGCAGAGCGGCCAGCCGGAACAGGCATAGGTGGCATCGCTGACGGCCACAAAAGCGCCGCTGACCAGCACCACGAAAACGCCTATCGCCGCGCCCAGCGCCATGCGCGCAAAGGGTGATTGGAAGCTCAAGCGGTCGGGCTGGGCGGGATTGCGGTGGCGCACGAAGGCGGTCACGGCCACAGTAATTAATAGACCCAGCAACACCAGCGCGGTCATCAAGTGGATGGCCACCAGCCAGGCGGGCAATTCAGTCCATACCACGATGGCGCCGAGGAGCGCCTGCAGGGCCAAGATGGGCAGCGTCCAGGCCAGCGGGGTGTAAATCAGCTTGACATCGCGATGGCGTTGGCGGGCGACAAAAAAGGTGGCCACCACCACCAAAGCCGTGACGCCGGCAATTGCCCGGTGGCTGTACTCAATGATGGAATCGATGCGTTCCGGGGGGACGAAGCGGCCAAAGCAGGTGGGCCAATCGGGGCAGCCCAGGCCGGAGCCGGTTACGCGCACAATGCCGCCCACCACGATGAGCAGATAGGTGATGATGACGGCGGCCAACGCCAGGTGGCGCAGGCGGTCAGAGGTTGGGGATGATGGCTTGGTTTGGGTCACAGTGCCTTACTCGGTATTGGATTGACGGTCAGCTTCCTGCCGTTGCACATAGATGGGGTAGCCCAGCGCCAAGACGGCAGCGAAGATGAACCACTGGATAGCATACCCCAAATGAGGGCCTTCCCCCAGGTCGTATGAGGGCTGGAGTTGGAAGGGCGGGCTGCTTTGGGGCTCATCCGGGGCGCGCTGCAAATAGACCGGCAGCAAGTCCACCTCGGTTTGGGCGTCCAGGCGGGCTAAATCCAGGTGGTTCCAGGCATCCAAGCGGCTCTCGCCGGGGGCCAGGGTTGGGTCGGGATTGAGATTGATATTGAAATCGGTTTCGGCGCGGCGCAGCCAGCCCTCGACCGTGACTGCGCCATCCACGGCGTAGGCCTGGCGGACGGGGTTGGCTGCATGCGCATCGGGAATCCAGCCGCGCTCAACGAGGATGGCGCTATCGGTGCCGGGAATTAGCAGCGGGGTAAAAAGCTTGACGCCCAGTTGGGTGCCAAATTCATCACCCCACACCTGATTGCGCAACACGATTTCATCATCCGTAAGGTATTTGCCGGTGACGACAACGGAGCGGAATTCCATGTCATAGAAATCGGCATCCAAAGCCCGGGCTTCCAGAGCCGCGGCATCCAATTGCAATGGCGGCGCCTGTTGGTTCTCCTGCACACGGATATTGTGGGCGCGGCGCCATTCCAGGCGGTCGAGCTGCCAGATGCCGAGGCGCACCAGCACGGCCAGGGCGGCCAGCACAATCAGGTTGGCAAGCAGCCAACGACGGCTAAACAGGGCGCGTAACATGTTCAGGGCGTTTTGGTGGGGGCGGCGGTCTCGTCTTTGGGGCCGATGGGATAGACCACCAGGCTGTAAACGAAGAAGAGCGCGGCCGTGGGGGGTAGGCCAAAGGCCAGGGCGGTGAGGCGCGTCTCCCAGGTGGTGGGCGGCTTCACGTCCAAGCCGAGGTAGCGGGAAGGCTTAAAGCTGCAGGTGAGCGCGAAGTTCTCGGGCTCTTCCAGGGTTAGCATGGCGCTGGTGCCGGCGGGGATGTAGAGCGGCCCCAGGGTGTGGTCGACCTCATCCTGGTTGCGGACCAGCAGGGTGTCGCCCAGTACGAAGGACAACTCATCGGGGATGCCGGGGGCTTCTTCGCCGGCATCAACCTTGGCAGCGGTGCCGGCCGGAATCACGAGCTCGACCGTTTCGGGGGCGCGGGCGGCGCTTTCGTTCTGGATGATGATGCCCAGCTCGCTAATCAGCACAACAGCCAGCGTGGAGAGCAGCAGCACCAGCAAGAAGCGCTTGCCGTAGAGCGCCATGTAATCGGTGGGACGCATAAATTACTCTTCGAGCAGCATGCGCACGTCGTGGCTCATATCCTCGCCGGTCTGGCCGAAGGGGAATGTGAGCCGCAGATTGCCATCGGTATCAATGGCGTAGACCCGCGTGCTGTGGGCCATCAGGTAACCGGCCTCGGAGCCGACTTCTTGCTTCTCGCGAAAGACAAAGTAGCCATCCCAGACGGGTTGCAATTCTTCCTCGGTGCCGGAGAGGCCAACAAAATTGGGATTGAAGGAGCTCACAAAAGTATCCACGGATTCGGCATCATCGCGCTCGGGGTCGATGGTAATGAAGACGAATTCAACCTGGGATTGCAGGCCATCCTCGGCCAGGGCCTCGTAGGCGCGGCGGAACTCAGCCAGGGTGGCCGGGCAGAAATCGGGGCAATTGGCGTAGCCGAAGAATAGCAGGACTACCTTGCCCTCCTGGTCAGCGAGGCGATAGGTTTGGCCGTTGGCCTGCTCCAAGGCGAATTCGTGGGCCGGCGGGGCGGGCTCGATTAGCGAGCCGCGAAAGGAATTGTTGTTGTTATAAATCTGGGCGCCCAGCAACACGGCGGCAACGCTGACAAAGAAGATGCCGCTGGCAATCAAGAGGGTGCGTTTGTTCATATTGCTAAGTTCCTTTAGACGCAAAACGGGTTTGCCAACCGGACAATCACCCGCCGACAAACCCGCTTTAGCGTAAGCAGAGTCAAGTTACAAGACGGGCGTACCCATCAAGTATAGCGCGGGGTAGAAGAAAATCCAGACCACATCAATGAAGTGCCAGTAGACCGCGCAGGCTTCGACCGCCCAGTGTTCCTCGGCGCTGTAATGGCCCTTGCGGCCGTTGTTCCAGACGATGGCCAGGAAGATGACGCCGGTGAGCACGTGGAAGGCGTGGAAGCCAGTCATGGCGTAGAAGATCGCGCCCTGGGCGCCATCAGCGGGGCCGAAGGGAGCAATCTGCCACTCAATGCCGACCACGCCGATCAGGAAGATCGTGCCCAAAACCAGGGTGATCAACGTACCGCGCATGAAGCCGGCACGGTTGCCATGCGCCAGCTCGGTTTCGGCGCGGTTCATGAAGAACGAAGACACCAGCAGCATCGTGGTGACGACCAGGCCCAGCCCCTGCTCCAGATGGGGGCGCTGGCCGGGCAGCAGCACCACGCGCGCCACGAAGAGGCCGATGAATACAAAGGCATCCGAAATGATGAACAGCCAGAGGCCCATGCGGTTGCGGGCCAAGCGTTCCTTGTAACTAGCAGTCATGTGGTGATCTGCCATTAGTGCGACTCCTCTTCATCCAGGCCGAAGGCGCGGCCAACGTGCATGTAATCTTTAATCACCCAGAAGGCCTTGAAGGCGGCCACCAGGAGCAGGATGTTGCCCCAGGGCGGTGCGATCACACCCACTAGGTATTCGCCAAAGGTCAGGACGCCAAGCATCAAGAAGACCCACACACCAACATACAGGGCGTCTTTGCGGGCGTTCTGCGGTTTTTCGGTTTCTTTCTCAGCCATGATTGCTCCTCAGGCCTGTTAACTGTGCGCCGGGGTGCCAGCCGGATCCATATCCACATAGGGGGCATCTTGCAAGCCATAGTCGTAGGGCTGGCCGACCACGTGGAAAGGATGGGCGTAGTTGTGCAGCGGGGCCGGGTTGGGAATTTGCCATTCGGGCGAACGGGAATTCCACACATTGCCCACGGCCACTTCGCCCTTGCGGGCGCTGCGAATGAGATTGTAAAGCGCGATGATTACCGAGATAAAGATCGCAAAGCCAGCAATCGTGATCAGCAGTTGGGTCGGGTCAAAGCCGAGCGCGGGATCGTAGTCAGCTACGCGGCGGCGCATGCCCAACATGCCCAGGAAGATCTGGCCGAGAGTCATCACCATGAAGGCGGGGAACATCAGCCAGAAGTGCAGCTTGCCCAGGCGCTCGTCGTATTTGCGGCCAGTCATCTTCGGGAACCAATAGTAGATGGCGGCAAAGAAGGGGAAGACATAGCCACCAAACATGGTGTCGTGGAAGTGGCCGACGACGTACCACGTATCGTGCAGGTGCAAGTCGGTGGCGATAGTGCCCAGGGGCGGACCGGTAACACCGCCCATCAGGAAGATCACAATCGAGCCGAGTACGAAGAGCATCGGCGTGGGGGTGGTGATCTTGCCGCGCCACAAAGTGCCGACCCAGGAGAAGAACTTTACGCCGGTGGGAATGGCGACCAGCAGGGTGGCATACATGAAGGGGATCCGCAGATAGGGGCTCATGCCCGAGGAAAACATGTGGTGGGCCCACACGAAGAAGCCGACCAGCGCGATGCCCATCGAGGAATAAGCCACCCAGCGGTAACCAAAGAGCGGCTTGCGGGTAAAGACCGGCAGCAGCTCACTGATTACGCCCAGGCCGGGCAGAATAAATACGTATACAGCGGGATGCGAGTAGAACCAGAACAAATGCTGGTACAGGATTGGGTCACCACCCACATCGGGGGTGAAGAAACCCATACCCAGCAAGCGCTCGAGCATTGTCAGTTGGAAGGAGAGACCAATCAACTGGGTGGCGGTCAGCTGGATGAAGGCGGTCGCCAGGGCAGCCCAGGCGAAGATCGGCATGCGCATCATGGTCATGCCGGGGGCGCGCAGGCGGAAGACGGTCACGATCACGTTGATCGCGCCGCTGATGGACGAGAGGCCCACGATGTAGACGCCCAGCAGGAACATCTGCATGCCCAGGGGCGCGCGCAGGCTCAGCGGCGGATAGCCGACCCAGCCGGTATCGAAGCCGCCCAGGAAGAGGCTGCTGAGCAGAATGATGGCGCCGGGGACATTGATCCAGAAGGCGAAAGCGTTCAGGCGCGGGAAGGCCATGTCGTTGGCCCCGATCAGCATGGGCACCAGATAGTTGGACATAGCACCGACACCGAGCAGGATCGAAGCAATCATGACGATGCCGTGCAAGCTCATCAGCGAGTTGTAAAGATGCGGGCCGCTGTAGCCCAGGATTAATTCAAAGATATCGCTGTTCAGAATCGTGATGCCGGCTTCAGCCAATTCCAGGCGAAAGAGCATGGCAAAGATGCCGCCAAAGCCCAGCAACAGGACGGAGGTAACACCGTACTGAATACCGATGACTTTATGATCGTAGTCAACGCTGAAGAAGCGCGTCCAATTGGGTTTGTCGGGATCAGGGCTGATATCGTCGGAGGTCTTCTCGCCGCGGGCCCATTTGAACCAATCGTTGAGCGCGCCTACGCCGATCATAAAGGCGATGGCGCCCACGATGGCGCCGCCCACAAAGACCGGTTCCCGTTCCCAGGCTGGCAGCCCGGCGACGACGCGGAAGAACATGACCAGCGCCATACCAAAAATGGTGCCGGCTATTTGGGCGATCAGGCCGTGTACCAGGCCAAGGGATAGCAAATTCATTCCATCTCTCCTAAACGATTACTCACCGAGACTAAGAATAAAGGCGATAACCTGCTGGATTTGTTCCTCAGTCATGCGCTCTTCAAAATCCTGGGGCATGATGTTAGGCTGAAAACCAGCAACGATCTGGGCATTTGGATCCACGATCGAGCGGTGCAGGTACTCAGCATCCACAAGGACCGTGCTTCCATCCGTCAATTCCTCTTCGGAGCCGGCAATACCCAACCAGCTGGGGGCCAGGATTACGCTGCCGTCCAGCGAGTGGCAAGCCAAACAACCGAACTGGTTGGCCCAACGCTGGCCGCATTGCTCGTCCGTGCCTTCGCAGTCACCGGCGGCTTGATCCAGCCAGACCAGATATTCAGCTTCCGATACAACCATCACATCGGCCAGCATGTCGTAATGTAACTGGCCGCAGAGCTCGGCGCATTGGATTTTGAACTCACCCTCCTGCGTGGGGGTGATGCGCAACTCGCGGGTGAATTCGGGGCCGCCGGGCAAAACATCCTGTTTGACGCGGAATTGCGGCACGTAGAAGGAGTGGATCACGTCATTGGAATGCAAACGCAGCAGTACCTGCTGATTTACGGGAAGCACCAAATCGGTGGTAATGGCCCCGTTTTCGTATTCAAAGGTCCAACTCCATTGGGCGGCATAGACATCCACCACCAGCGCGTTGGGGTCGCGGCGTTCCACATCAGCCAGCGTACTGGCGCCGATCACGGCCAGCCACAACACAATAGCCAGCGGGATGAGCGTCCAAATGATTTCCAATTGGTGATTGCCGGTAATGTAGGCGCCATCACCCTGTTCACCGGGGCGGCGGCGGAAAACAATCACGCTATAGAGAAGGAAGACAACGATCAGGGAGAAGAAGAAAGCGACCAGCCAGCCGTGAACGCCAAACAGCCAGTCGATGACCAGTGATTGCTGGCTGGCGGCCTCCGGCAGCAGCGCGCCGCTGGCAAAATAACTACCCAAACCAAATGTGGACAGTGCCACCAGAACAGCAACAATTACAAAATGGAGCATGCGTGGTCCTCCGGGTCCTTGCTACGCACGAAATCTGTCAAGCGAAACCGTTCCTTGCGGTGCAAATGTATTGTGCCGAAAAGAACTAAAGAGAGTATATCATATTTCACTTTCTGCTCATTTTTGGGGGTTTACGCAGATTTGGCGAAGTGTTCCGCCAATAAGTCAAGCACTTCCTGGCTATGTTTTTCGACCCCCACCTGCGCGTAGGTCTTGATGATGGTTCCCTCCGGATCGATCACGAAGGTGCTGCGCCGCACGCCCTCGTAGCGGAAACCAAACATCACCTTTTCGCCCCAAACTTCATAGAGGTCGCAGACCTTGTGGCCGACATCGGCTAGCAGCGGGAAGGGCAAATTGAATTTGCTCTTGAAGGCTTCGTCGGATTCTTCATCGTCGGGGCTAACGCCGAGCAGTTGAACATCGTATTGCTCATAGGCCGAGTAGTCGTCGCGGAAATTGCAGACCTCGGTGGTACAGCCGGGCGTGTCGTCCTCGGGATAGAAGAAAAGCACCACGGGCTTGCCGCGATACTCGGAGAGTGTGTGGGAGCGGCCTGTCTCGTCAGGCAGAGTGAAGTCGGGTGCGGGTTGGCCGGCGTGTATCGCCATCAGAGGGTTCCTTTCGTTAACGCGTCCAGAAAGCGTAAGCCAATAGATAGACCGTGGCGCCCATAATCGCCACGGCATTGAGAGTCAATGCGTTCCAATTGGGCTTGAGGCCCTGGTCAATGCGCTGCATGTACCAGACTTGCAAAGCAGCCAAGGGCAGGGTCAGGAAGGCTGGCAAGGCGATTGCAGTCGGCAATCCAACTGCGTAGGAAAGGCCCAGCACAGCATAAGATACCAGTAATAGCAGATTGTGCGTCAGCATGGCGGGCTGCCAGCCAAGGCGCACCAGCAGGGTGCGCTTCTCAAATTTCAGGTCGGTGGCGTAATCGGGGAACTCAAAGGCCAGGATGCCAGCCAAATGCAAGCCAGTAAGCGGAAAGGTGGCCATGGCCAGCAGGCGGTGCAACTCGCCCGCCTGGAGGGTGAAGGCCAGAGCCGGCACCAGGTTGGCCACCAGGGCGGCCGTGATCAGTTCGCCGAAACCGCTGGCAGCCAGGTTGAGCGGCGGGACGGAATAGAAGAAAGCGCCCAGGAAGCCGATCAGCAGGATCGCGGCGACCGCGGGATCCAAGGCGCCCAGGCGCCCCAGCCCGAAGGTGGCCAGTGCCACCAGGGTAAGCGTACTGGCGGCGGCTAAGAGGGCCACATGGCGGGGCAACTGGTCGTCGCCGTCCCCCAGCACGCCGCTGCCGCCGCTGAACCAGGTGCGCTGCTGGTTGCGATTATCGGCTTCGGTGTCAAAGTATTCATTTAAGTAGTGCGTAGACAACTGCATGGCGCTGACCCACAGTAATCCCAGCAGGGCTACATCAGACCGCAGCGGGTGGCCCAGGTAGTGGGCGATGCCCAGGCCCAGCGCGTAGGTAAGCAAAGGTCCAATGAGAAAGGCGGGGCGCGATAGGCGCAGAAAGAGCCGAATGGATTGGCCGCTCACCGCGGGGCAGCCTCGGGGAGGTCGCCTTCGGCCAATTCAGCATCCTCCGCATGGGTGGCGCTGTGTGTGCTGAGGCGCAGCAGGCGGGCGCCCTGGCTACTACTCAGGCGGCAGGCAACGCCAAAAGGCAGCAGCAGCGCCTGGGGCTCCACGGCGGTCAGGCTGATTTCAACGCGGGCGCCGTGGCTGGGCGAAGCGGACCGGAGATCGACCAGGCTCAGGTCAACGGCCCCATCCAGGGGCGCCAGGATCTGGTCGGCCTCGGCGCGCAGGCCAAAGCCGGTACTGGCGCCGGGTTCCACCGACTGGGTTTCCAACACCCCAAAGCGGCGCAACAGGTGATCCTGTTCGCGCAGGATGACCAGGCGCCCGTCTTCACGCTTGAGCGGGAAAAGGTACATATCAGAAATTGGCAGGGAAGCGGCCATGCGCGGATTGTAACGTGCCGGGCCTAGCGATCGAGAACGTTGCGCATATCGCGCTGATGCTGCATCAGGTGAACGTACATCAGCTTGAGCATATCTTTGACCTGGGCCTGGCCCAGGAACGGGTGGCGGCCGCTAGCGGCCAAATCATCTTCACTAAAGCCGCGAACCATTGCCACCGTGGCCGCGCGCCGGGCAGCAAATTCAGCCAGCAAGTAGCCGCGATCGTGGGCGCTCATTTCCATGGTGTAGCGGGCGTTCCAGCGATCGATATCGAAATCTTCGGCTACGCCGGGTTCGCCGCCAACAATACGCTTGATCAAGGCCGGGATCGATCCTTCAACTTCGGTGAAATGGGCCAACAAGTGGTGTACCGTCCAACGGTCGCCGTCACTGTAGACCTGGGTCGCCCATTGCTCGTTAGTCAACTCTTCGAAAAAAGCCAGCGTCTTTTGGCCTTCGCGTTCGAGGGTATCGGCGATCTTTTGAACGGCAGACATGGCTAGCTCCTAAACAAGTTGGACAAGAAGAACCACAGATTGGCGGGGCGCTCGGCCAGGCGGCGCATGAAATAGGGGTACCACTCCGTGCCAAAAGGCACGTAGATGCGCACCGGGTAGCCTTCGGCCACTAATTGGGATTGCAATTCACGGCGAATGCCGTAGAGCATTTGGATTTCAACAGCGGATTTGGGCAGACCGAGATCGGCGGCGGTGGCCTTGGCAAAATCGATGCGCGCTTCGTCGTGGGAGCCGACCGCGGCCAGGGGCGGCCAGCCCGCGCCGGGGGGCGCATCAGCGCTCCAGCCGAGGCTCGCCTCCAGCATGGCGGCGGTCAAGCGGTCGAAGCTGGCGTCCACGTCCTCTTTCTTCGGATAGGCCACGTCCTGAGGTTCCATATAGGCGCCCTTGACCATACGAATGCGAATGCCTTCTTTTAATAGGGCGGCGACATCTTCGTCGCTGCGGTAAAGGTAGCTTTGGATCACGGCGCCGACATTGTTGAACCCCTGGTCGCGCATGCGGCGCAGCAAATCCAGGGTGATATCGGTGACCGGCGAGTCTTCCATATCGATGCGCACAAAGTTGCCGTGGCGCTGGGCGGTTTCCACAATGCGTTGCAGGTTGGCCGCACACAAATCGGGGTCCAGCTTGAGACCGATTTGGGTCAGTTTAATCGAGAGCGTGGAGTTGGCGTGGCTGGCCGCGATAGCATCCAGCGTTTCGCAAATGCGGTCGGTGGCCTGGGTGGCGACCTCGGCATTGTGGGTATGCTCGCCCAGCAAATCGAGGGTGACCAGCATGCCGGCCGCATTCAGATCGGCCACGGCCGCCAGGGCTTCATCCAGCGTTTCGCCAGCCACAAAGCGCAGGGCGGTGCGACGAGCGAGACTGAAGCGCATGACTATACGACGCGCCCAATCCGCCTGGGAAAGATAGATCAGGAACGCGCGCAGCATCTTGTGGGCATGGAGGTGGGGGTGCTTTCGAGCCGGAGTGGATTCATTGAACCCTAATGGGGGCATTTTAGCATACAAAAATCAGCGTGATATACTCGCCTCGATTCCCCGAAAACGCCATGCGATCCCGACGACAAACACCCATGCTGCGCTGGGTATCCAGCGTATTAATTGTAGCCACGATCGTGCTGCTGACCCTGCAGTTGATTGTGTACAGCCGCAACCGAGCCAATTTCCCGGCCGGGCTGGTGGTTGCTGACGTGCCGGTGGGCAACCTCAGCCGCCAGGCCGCAGCCGAGCGCTTGCTCGAGGTCTACAGCCAACCGGTGGAGTTGTATTATGAAGACCAGGTGATCCGTATGCTGCCTAATCAGGTGGACTTTAGCCTGGACCTGGAAACCATGATCGCGGCCGCAGACCTGGAACGCACTGGCGGATCCTTTTGGCTGGGCTTTTGGGATTACCTGTGGGGCAACCTCGGCAGCGTTGATCCCGTGCCGTTGACGGCGCGCTATTCGGATGCCGCGCTGGCAGCGTACCTGGAACGGGAGGTGGGCGGCCGCTACGACAATCCTCCCACCCCTTCGCAACCGGTGCCAGGGTCAACACGCTTCTCGGGCGACTCGCCGGGGACGGCGATCAACCTGGACCAAGCGATGCCGCGGGTGGAGAACGCCCTATTCTCGGCCGAGAACCGGACAGTGGAACTGCCCATCCAACTAGCCGAGCCCCCGCGCCCCAATCTGGAAAACCTACAGGTGCAACTGCAGCAGATTATGGAAGTAGCTGGCTACGACGGATTGGCCGTAGTCTATTTCCAGGATCTGGAAACGGGGCAGGAAATGCATTTCGCCTACGAGCTAGGCGAAAATCTGAGTACTACGCCGGATGTCACCTTCACCGCGGCCAGCACGATCAAGATCCCGATCCTGGTCAGTACCTATAAGCGCCTGGACACGGCTCCCGAGGGAGCCCTGGATGAACTGATCCAGGAAATGATCATCCAGTCCTTTAATGACCCGGCGGATGAGTTGATGGAGATCGTGATTGATCCCAGCCAGGCGCCGCTGATGATCACCCAGGACTTACATGAAGTCGGCTTGCAGAACACCTTCCTGGCGGGGCAGTTCTATTTGGGCGCGCCGCTGCTGGCGCGCTATGAGACGCCGGCCCAGGCGCGTACCGACGTGGATACCGACCCGGACCCGTACAACCAGACCACGGCTAGTGATATGGGGATGCTGCTGGCGGATATTTACCAGTGCGCGGAAAGCGGCGGGGGTGCGCTGGTGGCGGTGTATGGCGACCTGCTGACCCAGGCCGAGTGCCAGGAAATCGTACAGGTGCTGACGCAGAACCTGCTGGGCGTGCTGCTGGAAGGCGGGCCGCCAGAGGGCACGCAAATTGCCCACAAGCACGGCTGGGTAACCAATCCCAATACGGGGGTAATCAACAGCATGGGCGATGTAGGGATTGTATTCACGCCCAGTGGTGATTACGTAGTTTCAATCTTTCTGTATCACCCGGTGCAGTTAATCTGGGAACCGATTTCGACGATGTTTTCGGATTTATCGGAAGCGATTTACAACTATTACACACTGACCGAGGGCAACTAAGCTCGCTCGGTCATCCATGCGGCGCTCACCTGGGCCAACTCTTCAATTACATCTGCTTCAGTCCGTTCGGAACGCTTCAAGACCTTGAAGCTGTGGTCGGCGCCATCAACGGAGTGCAGGCTGGCGCGCGGGCCGAGTTGTCTGACCAGCGGCCCAATCAGTTCTGGCAGGGCCAGGGTGTCGCGCGGGCCTTGCAGAAAGAGCATGGGAATCTCCACGGCGGCGAGGTGGTCGCCGCGCTCCGTCGCGGGCTTGCCAGCGGGATGCAGCGGGAAGCCGAAGAATATCAAACCGCGCACGCCGGGCAGGGCTGCCTGGCTGGCCGCCATGGAGGTGATGCGCCCGCCCATCGATTTACCTCCGGCAAAGAGCGGCAAGTCGGGGGCGGCTGCTGCGGCCGCGGCAAGGGCAGCGCGCACGGTGGCCATCAGGATGGCCTTGCCATTTGGGCCGCCGCGTTTGCCTCCTTCGCGGTAGGGGAAGTTGTAGCGAAAGCTGGCAATGCGCTGGCC
The DNA here is from genome assembly GCA_900299355.1 of Anaerolineaceae bacterium. Classification (GTDB taxonomy): domain Bacteria; phylum Chloroflexota; class Anaerolineae; order Anaerolineales; family UBA11579; genus OMJR01. The sequence continues at coordinate 21,406 of OMJR01000132.1, forward strand.
CGCCAGGGCGGCGGCCAAACCGTTCAGGAAATAGTGCTCCATATCGGTGCCGGCCCCGTGGGCAATCACCAGTAAGGCAAGGGCGTCCTCAGGGCGCGTGAAGAGCGCCGATACCTGGCCCCGCTCAGGAGTAGCTTCGAATTTCAGACGGGTGGTGGGAGTCATTGGATGCCGATATACGCTGAGTATAACGCTCAAAGCCGCACCGAAGCTATATAATGGTGGGGTCTGCGCCCGTAGCTCAATGGATAGAGCGCCTGACTTCGAA
>OMJR01000133.1 GCA_900299355.1 Anaerolineaceae bacterium
AAGACCGCGATCGTGGAGGGCCTGGCCCAACGCATCAGCAGCGGCGATGTGCCAGCGCCCCTGCTGGGCAAGCAAGTCTTGCAATTAGACGTCGGCTCCCTGGTGGCCGGCACGATGTACCGCGGCCAGTTTGAGGAGCGCCTCAAGAAGGTGATCGACGAGCTCAAGGCCAGCGAAGCAATCCTGTTTATTGACGAGGCGCATATGCTGGTGGGCGCCGGCGCGGCCGGCTCCTCGGTGGATGCGGCCAACATTCTGAAGCCGGCCCTGTCGCGCGGTGAATTGCAAGTGATCGGCGCTACCACACTGGACGAGTATCGCAAGCATATTGAGAGCGATTCGGCTTTGGAGCGCCGCTTCCAACCGGTGATTGTCGAAGAACCGACTGTGGACCAGGCGATTGATATTTTGCGCGGGGTGCGCAACGCTTACGAAGAGCACCACCGCCTGCGCATTTCCGATGAAGCGCTGGAAGCGGCGGCGCGCTTGTCGGCCCGCTATGTTACCGAGCGCTTCCTGCCGGATAAGGCGATCGACTTGATTGACGAGTCAGCCTCGCGGGTGCGCATGTATAAGAGTCTCGCCGCGCAGCAAGCGCGCGAGATCACCGAAGAATTGAAGCAATTGCGCCGCGAACGCCTGGAGGCCGAGGAAAGCGGCCGCGAGGAAGAAGCGGAAACCATGGATGAGCGCGAGTCCGAGCTGGAAGGCCAGCTTGAAACCCTGCGCAACACCTGGGATCGTGACACCAGCCCGATTGTTTCGGTGGACGATATCGCTGAATTAATTGCCATGTGGACCGGCGTGCCGGTGATGCAAATCGCCGAAGAGGAATCGGAACGCCTGCTGCGCATGGAAGAAGACCTGCATGACCATATCGTAGGCCAGAATGAGGCGATTGAGGCGATCTCGAAGGCGGTGCGCCGTGCGCGTGCGGGCCTCAAGGATCCCAAGCGCCCGATCGGCTCCTTCATTTTCCTAGGCCCCACCGGCGTGGGTAAGACCGAACTGACCAAGGCGCTGGCGCGCTTCCTGTTCGGCAGCGCAGAAGCCCTGATCCAGCTGGACATGTCGGAATTCATGGAGCGCCACAGCGTCAGCCGCCTGGTGGGCGCGCCTCCTGGCTATGTCGGTTATGAAGACGCCGGCCAGCTGACTGAGGCGATCCGCCGCCGCCCCTACTCCATCGTGGTCTTTGACGAAATTGAGAAGGCCCATCCCGAAGCGCACAACATGCTGCTGCAGATTATGGAAGAGGGCCACCTGGCGGATGCCCGCGGCCGCAAAGTGGATTTCCGCAATGCGATTATTATCATGACCTCCAACGTGGGCGCCGACGTAATCATGCGCAAGACCGATATCGGCTTCAACCTCAAGGTGGACGAAACCCTGGAGGAAGAAATCGAATACAAAGACATGCGCAAGAAGCTGACTGATGCGCTGAAGCGCGTGTTCCGCCCGGAATTTATCAACCGTGTGGATTCGGTTATCATCTTCCGCGCGCTGCGCCGCGACGATTTGCAAAACATCGTCAACTTGGAACTGGATAAGGTTTCCCAGCGCCTCGAAGAAAACGAGATCGTGCTGGAGGCCACTGACGAAGCGATTAACCTGCTGGCCGAACTGGGGTATGACCGCGAATACGGCGCACGCCCGCTGAAGCGCGTGATCCAGAACAAGATCGAGGACCCGCTCTCCGATAAGCTGCTCAATGGCGAATTCGAGGACGGCGACACGGTGGTGGTTGATATCGAAGTCGGCGAAGAACAGCCCGAGATTGTGTTGAGCAAGGGCAAAAAGAAAAAGAAGAAATCCCCGCCGACGGAAGCCGTAGCGGCAAACTAGCCGGTATAGAGACTTAAATCAAAAGAGCGCCCAGTTGGGCGCTCTTTTTGTTTGAAGCGAGGTATGTGACCCGCAATATGGCTAGACCGTTTGTTCTAAATATGCTAGGATAAGGACATGGCGAAGACCAAAACGCATTATGTATGCCAGGCCTGCGGGCGCACGGCGGCCAAGCCGCTGGGCAAATGCCCGCAATGCGGCGAGTGGGAATCCTACACCGAAGAATTAATGCCCGGCGAAGTGGAGAGCAGCCCGCGACGGGTGGCTCTAAATGGAAGTGCTCCAAAACCGCGCCCCATCGCCCAGGTGGAGGGCGGCGCAGATGAGCGCATCCCGCTTTCCATTGGGGAATTCGCGCGCGTGCTGGGCGGCGGCATCGTGCCGGGTTCGCTGGTGCTGGTGGGCGGCGACCCGGGGATTGGCAAATCCACACTGATGTTGCAAACCGCGATGGAGATGGCGGCCAGCGGCCCGGTGCTGTATGTCAGCGGAGAGGAGTCGCCGGGGCAGATCAAGTCGCGGGCGGGGCGACTGCAATCCGAGGCTGACGCGATGGCTTTGCCGGAAAACCTGCTTTTGGTGACCGAGACCAACCTGGATGCAATCCTGCAGCATGTGCAAACGGTCAAGCCGCGCTTATTGATTATTGATTCGATCCAGACCGTGTACGACCCGGCGCTGGATTCGTCGGCGGGCTCGATCACCCAGCTGCGCGAATGTAGTGATAAGTTCCGGCAGTTGGCCAAGGGTAGCGGGCTGGCGGTGTTCCTGATTGGGCATGTGACCAAGGAAGGCGTGATCGCCGGGCCGCGCATGCTGGAGCACATGGTGGATACCGTGCTGTACCTGGAGGGCGACCGCTTCCAGAGTTACCGGCTGCTGCGGGCGGTGAAGAACCGCTTTGGCGCTACAGCCGAGGTGGGGGTGTTCGAGATGCTGGGCCGCGGCCTGATCGAGGTGCCCAACCCCAGCGAAGCTTTCCTGGCCGAGCGGGTGGTGAGCGCGCCGGGCAGCGCGATCGCGGTGACGATGGAGGGCACCCGCCCGCTGTTGGTGGAGGTGCAGGGCCTGACCAGCCCGACGGCCTTCGGCAACCCACGCCGGGCCGGCAACGGGGTGGATAACAACCGCTTGCTGCTGCTGACCGCGGTGCTGACCCGGCGGCTGGGCATAAAGCTGGGCGACCAGGATGTGTTCGTGAACGTGGTGGGCGGGCTGCGCATTGGCGAGCCGGCCGCCGACCTGGCGCTGGCGGCGGCAATCGCCTCCTCCAGCAAGGATCAGCCGTTGAAAGCGGATACGGTCTTGATCGGCGAGGTGGGCCTGAGCGGCGAGCTGCGCAGCGTATCGCAGACCGCCGCACGCTTAAAGGAAGCCGCAGCCCTGGGTTTCAAGGCCGCCGTGCTGCCCAAGCGCATGAAGTCGGGCGAGGAATTGCCCAAGGGGATAGAGGTGAAAGAGGCGCGGACCTTGAGGGAAGCGTTGGAGTTGGGGATGGTGGGGTGATTGTTAGTGTTAAGCTAAGGTAGAGATTTCTATTTCCTTAGTAGGTGTACTAAGGAAGGTTGTTAAGGCAGGGAGAATGAAGGTATTTTTAGACACGAATATTTTGGTAAGTGATTTCTCGTTCAGCAATCCGCAGATCCAAACATTGTTAAATGAGCTTGAAGTAACTGGGCACAGCCTTTTTATTTCTAGACTAGTGTACGAAGAATTGGTTAACAAGTATGAAGAGATATACGAAAAGCAAAAACGCCAATCGGGCAAACTACACTTCCAAAAAATAGGTATTTTCCCCTCTTCTTTCGACTTGCCCGAAAGTACTGAGGCAAAGGAAATTTTTGACCAACATGTTCAGACAGTCCTTTTGACAAAAGCTGAGTTGGTAGACTACCCAAATGTTGGGCATAAAGAGTTAGTGGAGAGGGCCCTTAGAAGGGAGAAACCTTTTAGAGAAAGTGATACGGGAGGGTATAGAGATACGTTGTTATGGTATTCCATTGTCGAAACGCTTTCCGCGGAGGAAAATTCTGATCCAGTTGCCCTGGTCACCAAAAACATTAAAGACTTCGCAGATAATGAAGATGAAAATAAGCTAGATATAGCATTGATAAAGCACTTGGAACAACTTGGATTAGAAACGAAGGTCGAGTTGTTTACTAGTCTTTCAAAATTTGTTGACCAAGAAATAAAACCACGATTGCAGGTTATTGATGGCATAAAAACTCAACTTACAGAAGGTAGTCATCACGCCATTAACTTAGAGGATTTCTTGCAAGAGGACCTGGTTACTTACCTTGGGTATAAAGAGTGGAATCCAGGCGATTTAGGGTTGAACCCCAACTGGGATCTGAGTCACGTGGTGGGTATTCCGACAGTAATGTTTGTCGATGCTATTGACGTAAGGAAACTTAGAGACAATGACGTACTTATTAGTTTTGAAGCAGAAGTTGAGGCTGAGATTGAGACCTTCATCGAGAAGTATGAATATTATGAAATGGACCAAAGAAGAGAGCCGCATGTTTACATTGCAGACCCAGACTACAATAAATACTATGTATTAGCTGTA
>OMJR01000134.1 GCA_900299355.1 Anaerolineaceae bacterium
AACTGGCCTGTCCGCAAAATGAACAAGCTCCTCTATGATTAGCGTAAGGATAAGCTACTCTTTTGTACACATGAACTACTTAGACTTTGAAAAAGCGGAACGGCGCGGCATTGGCCACCTGTATAGCAAGGCAACTTTCGCTCCCTGGAAGGCCTGGCGCTGGTTGAGTGCGCCCTGGCGCGCACTGCCCAACTTCATTATTATCGGCGCACCTAAGACGGGCACAACCTCGCTGTTTCGTTATCTGGAACGGCACCCCAAAGTCCACATGCCCTACAAGAAAGAAATCCGTTTCTTTGGCCTCAACTTTGCTCGTGGGCTGAGGTGGTACCGGTCTTTCTTCCCGCGCGTGCGCCAATTGGCGCAGACTGGCTCCCAGACCAGAGAATCGAGCCCCGCCATGCTGGCCCATCCCCTGGCGGCTCAACGGGTTCAGAGCGTGTTGCCTAAAATTAAGCTGATTGCCATGCTGCGTGATCCAGTCGAGCGCGCTTTCTCGGAATACAAGATGAATTTGAATTCGGGCTTGGAGACGAGCGGCTTTGCCGAGGCGATCGAGCAAGATGAAAAGCGAATTGCTGCGATTAAGCAGCGCCTGAGGGCAGGGGAGGCCCAGGCGGGTTTTGACTATATGAACTACGGCTACCTGTACAAAGGGCTGTACGCACAACATTTGAGGCCCTGGTTTGATCGCTTTGACCCCGGCCAGATCATGCTGATCCGCAGCGAAAATTTCTTTACTGATCCGGCCAAGATATATGCCGAGACACTGGATTTCCTGGGCCTGGGGCAACACGCTTTGAATGAATACCAGGCGTATAACTCCAGCCACCTTGACGATCTGGAGTTGCCTGGTCCCCTTCGTGAACGCCTGGCAGCTTACTTTGCGCCCCACAACCAGGAATTGGCCGAGTTGACCGGCAGAGATTTTGGCTGGGGTCTTCGCTAATTGAAAGCGCAGATGCAATTGAAGATAAAGAAAAGCTGCCAGCAATGGCTGGCAGCTTTTCTAATGGGGATCCTGGGGTCGAACCAGGGCTTTCTGAGTCAGAGTCAGACGTCCTACCACTAGACGAATCCCCAACGTTGTTCGGACGGCATTTTAACATGCCCCGCCGCCAGCGGCAAGCGGGCGTTAGCTGCCGATCGCCTCCAGCCGTTGGATGGCATTGGTGATGCGGGCCATCACAGTTGCCTTGCCCACGATTTCCATGCTCTCGAAGAGCGGGGGGCTGACCTGTTGGCCGGTGACCACGTTACGCAGCAAGCCAAACAGCTGACCGGCCTTGAGGCCCAGCTCGTCGGCCACCGCGCGCATAGGCGCCTTCATCGAGGCGGTGTCGAAGGCGGGCAGCACATCCAGGATTTCAAATGCGCGTTGCAGCGCAGCGGCCGATTCGGCTGCCGTCATCTTGCTGCCTATCAGATCATCATCGGACACCTCGATCGTGTCCTTGAAGAAGAAAGCGGCAATCTCAGGCGCATCATCCAGCGTGGTAATGCGGGCCTGAATCAGGGGTGTGATCTTGGCTACGAGATCGGGATCAGCGTCAATCTCGGCTGCTTCGAAGAAGGGCAGCAGGCGCGCGCTCAATTCCTTTTCATCCAGCGCACGGATATGCAAACCGTTGAAATGGTCCAGCTTCTTGAAGTCGATCGCAGCCGGCGAGGGATTAAGTTTGTCGAGCGAGAACTTTTCCACCAGATCGCCCATGGTGAAGAATTCAGTGCGATCATCGTAGCTCCAGCCCATCAGCACAATCCAATTGATCACCGCTTCGGGCAGGTAGCCCAAATCCTTCAAATCGTTTACAAAGATCGACTGCCCGGTCAGCTTCATCTCAGCGGTTTCGCGCTTGCTCATCTTGCCCTTGCCACTGGGCTTGAGGAAGACGGACAGGTGCACCCATTCAGGCTGCTGCCAGCCAAAGGCTTCGTAAATGTGGGCATGCAGCGGCAGGCTCGCCAGCCATTCCTCGCCGCGCAACACATGGGTAATTTCCATCAGGTGGTCATCAACCATCGCCGCCAGGTGATACAAGGCGTGGCCGTCTGATTTCACCAGGATCTTGTCGTCAATTGTGCGGTTCTCCACCGTGATATCGCCACGCAGGCGGTCGTGCACGGTGATGCTGCCCTCTTTGGGCGACTTGAAGCGGATCACGTGCGTCTCGCCGTCCGCCACTCGCTGGGCGGCGGTCTCGGAATCCAGGTCGCGGCAGGTGCCAGGATAATGGGGCTGCTGCTTGGCGGCCTGTTGCGCTTTGCGCGCCTCGGCTAGCTCCTCCGGCGTGCAGAAACAATAAAAGGCCTTGCCTTTGCCAACCAATTCCTCAGCATGTTCGCGATAGATCGCCATCCGTTGGGATTGGTAATAGGGATCATGCGGGCCGCCGACGCCGGCGCCCTCGTCCCAATCCAGCCCCAGCCAGCGCAGGCTGGAGGTGAGATCCGCTTCGGCTTCGGCCACAAAGCGTTTCTGGTCGGTATCCTCAATTCGCAGAATAAAGGCACCGCCGCTTTGTTCGGCAAGCAGCTTGTTGTAGAGCGCCGTGCGGGCGCTGCCCATGTGCGTTAAACCAGTTGGGGAGGGGGCGAAGCGCACGCGAGCGGGCTTGCCCTGGGATGTCTTAGCATTCATGTATTAGGCGAAATCCATGGCGCGGTGGCGGGCAATCACACTTTGCACCAGGCCGATGCCCAGCATAATAGTGACCAGCGAAGAACCACCTGCGCTGATAAAGGGAAGAGTTAAACCGCTAACCGGGATGAGCCGCAAGTTCATAGCGATATTCACGATGGATTGAAAGGCAATCAGGGTCGCCACGCCATAGGCGATCAGTGCGCCAAATGTATCGGTGGACAGACGTGCGGCGCGCACACAACGGTAGACCACGAACAGGATCAAGCCGATCACCAGCAGCGCGCCCACAAGGCCGAACTCGGCGGAGATCGCGGAAAAAATAAAATCGGTATGCCGCACTTTCAGGAAGCGCAGCTGCACCTGGCTGCTCTGGCCATAGCCCTGGCCCAGCAGGCCGCCCGAGCCAATCGAGATCAGAGCCTGGTTTACGTTGTAGTTGGCGCCAAATGTAGCATCCTCGTCGGGGAAGAGGAAGTTGACAATGCGGTCTTGCTGATAGGGCTGGAGCAATGGGAAAGCCACCGCAATCAGGACAAGGCCGGCCAAGAAGAAGAGTACTAGATGTTTGAGTTTTAGCCCTGAAGCCCACAAGAGCGAGAACCAAATCACCATCAATACGATCGAGGTATCTAGGTCTGGCTGCAACAGGATCAGGCCCACCAGGAAAACCATCAATAGCGATGAACGGGCTACCCAGGTTAGGTCGCCCATTTTGTCGCGGTGGCGTGCAAAGAAATCCGCCAGCAACACAATCATTGCAATTTTGGCCAACTCCGAGGGTTGAAAGATGACGGTACCGATCGTCAGCCAGCGGGCGGCGCCAAAGCGGTCACCCTCACCGCCGCCTCCGGTGATGAGGATCAGCAGCAGCAGGATCGCGATCAAGACATACAGTACGCGGCTGATCGAAATCCAGAGGCGGTAATCCTGCGAGGCGGCCACCAGGATCATGATGAAGCCGGCGCCCGCATACAGCATCTGGCGGCCAACCACGTCCAATTCCAGTAGCTCAATATTGCCTGCTACGGTGGAGCGAATCATGGCCACACCAAAGATGATCAGCACCGCCACGGCGCCGAACAGCCAAAAATCAAAGTGTCGCCAAATACTCGTTCGCATGGCGGAGATAAGGGTGGGCCGGCGCGCTATTCGCCGCGGCGCACCACAGTTTTGAGGGGGATATCAGCCAGCAAGCGCTGGGAGCGGCCGTCCTGGGTCATTTCGATCTGTACGTTCGCCCGGTCCACTTCGATGTGGCGCGAGATCACGCTGATCAGTTCATCCCGGAGGGCTTCCATCTTGCCCGGGGGTAGGGTGGTGCGATCGTGCACCAGCAGCAGGCGCAAACGCTCTTTGGCGTCGTCGGCGCTGCTGCGTTTACCCAGGATGCGGTCGGAAAAACTCTTCATGCTTAATTACCTGAACGAATCAGTTTTGATATACGTCCCAGGAAGCCGTTGCTGTTTTCCATGGCTACGAAGGGGACATCATCCTCGCCGGTTATGCGGCGGGCAATGTTGCGGAAGGCTTCCCCTGTGCGGCTCTTGTTGTCCAGCGCGATGGGCGTGCCGCGGTTGGTGCTGACGATGACATCCTGGTCGTCGGGCACAAGGCCAATCAGATCCACGGCCAGCAATTCCAGCACATCGGCGGCGGCCAGCATGTCGCCGCGCTCGACCATTTCCAAGTTGATGCGGTTAATCACCAGTTGGGCCGGCCCTTTTTCTTCGGCCTCCACCATGCCGATGATGCGGTCGGCATCACGCACCGCGGAAACCTCGGGGTTGGTCACGATGATCACCTGGTCGGCGGGCGCAATCGCGTTTTGGAAGCCGCGTTCGATGCCGGCCGGCGAATCAATCACGATGTAGTCGTGTTCTTTGCGCAGTTCGTCGCATACCCGGCGCATGTCGGCCGGTGATACGGCGCTCTTGTCACGGGTTTGGGCCGCCGGGATCAAATACAATTCGTTCAAGCGCTTGTCGCGGATCATGGCCTGGCGCAACTTGCAGCGCCCTTCCACCACATCCACCAAATCGTATACGATTCGGTTCTCCAGGCCCATGACCACATCCAAATTGCGCAGACCGATGTCGGCGTCGATACAAACTACCTTGTAGCCCAAATCGGCCAGGGCTGCACCAATATTGGCGCTCGCCGTGGTCTTGCCGACGCCGCCTTTGCCTGAAGTGATCGTAATTACTTTACCGCTCATCCTATTCCTAGTCTTTATGAAAGCACTTTGGCCGGCTCCCAAGGCTCGGCCACCACTTGTCCATTTTGTACCCGCGCCATTTCCGGGCGGGGTTGGCCATTTTGCTCGGGCGGAATGGCGATGTGTTCAGCGATGCGCAGTTGGGTCGGCGATAAATCCAATGCGCAGACCACCGCGCCTTCGTCGCCTTCGGCCCCCGCATGCACCAGCCCGCGTAAGCGCCCCCACACCAGCACATTGCCGCCAGCGATAATCTCAGCCCCGGGGTTCACGTCGCCAATTACGGTTACATGTCCCGGGTGAGAGATGTTCGCCCCCGAGCGCAGCGTGCGGCGCACAAACAGCGCCTCTTCGCCTTCGTCTCCCGCACGGCCCGGGCCTTCATCTGCCTCGCCCTCATGGATACGGGTCGCCAGCCCCAGGGTTTGTGCCGTGCGTTCGGTCTCCGGCGACTGGCTCAATACGGCCCAGAGAGAAAGCCCCTGGTCGCTGAGCCGGCGGCGCAACTTAGTCATCGCCGCTGCGTTCACGAGGCGATCCTCCACATCCAGAATCAACTGCGCCCCTTTGAGGAAGTCGCCACGATGGTCGATTTCCTCATACAGCGCCTGCTCCACATCTGGCCAGTCGCCCTGGCTAAATGAGATAAGCAAACCCTCTCGGATGCCTTTGATCTGAACTTCGGGGGGCATAGCGCCTCGTGATTGGATTATAGCAAAGCCGATAAGGCGATTCTACGGATTTCCTAAGGCAGAGTCAATGGATTCTAACTCGAAATAGGCTTCCATCACGCGGCGCACAATCGGGCCAGCAACCGTGGCGCCCTCGTTACCGTTGTAGACGAAGGCGACCACGGCGATTTCTGGGTCATCAAATGGTGCATAAGCTACGGTCCAGGCATGACTGGGCCAATTGCCCGGGATGCAGATCCCCTTGTTGAACGCAACTTCATCACAATACTCGGCCGTACCTGTCTTACCGGCTACCTGAATTGGAAAGCCTGCGAAAATCTCGGCCAAGGTGCCGTAAGTTACCGCCTCGCGCATGCCTTGTTGCACAGTCTGAAAGACCCAGGGTTCCACGGTGGTGTACTCGCCAGTGGGATCACACGCGCCGATATCGTCTGTATCGGAATAGATTTCTATGATTTCGTCCTGGGTTAAGTCCCAGCGTATTTCGGGCTCGAAATCCTCAATAATTGCGCCTTCCCCATCCACGATTTGGTTCACCAGGGTCGGCTGCATCATGACCCCGTCGTTTGCTACGACAGCGGCCGACATCAACACCTGCAAGGGCGAAGCCAGGTCGTAACCCTGGCCCACGCTGGCAATATAGGTGTCACCGGTAGACCAGTTTTCGCCGCGGTTGATGCGCTTCCAGGTGGGGTTGGGCACCAGGCCATCCTGCTCATACGGTAGTTCAATCCCAGTGACGAGGCCATAGCCCAAAGCGTTAGCGTAGGTGCCCAGGCGGCAGATACCCAAGCCCTCAATGCCCTCGGGTTCGTAACCGCCGCCCAATTTGTAGAAGTACACGTTGCTTGAATTCGCCAGGCCACCGTAGAAATTCAATTGACCGAAGCCGGCGCGGTTCCAGTCCACGAACTCGCGGCCCTGGCCAGGGTCGTTGGCAAAGTAGCGCTCTTGGATTGTGATCAGTCCCGGGGTCTGGATGATTTCGTTGGGGGTGACGACACCTTCATTCAAGGCACCCACCGCGGTGACCAGCTTGAATACCGAACCCGCAGCGGTTTCATCACCGGCAGCGTGATTTACCAGGGGTGCGGTCGAATCGGCCACCAACTGTTCATAATAGTAAGCGGGAATAAAACGCGCCATGCGATTGTTCTCGAATGTCGGCCAGGAAACCATCGACAAGATCTCTCCGGTTTGGGGATTGACCGCGATGACCACACCGCTGGTCATGCGGATCTCGCCAAAATAACGATTCCACAGATCAAGTTCATTCACCAGGATGTTATGTGTGGCCTGCTGCAGGCGCATGTCAATGGTCAGCGCCAGGCTGTCGCCGTCCTGGGCTTCCACCGGCGGCTCCAGGTCGCGCAGAACCTGTCCACCGACGTCGCGTTCGACAACGCGCTGGCCGGGGAGGCCGCGCAGCAGTTCATCGAAATAGAGTTCCAGGCCACCGTAGCCGACTTTGTCGCGGTCGGCCACAAAGCCCAGGTTGGTCAGCTCCTCCTCACTGGTGGCCGGGATGGGACCCAGGAATCCAATCAGGGAGGCGGTCAACTCGCCGGTCGGATAATCCCGCACCGGTTCGATCTCAACTGAAACGCCGGGCCAATCTACTGCCCGTTCGGATACCGCCAGGGCCATCTCGCGGGATACATCACATTGGATGCGTACTGGATCGAAGGGCGAGAAAGAGGTCTGAATATCGACCATTTCCTGGACGCCCAGATTATCGCCACAAATGATCAGCGGGTCTTCAATCGAGCCCAGGCTAACGGGCAATCCTGTGAGTTCAGCCAGGTCCTGCACGATTTCGGAAATTTCCCCGGTGTCATCGGGCAAGTTGGCCGGGGTGACAATGATGTTGTAGGAGGCCACATTGCGGGCTAACACGACGCCGTTGCGATCATATATCACGCCGCGCAGGGGAGGCAGGCTGATGGTCTCCGTGCGATTGTCTTCGGCTTGGTTGAAGTAGGTATCAAAGTTGATGATTTGCAGACTAATTAGCCGGAAGATAAAGCCGGCAAACACTAGACCAATAATGATCAGGAAGGTATAGAGTCGCCAGCCTTCGAGGGGGATGCGGGAGTTGGTGTTGGAAAAGCTCATATCAATTCTTCGGAGGGCAGGGCCAGCTTACTTAACTCGCTTACCACGGCGCTTACCGGCAGCACCAGCAGCAGATTCAGCAACATACTGGGCAGGGTCACCAGGTTGAAGGCCTCGCCAAAGTTGATTGGGCTGGCATTCAGCCAGAGGTAGAACATAGTGACGCCTTGAATTAGCAAGGTGCTGCCCAGCGTGAGGGCGAACAGGGTTAGCAAAGAGATTTTCCATACGCGGGTTTCAAGCAAGTGGGCCAGAGCGGCGGCCCCAATATATGCGGCCAATGATACCCAGATGGGCAGGGCGCTAGATAAATCCACCATGAGACCGGCGGCAATCCCCCAGCGCCAATCGGCGCGCACGTCTTCCTGCAACATGAAAGTCAACATGACCAGCAGAAGCAGGTCTGCCGTGCCCGCCAACAAGGTAAAGCGGCCCATGAGCGTGACCTGCAGGATGCTGGCCAGCAAGAGCAGCAATCCGCCAAATAGGGCAGTCATCAGTTAGGGGCTGGTGTTGCCGTCTTCGAGTAGGGGGCTCAGGTCTACCGGCTGGAAATTGATAATGATCAGCACCACTTCCAGGCGGGTGAAATCGACCACCGGCTGCACTGATGCGCTTTGAAATAGCTCGGTGGCTTCCTGGCGCACGGTGTTGACTTGGCCAATCAGGATGTTGGCTGGGTACTGGCCGCCGATACCGGAGGTCAGCACCAGGTCGCCGGATTGCAGCGCGCTGTCCTGGGGGATCAGGCCGATGCTCAGGTCGCCCGTCAGGCTGCCAGTCAGCAAACCGTCCACTTCGGAAGGCTGCAAGCTCACGCTGACTTGGGCGGCGGCGTCCGTAATCAACTCCACCCGGGCGGCGCTGGCGGTCACCTGCGATACACGCCCAACGAGGCCACCCTGGGCGACGACCGGCATGCCGCGGCGGATGCCGTCATCGGAGCCGCGATTGATAATTACGTATTGCAGGAAGGGGCTGGGGTCGCGGCTAATCACCGCCGCCGCCTGATACTGGTCCTGGGGGCGCGCCCGGGCGAAATCCAGCAGCGCCGACAGCAGCTCAATCTCGTTGGCCTGCTGCTGGGCGGCAATCAGATCGGTTTGCAGCTGGGCATTTTCGGCGCGCAGTTCGGCGTTTTCGAGCCGCAAAGCCGCCAAATCAGAGGAGGCGCTGAAGAAATCCTGCATGGTTTGGAAGCGGGTGTAGAGCCAGCCCTGGGCGCCCAGCAGCGGTTCCAGCACCGCGTTGGCCACCGGGTTCAGGTAGCCACCCAGGGCCAGCAGCAAGAGGCCGCCGGCCACCAGTAACAAGGTAATGGTTTGCAGGGGGGAGGGTCCGCTGGTGCGCATCGGTTGGTGGGGGCCAGAGCCCGGAGACTAGTCCAGTTGCAGCAAGAGGTAGCCGTACTCGTCCATGTTTTCGAGCACCATGCCAGCGCCGCGGGCCACGCAGGTCATCGGGTCTTCGGCGATCCAGGCGCGCACCTTGAGTTCTTCGGTGAGCCGTTCCGCCAGGCCCTGTAGCAAGGCGCCGCCACCGCATAAGCAGACGCCGTTATCCATCAGGTCGCTGACCATTTCGGGCGGGATGTCGTCGACCACTTCGCGGGCCGCTTTGACGATTTGCTCGACCGTATCGGACAGGGCTTCGCGGATCTCCACCGAGGATAACTCCAGCGTTTCGGGCAGACCGGTCACCAGGTTGCGGCCGCGCACCGTCATCGTCTTTTCTTCTTTCAACGGGAAAGCCGAACCGATGGTCATTTTCACCTGTTCGGCCATGCGCTCGCCGATCAGCAAGTTGTATTTGTAGCGGATGAATTCGAGCACGGCCAGGTCCATCTCATCCCCGGCCACGCGCAGCGAACGCGAGGTGACGATGCCGCCCATCGAGAAGACAGTGATCTCGCTGGTGCCGCCGCCGATATCGACGATCACTGAACCACCAACTTGGTTGATCGGCAGGCCCACGGCGATCGCCGAGGCGGTCGGCTCTTCAATCAAATGGACTTCGCGGGCACCGGCCAACACTGCGGCGTCGTTAACTGCGCGCTGCTCCACTTCGGTGACGCCGCTTGGGACGCCGACCACCACGCGGGGGCGGGGCAGCGGCACAATGCTCTGCTCGTGGGTCTTACTAATGAAATAGGCCAGGATTTCTTCGGTGATCTCAAACTCGGAGATCACGCCATCACGCAGGGGGCGCACCACCACTACATCCTTGGGAGTGCGTCCGGCCATCTCCTTGGCGACCTGGCCCACCGCCGGGGTACCGCCCACCACGATCACGCGGCGGCTGCGCTTGTCAATCGCCACCCAGGAAGGTTCGTTGATCACGATGCCTTTATCGCGCACATGCACCAGTGTATTGGCGGTGCCAAGGTCAATGCCAATATCCAGAGAAAAGAACCCCAGGATCCAATTGATGGGATTAAAGGCCAATCTGTGCTCCTGTGTTGCTCATGTACGTGGGGCTCGCGCCTCTCCACGCCTGATTTTCGTTTGAATTAGTGTGCCAACAAAGGTGGGCAATGTCCAGCCGATTTGGCGGTGTATTTGCAGAAAGCGCCAGAATCGCTGGGATTGTATCATGCACCTTTGCACCTACATGAAGGCTGAATGAGGGCATTTTGCAGCTCAATTTGGCACGCGGTATAATGCCCAGCATCAAATGTGAACCTTGGAGGCCTATCGGAATAGACTGACGACGAGGGAAAAAGCGCAAGGCCCAGCCTCGGCTGGGTGACGAGGTGAAGGTTTCTGCCCGTGAGGGCAGACTAACCCGGGCGACCGGGGAAAATCGAACCGGCGAGGCGCAAGCCAAAGCCGACAATCAGCGGATGCCTTCCGGGTGCGCCGCACCCGAATTCTTCCCTCCCATTGAAAAGGCCGGATACAAATTCCATGTGCAAGCATGGCACACAAAAATCCGGCCAGCGGCCAGGCAACCAGCGGGCATGACCTGCAGCAAGCGGAGGGTACCGCCTACATGTGTGGAATAGTTGGCTACATCGGGCCGCGCGACGCGACCCCGATTATTGTGAACGGCCTCAAACGGCTGGAATACCGTGGCTATGATTCGGCCGGCATCGCCGTGCTGGAGAACAGCCATATCGAAGTGCGCCGCGACGCCGGCAAGTTGGACAAATTGGTCTCGCTGGTGGAGAAAGAACCGCTCTCTGGCAAGCTGGGCATTGGCCACAC
>OMJR01000135.1 GCA_900299355.1 Anaerolineaceae bacterium
CGCCAAAATCATTCGCTACGCCCATTGCGACCCCGAGGATTTGGCCAGCAAGCTCAGCGTCGAACGGGGCAAGTATCGCCGCGCGCTAGTGGTCACCGATGGCGTCTTTAGCATGGATGGTGATGTGGCCCCGTTGGATAAGATTCACGCCGCAGCCAAGGCCGGCAATGCATTATTGATGGTCGACGACGCCCACGGCGAAGGCGTGCTCGGCAAGGGCGGCCGCGGCATCGTCGACCATTTTGGTTTGCACGGCAAGGTCGATGTCGAAGTCGGGACCTTCTCCAAGGCCTTTGGGGTGGTCGGCGGCGTGGCAGCTGGTGACGCCGCATTGGTCGAGTGGCTACATCAGCGCGGCCGGCCCTTCCTATTCTCTTCGGCGATGACGGTACCCGATGTGGCCGCCTGCCTGGCCGCCGTCGACTTGCTGGAGGAATCCACGGAACTGGTCGACCGCTTGTGGGCCAACACCAAATTCTTCCAGGAAGAAATGCGCAAACTGGGCTTCGATACCGGCAAGACCGAAACCCCGATTACGCCGGTGATGCTGGGCGAAGCGCAAACGGCCCAGGATTTCAGCAGAGCGCTCTTTAACGCGGGCGTCTTTGCCATGGCGATTGGCTACCCCACCGTGCCGCAGGGCAAGGCCCGCATCCGCGTCATGATTTCCGCCGCCCATTCGAGCGATGATTTGGAGCAGGGCCTGGAAGCCTTTGCTACCGTCGGCCGCCAGATGGGAGTGATTAGCTAGCATGAGCGCCTGGCCCGGCAAATTCGTGATTGGCCTCACCGGCAACATTGCCACCGGCAAGAGCGTGGTGCGCAAAATGCTGGAGCATGTCGGCGCTTTCGGCATCGACGCCGATGCCCTGTCCCACCGCGCGTTGGAGGTCGGCGCGCCGGGCTACCAGCGCACGGTGGATGCCTTTGGCGTCTACATTCTCAAGGGCAGCGGTGAGATTGACCGCCAGAAGCTGGGCCAACTGGTCTTCGCCGACCCCTCGGCGCTCAAGATGTTGGAAAGTATCGTCCACCCAATCGTGCGCCAGGGCGTTGATCATCTGGTGCGCAAATCAAAAAGCCCGGTCGTGGTCATCGAAGCCATTAAGCTGCTTGAATCGCCGCTCAAAGACTCGTGCGATGTCATTTGGGTCACCACTGCCAGCGAGGCTACCCAACTGGCGCGCCTCAAGAAGCACCGCAGTATGGACGAGGCGGCCGCCCGTCAGCGTATGGATAACCAGAGCGCCCAATCGCAGAAAATCCTGGCCGCCGACACTGTGATTGATAACAGCGGCACGATAGAAGAAACCTGGGAACAGGTAAAAGAAGCCTGGAAAGACATTTTTCCCGAGGCGGCCGGTGAAACCGTGCCCACCCGTTTGGGCCAGGAACCAGGCACCCGCAGCCAGGGCGGCTTGATTGTGGGCCGAGCCCGCCCGCGCCAGGCGGGCGATATCGCTCGTTTCATGGCCAGTCTCAACGGCGCTCAGGAAGGCCTGACGCGCGCCGAAATTATGGATAGCTTTGGCGATAAGGCCTACCTGTTGCTCAGCGATGAGGCTGGCGCCATGCGCGGCTTGTTGGGT
The DNA here is from genome assembly GCA_900299355.1 of Anaerolineaceae bacterium. GTDB lineage: Bacteria > Chloroflexota > Anaerolineae > Anaerolineales > UBA11579 > OMJR01. Next base: position 1,590 of record OMJR01000135.1, read on the forward strand.
TGGAAGGTGGAGAACCTGGTCGCCCGCGTCGAAGACATATTCCTGGCGGCCGACCTGAACAATAGCGAAGCGCTGCCCTTCCTGATGGAAGAGGTTGAACGCGCCTCGCGCGACCTGCAATGCGAAATAGCGCTGGTCTTTGTGGATGGCGAACTGGCCAAGCACAAGGACCTCTGGATGGTGCTCGGCTACGAGCAGGGCGCGCCCAAGGACCTTTCCGTGGGGGCCTGGCAGGAGGCCGCCCTGGAGCATTACAGCGACCAATCAATGATGTTCTTCAAGCAACTGCGCGCCGATCGCGTGCTGCGGCCAATCTAGGCAATCATGGGCCAACTAATCGACGAACTCGCTTTTATTCTGCAGCGCCTCAGCTTTTCCAGCGTAGTGGACCTGCTACTGGTGACGCTGATCTTTTTTGCAGTGTTGCTCTTTATTCGCAACACGCGAGCCATGGTGTTGTTGCGCGGTTTCCTGCTGCTCTATGTGCTTTTTAGCCTGCTGGCCGCGCTCTTCGAGTTGCCCGCCTTTTCCTGGCTGGTGCGCAACTCGGTGCCGGCCATCCTGGTTGCCATTCCAGTCATCTTCGCCCAGGAGATCCGCCGCGCCCTGGAGCGCCTGGGCCGCGCCAGTGAGTTTCTCGCCTCTGGTCGCCGCCAGCCGCACGAGCGCGACGTAATCGATTCGGTGTCGCACGCCGCCGTGCGCCTGGCCGAACGCCGCCACGGCGCCCTGATCATTATCCAGCGCTTGGATAGCCTGGAAGAGTTTGTGGAAACCGGTGTGCCGCTAGGCGCCGAAGTCTCCCCGGAATTATTGCTGCAAATTTTTTATCCGAATACACCGCTGCATGATGGCGCCGTGATCGTGGCCAACACCAAGGTGATCGGCGCGGCTTGCGTGATGCCGCTGTCCTCCAGCGGTGTGCTCTCCGAGAACCCCGATCGCCAGATGGGCTTGCGCCACCGCGCCGCCCTGGGTACTTCGGAGATCAGCGACTCGGTCGCGCTGGTGGTTTCCGAGGAAACCGGCGCGATCTCGGTCGCCTTTGGCGGCCGCATGATCCACCGCCTGGGCAGCGAACGCCTGGAGGGCGTGCTGCGCGCTTTCTACAAACCGCTGCAGCCCCAACGCACTTTCGAGGATTGGCTGGCTCAACGCCTGCCCTTCCTCTTCCCCGAGCGCCGCAAGGACATTACCGAGGTCTAAATGGTGATGCGTCGTTTACTTCGCTCCTTGTGGGAGAACATTGGCACCTTGTTGCTGGCTCTGGCGCTGGCTTTCGCGGTGTGGATTTCGGCCGTGGTGGCCGCCGACCCCAACGAGGAACGCAATTATCCCAACACGGTCAGCCTCGAAGTGCGCGGCCAGGATCCCGGCACCACTATGCTGGGCGAGGTGCCCGGTTCCATCTCGGTGCGGCTCAGCGCCCCGACCTCGCTCTGGGATCAACTCTCCACCGAAGCCGGTCTGGTCGAAGCCTATGTGGATGTCAGCGGCCTGGAAGACGGCCAGCACACCTTGCCGATCCAGGTGGATGTGAACCTGGGTCCGGTGCGGGTCGTCTCTGTCAGCCCGGAAACGGTCACCGTGGAATTGGAACCGCTGGCAGTGCTGGAGTTCCCGGTTGAGATCGAAGTCAGCGGCAAACCCACTTTGGGCTTTGCCGTGGATGACAATGGCCTGGTGGTCGATCCGGATCAGGTAATTGTCTCCGGGCCGCAAAGCCTGGTGGCGGATGTGGCCCGCGTGCGCGGCGTGATCAATGTCGATGGCGCCCGCGAGGCACTGATTGGCGAAAGCACCTTGCAGGCGCTGGATGCGGACGGCAACGTGCTCAGCGGGCTCACTATCGAACCGCAAATCGTCAGCTACACCCAGGCCCTGGTGCAGGAGGGCGGTTACCGCGAAGTCGCCGTGGTGGTCGAAACGATCGGTTTACAAGCCAACGGCTTCCGCGTGACCAACATTACCGTCTCGCCGCCGATTGTCACCCTCTTCTCCAGCGACCCCAGCCTGGTGGCCGAGCTGCCCGGTTTTGTCAGCACGCTGCCCCTGGATATAAACGGCGCCGACGAGGACATTGAGGCCCGCCTGGCGCTCGATTTACCCGAAGGCGTGATCGTGGTCGGCGAGGAGCAGAATGTCTTTGTCGTGATCGGCATCGCCCCGATCGAATCCAGCATTGTGCTCGAACTGCCGGTGGAGATCATCGGTCTGGGCAACGGCTTGCAGGCCACGATTTCACCCGAAGAGGTCAGCGTAATTCTCTCCGGGCCGCTGGCGGTATTGGATAACCTGCAGGAAGGCGACGTGCGCCTGCTCGTTGATCTCACGGGCCTGGGCGTCGGCACTCATCTGGTCGAACCCGAAGCCGAGATCTTGCCTGACGGCGTCGAACTGCTATCGGTCACGCCCAGCTCGATTGAAGTCGTGATAACCCGCGAGTAATCGCCACTATATTATGAGCAAACCCATCGTCGCCATCGTTGGCCGCCCCAACGTAGGAAAGAGCACCCTGTTCAACCGCCTGGCCGGTGAGCGCCTGGCCGTGGTGGACGAGGTGCCTGGCACCACCCGCGACCGCCTGCACGCTGAAAGCGATTGGGGTGGGGTGGATTTCGTGGTGGTCGATACCGGCGGCATTGATCCCAGCAGCCTGAGCGGCGGTGGCCGCGAAGCGCTCTCGATTGGATCAGCCGACTTCGTGGACGCCATTCGACAGCAGGCCCAAGTGGCCATTCGCGACGCCGATGCCGTGCTCTTCGTGGTGGACGTCACCACCGGAGCCACTGCCGCCGACCAGGAAGTGGCCGAGATCCTGCGCCGCGAACAGCGCACCGTGGATGGCCGCCCTGTGCCGCCGATCATCCTGGTGGTCAACAAAGCCGATTCGGCCGACCGCCGCCAGGACGCAGTCGCCTTCTATGAGTTGGGCATGGGCGAACCCTACGCCATCTCGGCCATGCATGGCAGTGGCACCGGCGACATGCTGGATGCCCTGGTTGAAGCGCTGGCCGTGGAAGGCGCTGATTTTGAGGACCAGCAAGACGACCAGGATATCTCCATCGCGCTGGTTGGCAAACCCAATGCTGGCAAATCCACCTTGCTGAACAAATTGCTGGGCGAAGAGCGCGCCATCGTCAGTGACATACCCGGCACCACCCGCGACGCCGTCGATACCCTGCTGGAATACGAAGGGATGCGTGTGCGCCTGATCGATACCGCCGGCATCCGCCGCCGCGGCAAGATTGAAGTCGGCGTTGAGAAGTACAGCGTGATCCGCAGCATGAAAGCGATCGAGCGCGCCGATGTAGCCCTGCTATTGATTGATGCCGAGACCGGTATCACCGCCCAGGATGCCCATATCGCCGGCTTTATTCAGGACGCCTGGAAGAGCGCCATCATTCTGGTCAACAAATGGGACGCGATCGAAAAAGACACCTTCACGATTGAGGACTACAAACAGGTCGTGCGCCAGAAATTGAACTTCATGGACTACGCCCCGCTGCTCTTCATCTCCGCTAAGACCGGCCAGCGCGTCAACCAGGTGCTGTCCACCGCGATCCAGGTCGGCGAGGAGCGCCTGGTGCGCCTGACCACCGGCCAGCTCAACCGCTTCCTGGCCGACGCACTCGACCGCCATCCGCCGCCCACCCGCAGCGGCCGCCAGCTCAAGATGTACTATGGCAGCCAGGTGCGCGTGGATCCGCCCACCTTCCTCTTCCATGTGAATGACCCCAAGCTGATGCACTTTACCTACAAGCGCTATTTGGAGAACCGCCTGCGCGAAGTGCACGGCTTCCTCGGCACGCCGCTGCGGATCGTGATCCGCGGCCGCAAGGAAAAAGACCAATAGATCTCTCTGATAAAGACCAGCTATCCCTGTCCAACCAACAATTGCCAATAGGAGAGCATTAACCAGCCGTCATTGCGAGGAGCACCGTAGGTCCGACACGGCAATCTCCGGCAAGTTCAATGTATGTATGCCTGTCAGGTCGGTCTAGCTATGCTTGGCGACAATCGCCCGCGCCTGCCCAATCACCGCCGCCGCCAGTTCCTCCGGCTCCAGCACCTCGGCATCCGTGCCCAGTCCCAAGGCGCTGGTGCGCGCCTCTTCAAAGACCATGAATTCCACCCGTAGCGTCAGCCAATCGCCGTCCTCCGCTTCCACCTCAAAGCGCCCGGCATACATCTGCTGGAAGTAAATCACCACTGTCCGCCGCACCCGCAGCCGCACCGGGTAGCTGGGCAGCCGCGCCTGGAAGGCCGCGTCCGCCTCGGCCCAGTAGGCGCCAATATCAAAGTCCGGGTCGCGTTCGAACCCTTCCTCCAGCAATTGGATGTCCGCCAACCGGCTCACCCGGTAGGTGCGCAGCCCGCGCCCGCTTTGGTGGGCCACCAGATACCAGCGGTCGGCTTTGTAGACCAGTGAGTAGGGCGCCAATTCCACCGTGCGCGTGTCGCCCTCCCAATTCGCATAGTTGGCGCGAATGCGCCGGTCGGCCCATACGGCTTCCTTTAACCCGGGCAGGGTGGGGTGGGCCTCGCCGAAGCCGTACCAGCCGCTGGCATCCAGGTAGAGCCGCTGGCGCATCAGTTCCGCTTCGCGCTGGCCGCGTTCCGGCAGCAGCGCCAGCAGCTTGAGGACCGCGTTATCCATCGCCTGGCTCAGGCCCAGGTCGGCCAGCGGCGTAGCCGAGCCGGTGTAGAGCAGCGCTTGCAGCTCCGCGCCGGTGAACCAGTTCAACTGGCTGCGGTAGGCGGCATCCAACGCGATGCCACCGTTTGGCCCCGGTTGGGTATAGATCGGCACGCCCGCCAGGCTCAGCGCTTCCACATCGCGGTAGATGGTGCGCTCGGTCACGCCCATGGCCTGCGCCAGCTCCGCCGCGGTCCGTTGCCCGTCGCGCTGGATTAGCAATACAATCGCCAGTAATCGGTCGGCTCGCATGGCTGCATGCTAGCACAAATACCTGACAATGGATGTCAGGATTAGGCCCTATGCTGGGAGAAACAAAAGGAGCAAGCATGAGCAATCTGGATTTGAAGAAAGACCTGAAGCACCTCTACGCGCCCTCCAGCAAACAGGTCGGCGTGGTGGAGGTGCCGGCGATGCATTACCTGGTGGTCGACGGCGCCGGCAACCCCAACCGCGCCCCGCGCTACCAACAGGCCATTGAAGCGCTGTATCCGTTGGCCTACGGCGTCCGCGCGATCTGTAAGGCGCAGGACCGGCCCTTTACCGTGATGCCACTCGAAGGGCTGTGGTGGTTTGATGGCCAACCCATCGAGGATTTCAACCTGACCGAAGCCGACAAGGACCGCTTTGTGTGGAGCTTGATGATCCTAATGCCCGATTTTGTGAACGTGGAGATGGTGGCGCAGGCCCGCCAGACCTTGGCCGCTAAAAAGGATGCCCCCACGCTGCTGGACGAACTGCGCTACGCCGCCTATGATGAGGGCGACGCAGTCCAAATCATGCACATCGGCCCCTATGCCGATGAAGGCCCCACCGTGGCAAAATTGCATCGCTATATTGAAGAACAAGGCTGGGCTTTGCGCGGCAAGCACCATGAAATCTATCTCAGCGATCCGCGCAAAGTGGCGCCCGAGAAGATGCGCACCGTGATCCGCCAGCCCTTCAGCCGCTAGGAGCCCCATGTCGATTCTCGATCAATTAGCTTCCGCCCAGGACCGCCGCGACGAAACCCTCAATGTAGAGCTGGCCGAACGGCTGGCGGCCGCTGGATCCGCTTCCGCGGCCTCGATCGGCGAAGTGGTCGGCGGCCTCACGCACCCCTCCAAAACCATCCGCCACGATGCGATCAAAGTGCTCTATGAGGTCGCCTACCGCCAGCCAGCCCTGATCAGTGCCTACGTCGACGATTTAGTGGGCCTGCTGACCAGCCGGGACAACCGCCTGGTCTGGGGCGGCATGACCGCCCTGGGCACCGTAACGCCGGTGGCCGCCGCCGCGGTGTGGCCGCACGTCGAGGCCGTTTTGCAAGCCACGCAGGAGGGGTCGGTAATCACGCAGGATTGGGGCGTGCGCGTGCTGGCCGCCCTGGCCGCCGCCGACCCGGCCTACGCCCAACGGGTCTGGCCCTTCTTGCTCGATTTCCTGCGCAGCTGCCGCCCCAAGGACCTCGCCCGCCACGCCGAAAGCGTGCAAGTGGCGGCCGCCGCCCCGCTGGCTGCCAGCGACCTGCGTCAGGTGCTTACCCAACGGCTAGGCGATCTCAAGCCCGCGGCCCGCAAGCGGGTCGCGAAGCTGATCAGCACCATCTGAAAGCGAGTTAACAAAAAAGGAGCCCGTCATCGACGGGCAACTTTGTGTATCAGTGTCCGGCGTTTAGACAGCCGGCCGGCGGCCAAAGATCAGCGAGACAACAAACAGGATCAGGAAGAGAACGAACAGGAATTTGGCGATCCCGGCGGCTGCGCCGGCTGCGCCACCGAAGCCCAGGGCTCCGGCGATCAGGGCGACAATCAGGAAGGTAAGGGCCCAACTTAACATAGTGTGTTTCCTTTCAATAGTGAATGTTGGATGGGTTAGGAAGGCCAGTGGATCTGGGGCGAGTACACAAAGATGCTCTCGTTCCAGTCGGCGCCAGCCAGGTCATCAAAGTCTGCGCCTTCCAGCATGGCCACATCGCGCAGCATGGTTTCGTCCACGGCGATGGCCGTATGCGGACCGTCTTCATGGTCTACGTCCAGGCTGCTCCACGGCACGGCATACAAGCTGTCGGCGCTGTTGGTGGTTTCGGAGAGATCCAGAATGGCAAATACTTCACCGTCATGCTCAACGACATTGTTGATGCGGCCGATGCGGTTGCCGTTCAGGTCCTACACACCGCTGTCAATCCAGCGGGTCATCTCATGGCCAATTTCGCGGGGTTTCGTGTTGTCAATCAAAGCTGCCTCCATGAATAATGTGGTTTTGCCTCGTTCAGCAAGGGAAACGAGCGACTCTTCAAAATCGTTATGTCCCGCTTGACAGGTCAGCTTTTTAGGTGCTATACTGCCACCAATGGAACATGTTGGTATATGTTGGTATGAGGATGCCCAATGGCCCTGCTAGAAAAACAGCGCGCCGCTAAGCCGCTGTATCAGGCCTTGGCCGATGCGCTGCTGGACCAGATTCGCCGCGGCGAGCTGGAGCCGGGTGAGCGCCTGCCCTCCGAAGCTGACTTAATTGAGCTATATGGGGTGGGGCGTAATACTGTGCGCCACGCGCTCAGCGAGCTGGTCGCCCAGGGCGTGCTCAAGACCATCCAGGGGGTCGGTACTTTTGTCGAGGATGGCCGCCTGAACAAGACCGCCGAGTACCTCCTGGGCTTCACCCAGGAAATGGCTCTGCAGGGTAAGCAGGTCAGCAGCCGCGTGCTCGAAGCGCGCCTGATTCCGGCCGACTCCTTCCTGGCCCGCCGCCTGCAAATTCAACTGGGCGAGGATGTCGTCTACCTCTCGCGGGTGCGCTACATGGATGGCGAACCCACTGCGATTGAGCGCGCCTATTTGCCGCATGCCCTGTGCCGCGGAATCCTCAAGCACGATTTCGCCGAGGCCTCCCTGTACCAAGTGCTCACCGAGGAATACGGGATGCGCCCCGACCATGCCGAGCAGGAGATTGAGGCCAAACTGGCCAGCGAGCAGGTCGCCGATTTGCTCGACCTGGAACAGCCTGCTGTGGTCTTCGTCTTCCACCGCGCCACCCAATTGGCCGATGGCCGCGTGGTTGAATATGTCGATTCCGAAGTGCGCGCCGACCAGTACCGCTTCTACACCAACCTCAAACTATACGCCCCGCAGCCGGATTTTGCCTTCCGCCGCCTGCCGGTGAGCGCCCGCGTTGGCGACTGAAAGCGCTTGTGTGGCCTATGTCCTCTTTCTATAATCACCAGGCAATGACTTACACTCCCTCATTTGGCCTTTCCGGAGCAATCCGATGACTCCCGTATCCGACCAGGAAGTCCAACAAATCGTCGAGCGCGTGCTCTCCCGCCTGCAGGGTGAGGCCCAGCCGGCCGCGTCCCCCCAGGCCGCCCCGCAGCGCAGCGATGGCTGGCGCGAGCGCAAAATTGCCATCGGCGCCGACCACGGCGGCTTCCAGATGAAAGAGGACCTCAAAGCCTATTTGGAAGGCCAGGGCTACAGCCTGATTGATTGCGGCACCCATAGCACCGATTCGGTCGATTACCCCGATATCGCCGAGGCCGTGGCCAGCAAGGTCGCCTCCCGTGAAGGCTATTGCGGAATCATTATTGACGGCGCCGGCATCGGCTCCTGCATGGCCGCCAACAAAGTCCCCGGCGTGCGCGCCGCCCTGTGCTACGACCAGGCCACCGCTGCTAACAGCCGCGAACACAATCACGCCAACGTTCTTACCCTGGGCGCGGGCATGATTGGCATGAACCTCGCCAAGCAAATTGTGGATACCTGGTTGAACACCCCCAGCGGTGAAGGCCGCCACGCGATGCGCGTGGCCAAAATTATGGAGATTGAGAGGCGCGTATGGGCCCGCTGAACGATATGAATCCCGAACAGGTGCGCCGCATTGTGGAAGTGGTCACCCGCGAGGTGATGCTGGCCCTGGCCGAAGAAGAATACCGCCGCGAATTTGGCGGCGAACACGTCTGTAGCGAGGAATGCGCTGAAGGCATCTGTGTCAAGACCTGTGTCGACAAGGTCGGCCATGTGATTAATGCCGGCGCCACCCGCCTGACCTCTTCCCTGGGCGGCGTTCCCGATGACCCCAGCGTGGCCAAGATGATTGACCATACCCTGCTGAAACCCGATGCCACCCCCGACCAGATTGCCCAGCTTAGCTACGAGGCCCGTAAATACGGCTTCGCCTCGGTCTGCGTCAACCCCGGCTTTGTGGCCCTCTGTGCAGATTTGCTCAAGGGCAGCGACGTCAAGGTCTGCACCGTGATTGGCTTCCCGCTGGGCGCCAGCGCCCCGGACGTGAAAGCTTTTGAAACCGAAACCGCACTGCGCGACGGCGCCACTGAGATTGACATGGTCATCAATATCGGCGCCCTCAAGGGCCGCGACCACACCATGGTGGCCCGTGACATCGCTGGGGTGGTGCGCGTAGCGCATGCCGCTGGCGCGCTGGTCAAAGTCATTATTGAAACCTCACTGCTGAACGAAGAAGAAAAAATCACCGCCTGCCTGTTGGCCAAGGAAGCCGGCGCTGATTTCGTCAAGACCTCCACCGGCTTTGCTGGCGGCGGCGCCACCGTCGAAGATGTGGCCCTGATGCGCCGTGTGGTCGGCCCCGAGATGGGCGTGAAGGCCTCCGGCGGGGTCAGCGATTACGAAGACGCTCAGGAAATGATGGCCGCCGGCGCCACCCGTATCGGCGCCAGCGCGGGCGTCAAAATCGTGGCGGGCGAACGCGAAGTCGCCACCATGCGCGTCGAAAAAGCCGACAAGCCCGTCGCCCAATCGGCCCAAGCCTATTAGGAGCAGTTATGCTAATCGCCAAAGTCATTGGGTCGACCATCTCGACCATCAAAGATGAAAAACTCCAGGGCAAGAAATTAATGATTTGCCGTGAAGCCGACGAAAGCGGCGAGCCCACAGGCAAGCCCTACGTCGCCGTAGACACCGTGGACGCCGGCGTCGGCGACCTGGTGCTCACCGCCCACGGCTCCAGCGGCCGCCAGACCTTTCTGACCAAAGACGCCCCGGTGGACGCTGTGATTATGGCCGTGATTGATTCACTGCAAGTGGACGGCGATGTGTCGTACCGCAAATCCTGAGGAAGTGACCTATGGCTGATTTGCAAGACAAAGACTTACTCAGCATTCAACAGGCTCGCACGATGGTGCTGGCCGCCCGCCAAGCCCAGCTGCAATGGGCCAAGGCCAGCCAGGAGCAGGTCGACCGCGTCTGCGCCGCCATGGCCGAGGCCGCCTTTGGCGCCGCCCAGCGCCTGGGCCGCATGGCCAGTGAGGAAACCGGCTACGGCGTTCCGGAGCACAAGAAGCTCAAAAACGAATTCGGTTCCATGCACGTCTGGAATTCAATTAAGGACGTGAAAACCGTCGGCGTCATCCGCCACGACCCGCGCACCAAGGTTTACGAAATTGCCTGGCCGATGGGCATCGTCGCCGCGCTAACCCCCAGCACCAACCCTACCTCGACAGTAATGAACAAGGTGCTGATGTCGGTGAAAGCCCGCAACGCCATCATTGTCGCCCCGCACCCCTCAGCGGTCAATTCCTGTGTCGCCACCGCGCAACTGATGAGCGATGCCGCGGTCGCCGCCGGCGCCCCCGAAGGCTTGATCCACTGCATGTCCCAGATCAGCCTGGCTGGCACCGATGAACTGCTCAGCCACCGCTACACGGCCGTGATCCTTGCCACCGGCGGCGGACCAATGGTCAAGGCCGCGCACAGCAAGGGCAAGCCCGCCTATGGCGTCGGCCCCGGCAACGTGCCTGCCTACGTGGACCGCAGCGCCGACCTGGAGAAGGCCGCCCGCTACATCGTGGCCAGCAAAGCCTTCGATCACTCCGTGATCTGCGCCACCGAGCAAGCCGTGATCGCCGACCGGCCGATTGCCGACCGCCTCGCTCAGCTGATGGAAGGAGAGGGCGCCTACTTCATGGACGAAGCCCAGACCCAGAAGATCCGTGAGCTGCTCTTCCACCCGGATGGCAGCATCAACGTTGCCACGGTGGGCAAGTCCGCCCAGGTGCTGGCCGGCATGGCTGGCATCCAGGTGCCCAGCCACGCCCGCATCCTGGTCGCCCGCCTGCGCACGATTGGCCGCGACGAGCCGCTTTCCCGCGAGAAGCTCACCACCGTGCTCGGTTTCTACGAGGCGGATGGCTGGGAAGCCGGTTGCGACATGTGCATCGAGATGATCCAGTTTGGCGGCCGCGGCCACAGCCTGATGATCCACGCCACCAACGACGACGTGATCATGGCCTTCGGGCTGGAGAAGCCGGTCTTCCGCATCGGCGTCAACACCATGGGCACCCTCGGCGCGATTGGGCTGACCACCGGCGTGATGCCCTCCATGACCCTGGGCTCGGGCGGCATAGGCGGCGCCATCACCGGCGACAACATCACCGTTTATCACCTCTTCAATGTCAAGCGCCTGGCCTACGAGGTCGCGCCCCCGCCGGATGCCGCCATGCACCCCGGCACCACGCCCGCTGGCCCGCTCTTTGCGCCCCAAGCGGACGAACTGGAACAAATTGTGGACGAGGTCGTTCAGCAGATCCTCGGACGATAATAAGAATTCATCCAAACCCTTAGAAGGAGAAAGATATGGCACAAGATATGAACCTGATCGCTCTCGGCATGGTGGAAACCCGTGGCCTGATCGGCTCCGTTGAGGCCGCCGACGCCATGGTGAAGGCCGCCAATGTGGTGCTGCTCGGCTCCGAGTATGTCGGCGGCGGCTACGTTACCGTGATGGTGCGTGGCGACGTCGGCGCGGTGAAAGCCGCCACGGATGCCGGGGCCGCTGCCGCCAAGCGCGTCGGCGAACTGGTCTCCGTGCATGTCATTCCGCGCCCGCACGAAAGTGTTGAGATGGTCTTGCCGCAGAACAGCAAGGGCTCCATCGGCGGCCGCGGAGGCAGCTAATCAGCACCGCTGACCGCACGCAGCTAGACCCCGCCGCCATCCTCGCCCGCGCCCAGCAGGTCCTGCGTTGGGCGGGCGACCCGGACCTGCCGCTGCTGGACAAGACTCCCGAAGGGAGACTACATGTCGGCGTAGACCTGGGCACTGCCTACCTGGTGCTGGTCGTGCTGGACGAGGCGGGCCAGCCCCTGGCGGGCGAATACCAATTCGCCCAAGTGGCCCGTGATGGCCTGGTGGTCGACTTTGTGGGCGCCGTGGACAAGCTCTCGGCGATGAAGGCGCGGGTGGAAGCCCGCCTGGGCCGCGAACTGAACCGCGCCGCCAGCAGCTACCCGCCCGGCGTGGCCCGCGTGGAAGTGCAGGCCACCGCCAACGTGGTGGAGGCCGCCGGCATGCGTTGCGAGGAATTGGTGGATGAACCCACTGCCGCCAACGCCTTGCTGGGCATCCACAACGGCGCAATCGTTGATGTGGGCGGCGGCACCACGGGCATCGCCATCGTCGCAGATGGCGAGGTGGTCTACACCGCCGACGAAGCCACTGGCGGCACGCACTTCTCGTTGGTGATTGCCGGCGCACACGACATCAGCTTCGAGGAAGCCGAAGCGATGAAGACCGACCCGGCGCAGCAGGACAAGCTCAAACCAGTCCTGCGCCCCGTCATCGAGAAGGTCGCCAGCATCGCCGCCCGCCACGTCGCCGCCTACGAGGCCGACAGCGGGCGGGCAGTGGAGCAGCTCACCTTGGTGGGCGGCACCTCCGCTTTCCCCGGGATGGCCGAGGTAGTCGCGAACTACACCGGCCTGCCCACCAGCGTGCCCGATTTGCCGGTCTTCGTTACCCCCATCGGCATTGCCTTGCACAACCGGCAAACCGAACCTGTTTAGGAGTATCTATGGCAGAACAACGCGACTTTTCACTCCGCTGCTACAGCTACATTGACCGTATGCAGCCCCAATACGCCGCATTTGTCGGCACCGTTACCCAGGGCGACCTGCCCACCGAGGGTATGGCTTCGCTCTACGTCGAGATGGCTCCCGGCAACGAAGTCTTCCGCACGGTTGATATCGCCGTCAAGAATACCGAAGCCAAACCCGGCGCCCAAATCGTTGAGCGCGAGTTCGGCATGTTCGAAGTCCACTCGCTCAACCAGGCCGCCGTCAAAGAAGCTGGCTCGGTCGTGCTCGACCGCCTGGGCCTGAAAGTTGAAGACCGCATCCGGCCCCAGATTGCCTCGATGCAGATCATCACCAATGTCGACCCCTATCAGGCCCAGTTGCTTAACCGCTTCCGCCGCGGCTCCATGCTGGTGCCCGGCCAGACACTCTTGGTGCTTGAGTGCGCTCCGGCGGCTTACATCAACTATGCCTGCAACGAAGCCGAGAAGAAAGCCAACATCAACATCGTGCATGTCTCCTCGGTCGGTCGCTTTGGGCGTATGTGGCTTTCCGGTAGCGAAGCCGAAATCATCACCGCCAACGAAGCCGCCACGCAGGCCCTCAACAGCCTGGAAGGCGTCAATGGCTAAGACCTTTTACACCGAGCGCGATATCGAGGATTTAGCCGCCCAGGGGGTGCAATCCTTGCGCGTGGACGACGACACCGTGCTCACCGAGCTGGCTCGTGAAGCGGCTCGAAAGCTGGGCATCCAGCTGACCGAGCGCGACGAGCGGCCCTCCAGCGCCCCGCACCGGCCCTATCTCTCGGATAAGGACAAGCCGGCCCGCAACGCCGCCTCCGCGGCAGCTGCGCCCAGCGGCGGCGATTTGGAGCAGCGCGTGTATAGCTCGGTGAAGAAGCGCCTGGGCGACCAGGTGGACGACACGCTGCTCAAGGCCATCGTGCAGCGCGTGCTCAAAAATGTGGGCGGTAACTAGAGCATGCTCTTTGGCCGCGTTCGCGGGTTCGCCATCAGCACCCTCAAGTACCCGGATATCCAGGGCTACCGCCTGCTGGTCGTCGAGCCGTTGAACAAACACCTCGAGCCGACCGGCCCGCTGCAGGTCGCCGTGGACACCGTGGAAGCCAACGAGGGCGACCTGTGCGTCATGGTCCGTTCCCGTGAGGCGGCCCTTTCGCTGCCCGATGCCAAGTTTGTACCAGTCGATTTATCTATCATCGGCCTGGTGGATGAATTGGACCTGCGCCCGGATGGCGATTTCGACTTCGACCTCAATGAGGGCGCCGCGCGCTACACCTGATGATTATTGGTAAAGTCATCGGCACCATCGTCACTACCATCAGCCACCCGCATTACAAGGGTCGCCGCTTGTTGGTAGTGCAGCCGCTCACTCTCCCCGGCGAGGAAGCCAGAGGCGATTTCGTCGCTTTGGATAACAGCCAGGCCGGCATCGGCGATACCGTGCTGGTCAACCGGGAGGGCAACGGCGCCCGCCAAGTGCTCAACAATCCCGATGCAGCTATCATTTCTGTTATTGTAGGCATCGTAGATTCCACATTCGTTGAATCGTTAGCTTAACCTGATAGCGGGGTGGGCGCTATTGCAGGGCGGGGGGCTGCCCTGTATAATCCGCCTGCTTGATTTGGAGATTGAATGGCTTTAGACCCCGAACAAAATAATGTTGGGCCCCTTGACCGTCAGAATGTGGTCACCCTGGACCAACCGCCCGCATCCCCCGCACGCCAGATTCTGACCGAAGTTATCCAGACGATTGTGCTGGCCCTCTTGCTATTTGTGGCCATTAACTTCATCACTGCTCGCATCCGCGTGGATGGCCAGAGCATGGAACCCACCTTCCACAATGGTGACTATGTTGTCGTTAATCGGCTGGCCTACAAAATTGGTGATATCGAACGCGGCGATGTGGTCGTTTTCCCCTATCCGCTGGACCCGCAGCGCGACTTGATCAAACGTGTCATCGGCCTGCCCGGTGACCGCGTCTCCGTTATCAGCGGCATCGTCTATGTCAATGATGCCGCCTTGATGGAAGAATACATTAGTGAACCGCCCGTGGATGCTATGTCTCAGGTGACTGTGCCGGATGGCTACGTTTTCCTGATGGGTGACAATCGCAACGATTCACAGGACTCGCGTTCCTGGGGTCCCGTGGCGATTAATAACTTGATTGGTAAAGCCGTGTTTCGTTATTATCCCTTCAACGCATTGGGCGTTGTTCTGCACTACGATTTAGTGGCCGCCGCACCCTGATGGCCTAAGCGCTTGACCTGCCCCCTGGGGCAGGGTACAATGCCGCCTGCTTTGGCAGAAGGCATGTTGCAGAAAAGTAGCTATGGAGAACTCAGCAAAGTGAAGTCCTCCAAGACATTTTGCAAAGCAGGTCGAAACGGAGCCGTAGAGAGTTGAGCGAAGCTCAATTCTCTCAAGCAAGTTTGGCTCCGCCAAACTTGCCCCCATCGTCTAGGGGACTAGGACGTGACCCTTTCAAGGTCAAGACCGGGGTTCGAATCCCCGTGGGGGCACAAATCGAACCGCTCGATACAGAAAGTGATATCGAGCGGTTTTTGTTATTAATTCGGTTGGAACAAAGGGGAAAATTAGAAGAATTGAACTTTAGTGTGCAAAAATAATAATTTTTGATAAGCATATGTCTCTTATTTTAGCAAAATACGGTTCGAATCCCTTTAGGTGGTAATCACAAGA
>OMJR01000136.1 GCA_900299355.1 Anaerolineaceae bacterium
GATAAGTCTTGGCGAATGCATAGCATTCGCCCTAAGCATTTTTCAAAGCCAAATGCACATTACCACCAGCGGGGCGTGGGGCCAGCGGCCCCAGATAAGAAAGGCTTGATATCGTGTCAAGTTTTAATCAAGCTGTGTGTCGCACAAATTACAACTTTCGATTACAACTTGACGCCTTCACCCCACCTGGCACACCAGCCCCTTCAGATACTCCCCCTCCGGAAAGTGCAGCCCCACCGGGTGGTCCGGTGCCTGGCTCATGCGGTCCAGGATGCGCGCATCCACGCCGGCATCCAGAGCCGCGCCGGCCACAATCTTTTGGAAGAGCGCGGCATCCACGCCGCCGCTGCACGAAAAGGTCACCAGCAGCCCGCCGGGGCGCAGCAGCTTGAAGGCCAGCAAATTGATGTCCTTATAGCCACGCGCTGCGCGCTCCACCTGGGCACGGGTCGGCGCAAACTTGGGCGGGTCCAGGATAATCATGTCGAAGCTGCGGCGCTCGTCGCGGAAGCTGCGCAGTTGGCTGAACACGTCGGCCTCAATCAATTCCATGCGCTCCGCGGGCAGCCGATTGAGCGCCGCGTTGCCCTCGGCCAGCGCCAAAGCCCCAGCCGATTCCTCCACCAGGGTCACCGCGGCCGCCTCGCCCACCAGCGCGTTGACCGCAAAGCCGCCCGTATAGGCGAAGCAATCCAGCACCTCGCGGCCCGCGGCCAGTTGGCGCACCCGCAGCCGATTACGGCGCTGGTCCAGGTAGAAACCGGTCTTGTGCCCGCCGGCCAAATCGACTTGGAACTGCAAGCCATTCTCGTCCACAGTGAGCTGTGGTTCGCCATCCCCGCGCAGCCAGCCATCCACGCTCTCCAGGCCTTCCAAGCTGCGCACCTCGGCATCCGAGCGCTCATACAGCTGCTTGCCGCCCGTAATCCTCAATACTTCATCCGCAATCGCGTCTTTCCAAAACTCCGCCCCGGCGCTCAGGAACTGCGCCACCAGCGTGTCGCTGTACTGGTCCACCACCAGGCCTGGCAGGCCATCCGACTCGGCGTGCACCAGGCGCAGGGCATTGCTCTCCTGGCGGTAGGCATCGCGGGCGCGGATGGCGGCCTCCAGGCGTTGGCGGATGAAGCCGGCGTCCACCGTTTGGGCCGGGTCAAAGCTCCAGATGCGGGCGCGGATTTGGCTGCTGGGGCTGTAGGCTGCGCTGGCCAGCCAATCGCCGTGGGTGGAGAGCACCTCCACCGTCGCGCCCGGCGGCGGATCGCCCTCCACGCGCGCCACCGCCCCGGAAAATATCCAGGGATGGCGGCGCAACAATGCCTTCTCGCGGCTGGGTTTCAGGGTCAGTTGAGGAGTATCCATCGCATCACAAAGAAAAAGGACTGGGCGCAGGCCCAGTCCTCAGTGTATCAGAGCTTACCGCTATTAAATCACGCCCAGCTTTTTGCCGGCCGTCTCGATGATATCCATCGCGTGGTTGATTTCATCCGGCTCGTGGGCGGCGGTCACCGTGGCGCGCAGGCGGGCCAGATTGGCCGGCACCGCGGGCGAGACCACCGGCAGCACGAAGACGTCCTGCTCCTGGCATTCGCGCGTCATCGCATAGGCCAGCTCGTCTTCGCCGCACACCACCGGCACAATCGCCGTCTCAGTATAGAGCGTATCAAAGCCGCGCTCCTTGAGGCCGCTGATGAACTGGTCGCCGTTGGCGCGCAACTTCTCAATGCGCTCCGGCTCGTCCAGAATCACTTTGAAGGCCTCGTTGGCAGCCGCGGCCTGGGCCGGGGGCAGCGCCGCCGAAAAGATGTAGGAACGACTGGCGTGGCGCAAGTAGGTAATCAGATCCTTCTTGCCCGCCACATAGCCGCCCACCGAGGGAATCGTCTTGCTGAGCGTACCCATTTTGATATCAATCACGTCGCCCAGGCCAAAGTGCTCCTCGATGCCGCGGCCGGTTTCACCCAACACGCCGATCGAATGCGCCTCGTCGATCATCAACCAGGCATTGTGCTGCTGGCAGAGATCGACCATGCGCGGCAAGTCAATAATGTCGCCATCCATGCTGAATACCGAATCAGCGATCACAAGCTTGGCGCTATCGCCCGGAGCGGCCTCCAATTGCTTGGCCAAATCCTCAAGGTCGTTGTGCTTGAAGCGTACGAATTTGGCGCCCGACATCAGGCAGCCATCCACAATGCTGGCATGATTCAACTTGTCGGAGAAAACGTAATCGTGGCGGCCCATCAGGGTCGAGATCACCGTCAGGTTGGTGACATAACCGCTGGTGTAGGTCACCGCGGCTTCGGCCTTCTTGAAATCGGCAATGGTTTGTTCCAGCTCGGTGTGCAATTCCAGGCTGCCTGCCAGGCTACGCACGCCGTGGGTGCCGGTGCCGTATTTATCAATCGCGGCTTTGGCGGCGGCATTAATCCTCGGATGGCCAATCAGCCCCAGATAGCTGTAAGAGGCGAACATGCCCATTTCGCGGCCGCGCACCAGCACGCGCGCGCCTCCGCGCATTTCGGTAATCGGTTGGTTGTAATAATAGAGGTTGGCCGACTGGGCGTCCTCAACGCGCTCCACCATGGCGCGGATGCGTTTATTGACGGCATCGTCCACTCGCTGCAAATCCATCAGGGTCTCCTCATAAGAATATCAGGCCAGTTTATCGCAGTCATATGGGGCTGTCAAATGCAGGGCGGATCAGGGACTGTAGTCTTCATTCTGATCAAAGAGATATTCCGCAACATGCCCACAAAATCGAAACTTCCATTTTTCCAAATTCGTATTTGTCCAAGAAAGCCGACTTATCTTTTCACTATTAATGATAGTGGTGCTTACTTTTTCAAGCGCGGCTTTACTTCCACAACTCGGGCAGGCCGTATCAGCCCTTGAGAAGTAAAGATATGCACTTAAGAAAAACCCGCCAACCATTATTACATTGAGGTACCTGAACTCGTAACCATTAACAAGCATATATGTAGCAATTACAAAGATCAGGGCTGTTCCAGCCCCGAAAAAAAGAGTGAGACAACCCGGAGGGCTCATTCGTTTATTCACAAGTTCTTTTCCGTAGCATCTGGTGGGTCACTTACTTATATAGTCAACAATGGCTTTAAACCATTGGAGTTGCTAGCTACTCGACCAGCGCGCGCAGGCGGTCCTCATCCAGGATGGTGACACCCAATTCCTGGGCCTTGTCCAGCTTGGAGCCGGCGTTCTCGCCCGCTACCAAGTAGTCAGTTTTGGCGGACACCGAACCGGTCATTTTGCCGCCGTGGCGCTGGATAAAGTCTTTGGCGTCATTGCGGCTGAAGGTCGGCAAGGTGCCGGTGACCACAAAGGTGAGCCCATCCAAAGGCTGCTCGCCAAGCGGGGCGCGCGGTTCAGCCACCGGCCACATACCGGCTTGCTTAAGCTTCTTGAGAATCGCCTGGTTGCCGGGGCGCACGAACCAATCCACGATGGCTTCGGCAATATTGGGGCCGATGCCTTCGATTTCAGTCAGGTCATCGGTTTTGGCCCCGGCCAATTCGTCCAGGTCGCGGTAATTAGCGGCCAGCGCGCTGCCGACCACCTCGCCCACGCCGCGGATCCCGAGCGCGTAAATTAGGTCAGCCAACGATTTGCTCTTGCTGGTCTCAATCGCGCTGAGCAGATTGTCAACTTTTTTCTCTTTGAAACCTTCCAACTCCAGCAGCTTGTCACGGTCGAGCGCATACAGGTCGGCCACATCCGCGACCATGCCTTCATCAATCAACTGCTCCACAATCTTGATGCCGAGGCCCCCGATGTCCAGGGTGGCGCGCGAGACAAAGTGCTCCACATTGCGCACCAATTGCTCCGGGCAGGCCGCATTCACGCAGTACCAGGCTACCTCGCCCTCAATGTGCTCCACCGGCTGGTCGCAGACCGGGCACTTGGCGGGCGGCTTGTACTTGCGCAGCTTTTTCTCGCGGGCGCCCAGCACCGGACCAATCACATAAGGAATCACATCACCGGCGCGCTTAATCAGCACGCGGTCGCCAACGCGAATGTCTTTTTCTTCAATAAAATCGAAATTGTGCAGGGTAGCTTGTTTGACTATTACGCCGCCGACTTCCACCGGCTCCAGCACCGCGTAGGGCGTGAGCACACCGGTGCGGCCCACGTTGACGCGGATGTCCTCCAGCGTGGTGGTGACTTCCTGGGCGGGGAACTTGAAGGCCACCGCCCCGCGCGGGTCCTTGCCGACAAAACCCAAATCGTTGGCCAACTGAATGTCATTTATCTTGACCACCAGGCCATCTACTTCATAAGGCACTTCCTGGCGGATTTCCATCCAACGACCGTATTCCTCAATTACTTCATCCACGGATTTACACAGACGCGGCTCATCCGCCACCGGAAAGCCCAAATCACGCAAGTACTCGAGCGTCTCCCATTGCGTGCCGGGTACCTGGCCGCCCTCGGCCAGCACGATGTTATAGACGAACAAGGTCAGCGGGCGCGAAGCGCTCACCGCCGGGTCCAAATTGCGCAGGGTACCAGCGGCCGTGTTGCGGGCGGTCTGGTAGACCTTGCCTTCCGTTTCGGCTTGCTCGGCCTGGAAGGCTTCAAAATCGGATTTGTTGATAAAGACTTCGCCGCGCACCACCAGGCGGCGGGGCGGCTGGGGCGCATCAGGCAGCAGCGGCACGCGCAGGGGCAGCGCTTCAATCGTGCGCAAGTTGGGGGTGACATCTTCGCCGACCTCGCCATTGCCGCGGGTGGCGCCCAAGGTGAAGAGGCCGTCCTCGTAGGTCATTACGACGGTGAGGCCATCCAGCTTGGGCTCAACCACGAAGTCCGCGCTGGCGACGCGCTCATCCAGGCGGGTAACGCGTTCGGCCCAGGCGCGGAAGTCATCAGGGTCGAAGGCATTGCTGAGGCTGAGGATGGGCGCGGGATGGTCTACCTTGCGGAAACGCTCGGAGGGAGCCGCGCCCGCGCGTTGGGTGGGCGAATCAGGCGTAATCCAATCGGGATGCTCCGCCTCGATGGCTTTGATTTCGTTGAGCAACTTATCGTATTCGGCGTCGCTGATGACCGGGTCATCCAACACGTGATAGCGATAATTGTGGAAATTTACATCTTTGCGTAGAGCCTCGAGGCGGGATTTTTGGTCGGCGGCGGACATAGGGAAATTATACAACGGCCATCAAATGACGTCCCTATTCCAGCCAAAGTAGCCAGATGGACACTTCGCCAGGCGTATCTGCGAAGGCGAGAAAATAGTCTGCGCCCTGTCGAAAGATAAACGCAGCACTTATTCCATTAGCATTGTCAATCTGCCTTGATACGGTTCCATTCAACGCAAATATGGTGAGATTTCCGTCCTCTAACTCAAGATAAAAGGGATTGGGCGATGGGGCGCCAGGCTGAGGTGTTACTGGCGATTGCAGAGGAACGCTTTCCGCCTCAGCCGATTCGCCCGTTTGCAAGTCGACAAAAATCCGATGGACATGCAGGGAATCCAAGGATGATTCGACGTACACTCCATCACTTGTTCGAAACATCCAACGCAACGGATACTTGAGGTCTGGCCTAAGCTCATGCGAAATTTCAAAGTGCTCAAAGGCAATGACTTGTATCTCACCAGACAGATATCCGAGGGCCACCCAATCTTAAGAGATTGATGCGGCCACCGCTGATAAACGACCGCGGTACAGAGGCCACAAGGTTTCTTCGCCAGTAACCAGATTGAATGTTCTTAATGTTGCCCAAGGCCCCCCGACAATCAGTTCTTGGGCGTCTGGGCTGAAAGCCAATGCATGCGGTCTTATAGCTAGGGTTTGCGATAAATCAGGATTGTTGAGCGGATAAAGTAGCAGGCCGGCGTCGTAGCTGGCAGCCAACCACTCTCCGTCTGCGCTCAGCGCGACTCCAAAACCCGAGCCATGGTCATCGCCGGGCATAATAAGATGCTCTTCTTGCTGATTTTGTTCATTTAGCTCAAAGAGTTGAACGGTACCATCTCGATGGATGACAGTATGGAGGCTACCGTCCATTGTTGAACTTATATAGCGATAGCCGCTGAAACTGACCCCGTCCAGTAGATAAATGTCACAGCTTTCAGCAACTATTAATTCCTCACGGATATCCATTAGACATTCATAAGATGGGAAGATTAGCAGCTCCGCATAGACGCCGTCGGGCAAGAAATGCAAGCCAGCCATGCGCTGGCTTGCTGGATTCTGAACCACGAAGCGCAGGGAAAATTCTTTGATATCCCAAAAAGCCACCTGGCTCTCATAAACGACAGCCAGCAACGAAGCATCAGGGGAAATGGTCCACGCCGTTATATGCTCCGCAACCGGGGGATAGAGGGATTTAATCGACTCCCCATCCAACGTGTAAACCTCAATTAGGCCTGATGCGAGACCCACGAAAACATAATCATCAAAGGGCAAAACGCCAAGATGCGTCACAGGCTCATCGGTTTGCCAGAAAGCGAGTTGTGCCTGGCTTTGGGCATCATGTAGGTAGACGCCCTCGGCTGTAGCGATGGCGACGGTGACTCCATCGGGAAGCCAGGCTACATCGTTGACTCCCCGTGAGAGAAGCGTCATCACGCGACTGATTTGGATTTCGGGGATGGGCGTGGTCGTGGGGACAGTAAAAGTCCTAGTGGAAGGCGAAGTTGTATTTGGGGTGCAAGCCGCAAGTATCAGTAATAACAGGCTTGGATAAAAGGCAAGTGTTAAGCCTCGATAATTTTTCACAAACCCTCCTAAAAGAACGCCGCCAACTCCCGGGCGCATTGGGCGCCGATTTTGTGGCCGGTGTCGGCTTCGCAGGTCGCCATCTGGGCGCCAGCGACAGCGGCCACTTCGGCGGCCTCGCGGGCGCGGGCAATCGGCACGGTTTCATCCTGGGTGCCGTGGGCGATGTAGACCGGCAAGCCGTCCAGCGGGCGGCTGGCGCTGAGGTCCCCCACTCCGGCGGGCATAAAACCAGCCAGCGCGGCCAAGCGATCCACGCGGGCGCGGTTTTGAAGGCTATACGCAAATGAGAAGGCGGCGCCCTGGCTAAAGCCCATCAGCCCAAAGCGGCTGAAGTCGCCAGCCAAATGGTCGGGCAAGGCCGCGATGAGGCCGCCAAAGGCCTCCAGGGCGGGGGCGAAATCGTCCAGGCTGCTCCAGCCATCCACGCGCTCGGCGACCCAGGAGTAGCCGTCAATCTCAGGGTGCTTGGACACGTAGGGCGCGCGCATGGCGACCAGCAGGGCCGTGCGCGGCAGGCGCGGGGCGAAGACCCACATGGAGCGCTCGTCGCCCGTCCAGCCGTGCACCATCAGAATCACGGGATGCGGCCCGTCGCCCTCGGGGACGCGGGCTTTGAGCACCCAATCGCCTATCTTCAAATCAACCAGATTATCCAGCACGATTGCGTTGTACCACGAGGTCGAGAATCCAAAGAAAGAGCGCGATGAGAATCAACGGCGCCAGGCCCGCCAGCAGGCAGACCAGGCCGAGGAAAGCGGCTTCGCGACCGTAGAGCCACCAAATTAGCCCATCGCCAATGACAAACAGAATCAGCAGAAAGCCAGCCACCAGGCGCACATTGGTCTGGCGGGCATAGCGGCGCAGGTCAGAGGCCATTGCGGGAAGAGAGACGCCGCATCAAGTCGCCGAGGCCGATACGGCGAATGAACTGGCGGCGCCAGTGCAGGTGGCGGCGTATCTCGGGCAAGGCCCTTTCGGCGGCCTGCTCGCCCAGCTTGACCACCCAGGGCACATCAATCTCATCGAGGATGCCAATGGTTTCCACATCGGGGCGGATGATAACTTCCGGTTTTTCGCTGGCCAACCGATACTCGGTCAGCAGCGCGCCGCTAATCGTCATCGAGCGCATAAAGGTGCTGAGCGCCTGGCCCCAACGCAGATTGGTGAAGCGGTCGAGCAGCGGCTTCGCCTTAAGCGCGCTGGGCGTTTCAATCTCATGCTCCAGCTGGGGCGGCTTACTGAGCGAAACAGCGACCACCGGCAGGCTGGGCGCCAGGCGGCGCGCCAGGGTAACCGGCACTGGGTTGCTGACGCCGCCATCCATCAATTGATAATCGCCCATTTTGCGGGCCGGGAAGATGCCCGGCAGCGCGATGGCGGCCAGCACGGCATCCACCAAGCGACCACTGCGCAGCATCAGTTCAACGCCAGTGATGAGGTCGACGGCAGTCACCGCGAAAGGCACCGGCAGGTCCTCAAAGGTCTGCTCGCCCAGTGTGTCTTCCAGCAACTCTTCAACGCCCTTGAGGCCCATGAGCGAGTTGCCCGAAGCGGGGCCGCGGCGGAAGAGCTGCCGGTATTCGGTTTCGTCGAGGCGCGACTCGATTGATTCGAGCGAATTGCCCGCCAGATAGACGGCGCCAATCAGGGCGCCCATGCTGGTGCCCGCCATCGCGCCGATGCTGATTTGTTCGCGTTCCAGGACGCGTAAGACGCCGGTATGGGCGTGACCTTTGGAGCCGCCGCCGCCCAGCGCTAAAGCGATTTGCATGTGTGGATTACTCTCCGTCGTAAGGAACCTCGACTACGGCCGCCTGCAACTCGGCTTCCAGGCGCTGCTTGGCGGCCAAGACTTCGGCAACCGCGTCATCCCAGTTAACGATTGTACGTTCCTCGGCGTTGCGCAGTTTCATCTCTACGCCGCCCTCGTCCAGCGAGCGCTTGCTGACGGTGACGCGAATCGGTAGACCGATAAGGTCGGCATCATTGAATTTGACGCCCGGGCTTTCATCGCGTTCATCGTAGAGCACTTCGACGCCCTTGGCGCGCAAGTCGGCATACAGCGCGTCGGCCTTGTCTTCGCCGCCGCGCAAGGCGACCAGATGTACGTGATAGGGAGCGACACTAATCGGCCAGACCAGGCCGCCCTCATCATGATGTTCCTCAGCGATGCAGGCCAGCAGGCGGCCGGAGCCGATGCCGTAGGAGCCCATCACCACCGGCTGTTCCTTGCCATTTTCGTCCAGGAAGGTAGCGCCCTGCGGCACGCTGAAATCGGTGCCCAGTTTGAAAATGTTGCCGACCTCGACGCCACGCGACGCGTGCATCGGGCTGCCGCAATCCGGGCAGAGATAGCCGTCCTCGGCGGAGGCGATATCGGCCACGATTTGGGCTTCATAGTCACGGCCATAATTGACATTGCGCAGGTGGTAGCCGGCCTCGTTGGCGCCGGCGACCAGGTTGGCGCTCTCCGGAATCAGGTCGTCGACGACCACCAGCACGTCCTGGATGCCAATCGGGGAAGCATAGCCGGGCACGGCGCCCACGGCTTTGATTTCATCCTCGTGGGCCGCGCGCAGCTCGTTGGCGCCGACCGCGTTGCCCAGCTTGGTTTCGTTGAGGTCCATATCGCCGCGCAACACGGCGAAGATGAGTTTCTCGCTTACCTCATCGCCCTCGGCGAACTTGCCCATCAGGAATACCGCCTTGGCGGTTTGGGCTTTTTCTATGTTGAGGAAGTTAGCCAGGGCTTCGATGGTGGCCACGTTTGGCGTTTCCACCTTCTCCAGCTCAGCGGCCTCGGCTTTGTCCGCCTTCGGCTTGCGGAAGCGGGCAATTTGGCGATTGGCCTTGTAGCCGCATTCGTCACAGAGCAGCAGCGTATCCTCTCCCACCGCGGTGAGGTACATATATTCATGGGCGAAGGTTCCCCCCATCATGCCCACATCCGCTTGTACAGCGATAACCGGGATGCCCGCGCGGTGAAAGATATTGAAATAAGCCTGATAATGGGCGCGATACTGCTTATCCAAGCCTGCCGCATCGGCGTCCAGGCTGTAAGAATCCTTCATGGTGAATTCGCGCACGCGAATCAGGCCGGCGCGTGGGCGCGGGTCGTCGCGCCACTTGGTCTGGATGTGATAGACCAGCATCGGCAGCTGCTTATAGGACTGCACCTCTTTGCGGGTCAGGTCGGCCACGACTTCCTCGTGGGTCAAGGCCAGGACCATATCGCGTTCGTTCTTGTCGTGGAAGCGGCTTAGCTCGGTACCGATTTTGTACCAGCGGCCAGATTCCTTCCAAATCTCGGCCGGGTGCACGACCGGCATCAGCAGCTCCTGGCCGCCGATGGCATCCATCTCGTCGCGCATGATGTTTTCGATTTTGTCAATCGCGCGATAGCCCAGCGGCAGCAGGGAATAGATGCCGGCGCCCAGCTGGCGGATAAAGCCGGCGCGCACCAGCCATTGGTGGCTGGCGGTTTCGGCATCGGCCGGCGCCTGGCGCAACGTGTGGCCGAACATATGACTCATTTTCATGGAATTACTCCTTTAACGAAAACACCCCGAAAACTCGGGGCGCTGGCGTACAGTCTTAGCGGAACGATAGATGGCGGTTTGCGACGCGCAAACCCTAACCCTGAGTAGCGTGAAATAGGCTCAAGGCCTGGGTAGGGACAGGGGAGAAAACCTGGGCGTTGCGCATAACGGCTTAGATATACCAGAGCGGAGAGGGCATGTCAAGCGGCCTGGGCGCCAAGGTGAGACGCGGCTAAGACCGGCAGGCAATACGCGTAAGCGGCGGTCGCCTTCATATATAATGTGGCGAGTCATGTCCAAGCACCAGCTATTCCTTATCCTGATGCTGTGCGCCAGCCTTATCTTGGGCGCCTGCAACGGCAACGAACCCTCGGTGGAGGGTTTGCAGCACACCGCAGAAGCGATTGCCGAGACGATGGTGGCGGCACGGATTTCGGCTACTTCGCGCGCGGCGGTCCCGACGGCGACGCCCACCGCCGAAGAAGCCACCAGCACGCCCACGCCGAGCGGCCCCACACCGACCCAGATTGACGACGGCCCCTGCCTGGCGGTGAGCCTATCCGATGAGAGCATTCCCGATGACACGGTGCTGCAGCCCGGCCAAGCCTTCGAAAAGGGATGGGTGCTGACCAACCTGGGCGGCTGCACCTGGACCGAGGATTACGACCTGGTCTTCCATCACGGCAACGACATGCAAGCGGTGCATGTGACCCCGCTGCCGGGCTGGGTGGCCCCGGGCCAATCCATCACGCTGACCCTGGACATGGTCGCCCCCACCGAACCGGGTAGCCACATCGGCTTCTGGAGCCTGCGCTCGCCGGATGGCGGCATCTTCGGCCCCAGCGCTAACGGCACCTTTTGGGTGCGCATCACCGTGCCCGGGGCTACGCCGACCTCGCAGGCGCGCAGCTTCGGCTGGAGCGGCGCGGGCGCGGCGGCCAGCAACGGCGATCTGGATACTGAAGCGCGCATCGGCGACGGCACCGGCAACGAAAGCTGGCAAGGCTTCCTGACCTTCTCCTTTGGCAACCTGTCCGACGAAGCCACGGTGACCGGTGCAGCCCTGTACATTACCGACGATTACATCTACGCCAGCGACCCCTTTGGCAGCCTGGGTTGCATGAATGTCTATTTATCTTTCCATGGCGCGGTGGATGCCGGCGATTATGACAATTACGGCGGCAGCCCGCTGTGGCGCTTCTGCAGCCTGGGCGACCTGACCGGAGGGGCGGTCTACGGCGGCTCGGATGCGGTCAGCGCGGTGCAAAATGCACTGCCCTCGGGGGTGATTCAATTGACCTTCGTGTTTGACAACGCCACCGACAGTGATGGCATCCAGGACCATATCCTGGTCGACCCCTTTCTGGCGGTCAGTTATTACGAATAAGATGAGCAGCGATTGGCAAAACCGTGTACGCCGCGAATTGGCGCGCGGAAGGCAAGCGACCGCCGAAGGCAACGAGGGCATGGCGCGAGTCTGCGCCCGGCGGGCGGCAGGCTGGACCGTGAAAGCCTATTTGGATACGCAGGGGATGCAGGCGGAGCAGCCGAGTGCGCTGGAACAAATCAAGTTTCTACGCGCGCAGGGCAACCTGGACGATGAAACCCGTGAAGTACTGGAACACATGATTCTGCATTTGGCCAAGGATGCCCCAGACGGCGAATCCTATTGGCCGCTGGATGCCAATCTGCTGGACGAAGCCCAGTGGCTCGCGGGCCGCTTATTCCCAGACTTTCAAACACAATAGAAAAAGGCGCCCTGCGGCGCCTTTTTTGAAATCAGGAGTCGGCTTGGGCTTTTTCAGCCGCCGATTTAGTTTTGGTCGCTTTACGCCGGTCGCCCACGATACGGAAACCAGTGATGAGCGCGACGACGCTGCGCACGATGCCGAAGATGAAGAGCACAATGCCGATTAAGCCGCCGCCAATCATCATGAACAGGCGCAAGGTGGAGACGCCGGCATTGCGAATCACCTCCGGGGCGCCCACCAGACGGTTACGCAAATCGTCGTTGAAGGCTGGATTAGCCTTCACGGGCGTGTAAATGGACTCCAGCGCTTGTTCGATGGAGTTGAGTTCAGCTTGCTTTTTCCGCTGCCACGGCCATACAAATTTCATGGTCGCTCCCTACTCTTCCTCGTCTTCTGGCTCGTCCCCGCCCAGGCTGCGCAAGGCTTCCAGAGCAAAGTGTCCTTGTTTATCAGCCAACACATCTTCGCGCAGCGCCAACAAAGTGCGGTGATACAGGCTCTTGATAGCGCCCTCCGTGCGGTCCATAATCTCACCGATTTCAGCGTTGGACATGTGATGCACAAACTTGAGGATCAGCAGCTGCTGGCGATCCTCGGGCAGATTGCGGATCAGGTGCAGCAGCGCGTTTTCCTCTTCATTTTTCATCAGGGCCGACTCAGGATGCTCGTCGCCCTTGTTGCTGCGGTAGCCGTCGTCCAGCGCGACTTCCTGGCGACGGCTGCCATCGCGGTGCCAATTGGCCACCAGGTTATGCGCAATGCGGTACAACCAGGCCGAGAAAGGCACCCCGCGATCGGTGTAGTTGGTGATATGGCGCATCGCGCGGAAAAACACGCGTGCGGTCATATCCTCGGCATCCAGCGTATTGCCGGTGCGGTAATAGATGTAATTGTAGATCCGCTCGGCGTAGAAGTCGTACAACACGCCGAAGGCCTTGCGGTCCCCTGCGGACGCCTTGGCAAGCGCCTCTTTTTCTGAAAGCTCAGCCACGTTGGCCCTTTCCGGCAAGCCTATAAAAATTAACCCTGCCGAGATGAATTCGTTGCTTTTCGCCCAACTTGGGCTAACGCGGCGAGTATATCACGCAGGTTTTTTGGACAGAAAAAGAGCCCCGGTTGCCCGGGGCTCTTGCTGCTTAACTCTTCTTGGAAGTCGATTTTCGCTTGGTCGTTTTCCTGGCGGGAGTCTCCGCGGGGAGCGCCTCCAGCGCCGGCTCCAGGGGATACACCTGGGTTCCGAAGCGGGTGAGCACCACCCCACCCAGGCCGAGAATGGCGACCAGGAAGCCGCCCAGCCAGCCAATGCAGGGTACCCAGGCCAGCATGCCGACCACCACACTGAGCGTGAAGGTGCCGCCCCAGGCCTGGATTGAGGGGGTCCACTCGCTGTTGAAACCAGCCATCAGGCGGCGGCCCACTTCCACGCCGAGGGCGATCCAGCCCATCATTACCGCCAGGGCCAGGGCCACAAAGAGCAGGAAGCTGAAGGGGATCAAACAGATCGTGATCGCCATCAGGACAGCTATCACCGGACTGGCCGCCAGGGTGACGAAACCGGCGGCGGCCGAGTGCACCGGTTGATCCAGCACGGCCTGCAAGCTGCGCTCGGTGTGTTCCGGCAGGAAGAGCACGAAGAGCAGGGCCAAGGTGGAGAGCGCAAAGGCGCGGAAGAGCAGCCAGAGCGCGCTATCGGCAAAGCGGCTGCCAGCGCTTGGGCAGTTGTATACGCAGGGACCTCACTCGCTGAAGCCCAGATCGTTACGGTCAGCCAGTGAACCCGCAAAGTAACGCTCAAATTACCCACCTCCAATATACATAGTAAAAAATTCACCCCCCTACTAGTAGTGGGGGGTGTCCGAAACCCTGCGGGTTCCGGCACTGCGCTCGCTCGGGCGGGACTGCGTCCCGTCCCTCCTCCTCACGTGCGGGGGTTGCGGGCCGCCGCCCCGCCCGTCGCTCGCGCTAACGCCTTTCCCCTCGCTTGCTGCCCTCTGGGCAGCCGCTCGGCGGCGAGCTCCCAGCGGCTCTCGATTGGTGAAAGCATCCAATCGACCCGCCGCTGCGAGCTGAGGGTAGATCAGTTAATGCCAGCAACGGTGTAAAGCTGATATCGCTGCGGCAGAAGACCGTGCAGCAGATTGTATGGCACAAAATAGCATATATGTTCCATATATGTTGATCCGTCAAGTTATTTTATAGAATGCTTAACCTGTCACTAATAAAGGTCAATGCTATGAATTGTCAACACTGTGGATCCAAGTTAAATTCAACGATGACTTTTTGTCCTAATTGCGAGCGCCAGAATTCTGACGAGGTCAAATCAATGACGAATGTATTAGGTGACGATGAAGTGAAATTTCAGAATACGAATCTGTCTGCAATGCGGGAATATATTGATACAGTCGTAGAAAATCTCACAGAGTTTGGAAAGCTTCTATCGGAGTTTCTAAAGAAACATTCTCAACCTGAAGAGAATCCACAATTATTTAACAATCGTGATTGGAGGCGAAATTCTACATATATCAGGATGCATTTGCACACTAAATCTGAAATATTGAATTATTCATCAATTAAAGGCCTAAGACTTGAGCCCCCTGACGGGTGCTGCTAGTGTAAATTTGTTTCTGTAGGATTTGAAAAAAGGTAGGTCAGGTATCCTTTCATACGGTCTCGAAAACCATGAAAGGAAGGACCATGACCTAC
>OMJR01000137.1 GCA_900299355.1 Anaerolineaceae bacterium
CGCTGCCGCTGGCCGGCGCCTATGTGATTGGCGCTGCAGCCGGCTACGGCATCATGGCCAGCGCCGGCTTGGCCGAGCTAGTGGCCGCCCATATCAGCGGCAGCGACCTGCCCGATTACGCGCCTGCCTTCGACCTGGCGCGCTATGAGGATGCCGACTATCAGGCCATGCTGGCTGATTGGGGCGAAAGCTGGCAACTCTAATCCCAATCGCGTAAGCCTCGCCAGGTAGCCGCGTCAAAACACCATGACCCAAAAGTCAGGCCTTTTGCCATTCTTAGCGGGTTGCTTGCTTTTGGCCGCCTGTACTTCGGGCGTCCCGGCCGCCCAGCAAACCGCCGCCGCCGAAGAGCCGCTGCCCGAGGATTTCTTCGCCTCGATAACGCCCAATCCACCCCCAGCTGAAGAAAGCCTGGATTTTCTGGAACGTATGGCCGCCAGTGATGAATTCAGTACCAACTTCACCATCTATGGCGATGCCATCGACGGCATTGTTTCCGGTGGCCCCCGCAAAGACGGCATTCCCGCCATTGATCAACCTCGCTACGTCAGCATGGCCCAAGCGGATGGCTGGTTGCGCCCGCAAGAGCCGGTTATCCAGGTGGAGGTCGGCGGGGTCGCCCGCGCCTATCCCATCCAAATCCTGATCTGGCACGAGATCGTGAACGACGAGTTGAACGGTTTGCCCTTGGCGGTCACATTCTGTCCGCTGTGCAACACCGCCATCGTTTTTCAACGCGAGGTGGATGGCCAGGTCTTGGATTTTGGCACCACCGGCCGCCTACGTTACAGCAACCTGATCATGTATGACCGCCAAAGCGAAAGCTGGTGGCAGCAGGCCAATGGCGAAGCCATCATCGGCGATTTCACCGGTACGCGCCTGGCCAACTACCCTGCCCTGATCGTAGCCTGGGAAGATTTCAAAACTGCCTACCCCAATGGGGATGTACTCTCGCCCGACACTGGCTACACCAATCCTTACGGCCAAAACCCCTATCCCGGCTACGACGACATCAATGTCTCTCCTTTCCTCTACCGCGGTCCGCAAACTCCGGGCCAGTTGCCCGCCATGGCGCGCGTGCTGACCATTGAGTTGGGCAATGAAGCGGTGGCCTTCCCATACTCAACGCTGGAAGAGATCGGCCTGGTCAATAGCAGCGTGGACAGCCAAGCGGTCCTGGTGCTGTGGCAACCCGGCGTGGTCTCGCCGCTGCAGACCAGCTTTACCGGAGCAGGACGCGATGTCGGCGCCGCGGCAGCCTACTCCCGCGAGTTGGATGGGCTGATCCTGAATTTTTATATGGAAAACGGGAACATTTACGACGAACAAACTGGCAGCCGCTGGGATCTTTTCGGGCGCGCCGTCGCGGGCGATCTGGCCGGCGCTGAGCTACACCCTATAGTCGCCATCAACCACTTCTGGTTTTCCTGGGCGGCGTTCCGCCCGGATACCATTATTTACCAACCCTAATCAGCGGGTAAGGCCATCTCAATCACCAGGCCCAGATGGTCGCCGCCACCGTGATATTCGGCAATTTCGGCCGAGCCGAGCAACCATTCATCGGATACAAACACATAGTCAATGCGGATCAGACGCTGGGGCACCGGGATGCCGTATTTGAGCGCCAGCGGCCCATCAGCCACATTGGAGACCGGATAGGTGTGGCCCAGGCCCCAGCCAGCCTCCCGCCAGGCATCGCGCAAGTGCGTGGTCATCTCCTCGTAGCCTTCATTCAAGTGGGTGATATTGAAATCGCCAGCAACGATCAGGGGGCCATCCTCCAGCCAGCGGGGGATTTGTTGCTCCAAAAACCTGAAGTTTTCCAGGCGCGCATCAATCGCCCAACGAAAAAGTTCGCGCGAGGACGGTCCGGAAGCCCAGGTATGCAAGGTCAGCAATTGAAAGCTCTGCCCCTGCCAATCGAAACGGGCCAGGATTGGCCGGCCATTCCAACTGGTGGGCAAGCCATGCTGTACCACTTCGAAGGGTATTTTGCTGATCAAGGCCATGCCACTGGAACCCGGCTCCGAAGCCAGAAAGCGATAGGGGTAATCATCACTCAGCCGGACTTCGATGGTCTCGGCCAATTCCGGCGTGACTTCCTGCAGAGCCACAATATCCGCATCGGCCGCCTCAATCGTATCCACCGCCAAATCCCACTCGTCTTGGGCCCCCTGCGCGTTGTAGGTCAGCAGCCGCACCTGGCCATCCGCGGGAATGGATTGCCCGCTTCCGGGGACCAACAAGGGTCCCCGAAAGGCAAGAAATGCGAATAGGCCCGTCAGCCACAGCGCGCGCACTCGCGTATCCGGCCAGCGCCACACGATAGGCAGCGCAAGTGGCAAAGGGGAAAAGAGCACAATTGCCCCGGCGTTCACCAGGGTCATATACAGGATCCGGTCGCCAGTAAGCTGTCGGAGGATCAGCCAGAGCAACAGGCCGATCAGGTAGATTAGGACGAGCGCACGCCCCCAGCGTTGCCATCTGAATGTAGACATGGCGGTGATCATAGCCGCCCGATTTGGATTGGATATGAAGTGCGAATGAGAATGGCCTACTCGCCTGGGTAGCGCAGACCCCAATCCGCGCGCAGCCGATCCAGCAGGCGCATGATCGCCAACGACTCGGCCAGGGGCAAAATCGGGCTTTCCAGTTCACCGGCCGCCAGGCAGCGCTGCACCTCAATGGCTTGATGCACATAGCCTTCGCCGGATAGCGGCGCGTCGAGGATTTGCTCCGCTCCGGCGGCTGGCTGCACAATCAAGCGTTCTTGCTTAAGCACCCCACGCTCATCGGCCACGCGGATGTGCCAGCGGCTGCCGCGCACATCCAGCGCCTGGCTGGGGAAGCCATCGAAGCCCGCGGAAAGCAGCGCGCGAGCGCCGCCTGGGTAGGCCAGCACCGCGCTGAAGTGGTGATCAACGCCGCTGGGACCGAGATGCGCATAACTGGCGATTGCGCTGGGTTCGGCGCCCAGCAGGCTGGCGGCCAATGAGACGGGGTAGATGCCCACATCCAGCAAAGCGCCCCCACCCAGTTCCGGATCGTATAGACGTCTGGCAGGGTCAAAGCGGCCTTGAAAATGCAGGCCGAAGCGCACCGATTGCGGGTCGCCGATGGCGCCTTCGGCGACTAGCTGCTGCAGGCGGCGCTGGGCGGGCAGGAAGCGCACCCACATAGCCTCCATTAAAAAGGTGTGGTGCGACCGGGCGGTGGCAATCAGGTCTTTCAGTTGGACGGCATTCAGTGTGAAAGGTTTCTCGCATAGCACGGCTTTGCCGGCTTCCAGCGCCGCCTTGGCTTGCGGGAAATGCAGATTGTTGGGGCTGGTGATATGGACGATGTCGACCGCCGGATCGGCCAGCAGGGCTTCCAGCGAGTCGTATGCGTGTGCTTTGAACTGGCGCGCAAAAGCACGCGCCGATTTGCGTGTACGCGCGACCACGCCCTGCACGCGCGCGCCGGGCACATGTTTCAGGTCGGCGGCCTGGGCTTTGGCCATCCAGCCCGCGCCGATGAAGGCCCAGTTGAATGTACGATCAGTCACGATTTATAGGTATTCCTTCTTGATACCCAGTTTTACTGGGATCCCATCGATCGTTATCTCAGCAGACAGATCGACGTTCAGGACTGATGTTGTGACCGTATTAGTCAGTGTCTCAGCTTTAATGTAATCGCCCCACTCTGTGAAGACCTTGGCAATCTCACCTTCCGTTTCGTATGCAGTCGTGATGCGGTCTTCGATGTTGAAATCGGCTTGCTTGCGCAAATCCTGAATGCGGCGCACGATTTCGCGGGCCAGGCCCTCGGCGCGCAGCTCGGGGGTGATGTTGGCATCGATGGCCACGGTGACGCCTTTTTCGGCGGCGACGGCCAAGCCTTCGGCGGGCTGGCTGTTGACCAGGATCTCTTCCGGGGCCAGTTCGTGTTCTTCGCCGCCCACGGTGACGGTGACCGGCTGGCCGGCGTCCACCGCGGCCTTGACAGCGGCGGCGTCCATGCTTTCGAGGGCGGCGCGGAGCTTGGGGAAATCGCTGCCGAAGCGCGGCCCGAGGGCGCGGTTATCGGGTTGCAGGTTGAAGGTTACCAGCTGGTCGGGTTGAGCGACGAAGACGAGTTCTTTGACATTCAGTTCGTCGACAACAATTTCGGTCAATTGGTCGCTTAGTCGATTGGTCCCTTCCGAGACGTGGACGAGCACCTTGCTTAGCGGTTGTCGAACCTTGAGGCCAGCGTTGCCGCGGGCGCTGAGACCGAGGCTAGCGATGCGGCGAGCCAGCTCCATTTCGTCGATCAGGGTCTCGTCCACCGCTTTTACGTCGGCCTCGGGATAGATCGTATGGTGTATGGAGGAGTGGGCCTTGTCGGTCTGGTCCACAACGAGGTTCTGGTATATCTCCTCGGTGACGAAGGGAGTGAAAGGCGCCAGCAGGCGCATCAGCTTGACCAGCACATGGTAGAGCGTGGCGTAGGCGGCGCCCTTGTCGGCGTCCTGCTCGCTGCGCCAGAAGCGGCGGCGGCTGCGGCGCACATACCAGTTGGTGAGATCGTCGATCAAGGTCTGCGTCACGAGGGTCGCGGAAAAGGCATCCGTAGCGTCCAGTGCCTTAGTCACCTGGTCGGTGACCTGGTTTATGCGGGCCAGGATCCATTTATCCAGCGGATTATCAGAGTCGGGAGTCTTACCCTCGGGATGATTGGGATCGAAGTCGCTGAAGTCGGGCTGCCAACCGTCCAGCTTGGCGTAGGTGAC
>OMJR01000138.1 GCA_900299355.1 Anaerolineaceae bacterium
TAACATTGTACGTGGATCAGGTTTTGGGGGGCAGGTCACGACACCTCCTTGCTGCGTAGCTATTTGTTTGTAGATCAGGTGGTTTCCGCCGGATGGTGCTGAGAAGGGCGGCTTTCCATTATAAGATGAAAATGAGAAAGCGGGGAAGGTTGAAAAGCGGGATGTGACTCTATGCGGAGGTGGAGGCCAATGCGGCGTAGCGCGCGCCGGTGAGTTGGGCCAGATCGGCAGGCGCCAGCGACAGGTTGAGCCCGCGTTGTCCGCCTGATACATAAATTACTGCATAGTTTTGGGCGCTTTCGTCCAGCACCACCCGGAAGCCTTTGCCAATCAGGGCCAGGGGCGAGATGCCGCCGGTCTGCAAACCGGTTAGCTCTTCGGCCTGAGCCTGGCTGCTGACCTTGACCTTGCCGGCGTTCAGGGCGCGTGCCAGTAGTTTAAGGTCCAGCGTGGCCGGGGCGGGCAGCAGCGCCAGCACGGGCTTACCGCTATCGGGGATGGCCACGATGGTTTTGAAAACTTGCTCGGCGGGCACGCCTAGATGGGCTGCGGCCTCCACGCCACCCAATTTTTCGTTGGGCAGCTCGTGGGCGCCGTAATGGATTTTTTTGGCGTCCAGCAGGCGAGTAACGTTATTGGTCGGCGCCATTGCGGAGCGCCTCCAGGCGTTGGTATTGCCATTCAAATTCAGCGGCCACTGCCGCCTCAGCGTCATCGAGGGTTGAAGCGCGGTGGATTGCCTGCAGGGCATACATAGCGCCCCCCATGGCGTGATCTTTTACGTGGGCCGTGCCGGCGGTTTGGCCCGCGGCGCGGGCTGCTGAGCGGGCCGGATTGTCCGCGCCGACCTCGCGAGCCGCGGCATGCGATCCCAGCGAGGCTGCCCGGATCACCTTCATGCTGAATTGGCCGGTGCGCAGCCAGTCGCGCAGGGTGTCCAGTGCTTTACGGGGGCGGCCGTCGTTTGGATAGCAATCCTCGTAAAAGGGCAGCACCCGTTCGGTGCACTCCAGCGCCCATATCGCCAGGGTCTGTTGGTCGGTTTCTGCTGCCAAGCCGCTAAAGCGTTGCTTATAGTCCAGCAGAGAAAATTTGCTTTTGGCTTTCCCCACGGCGGCTTAATCCTCGCCGGCCAGGACGCGAATGCGCTCCCAGGGTTTTAAGTCGCCCTCTTCGGCCAGAATGGAGCGCAGCTCGACTAATTGATCGCGGATGGCGGCTGCTGTCTCGAATTCCAGGTTCTTGGCGGCGGCCTTCATGCGCGTTTCCAGTTCCTGAACGATGCGCTCCATCTCTTTTTGCGGCAAGTCGTAAGCGCCTTCAACCTTGTACTCGGACTGTGTTTCGGCAATCGCCTTGGACTTCAATTCGTCGGTGAGATCGCGCACCGCCTTGCGGATGCTGACCGGCTCAATGCCGTGTTCTTCGTTGTAGGCAACTTGCTTTTCGCGGCGGCGGTTGGTTTCATCAATCGCGCGGAGCATCGAATCGGTGATCTTGTCGGCATACATGATGACTTTGCCGCTCACGTGGCGGGCGGCGCGGCCGGTGGTCTGGATCAGGGCCGTATCCGAGCGCAGGAAGCCTTCCTTGTCGGCATCCAGGATCGCTACCAACGAGACTTCGGGCAGGTCCAGGCCTTCGCGCAGCAGGTTGATGCCGACGACCACATCGAAGACGCCCATGCGCAGATCGCGCAGGATGCCAATGCGGTCCAGCGTGTCCACCTCGGAGTGCAGGTAGTGCACCTTGATGCCCATTTCGGCCAGGTAATCGGCCAGGTCCTCGGACATGCGTTTGGTCAGCGTGGTGACCAGCACGCGTTCGCTGCGCGCGATGCGTTGGTTGATTTCCCCGATCAGGTCGTCCACCTGGCCCTCGATGGGGCGCACTTCCACTTCGGGATCGACCAGGCCGGTGGGGCGGATAATCTGCTCGACCACCTGCTGGCCGTGCTCGTATTCGTAGGGGCCGGGAGTGGCCGAGGTGTAGACCACGGCGCCCAGGCGTGCTTCAAACTCCTCAAAGGTCAGCGGGCGGTTATCGATCGCGGAAGGGAGGCGAAAACCGTATTCGACGAGCACGTTTTTGCGAGCGCGGTCACCATTGAACATGCCGCGCACCTGCGGAATGGTCATGTGCGATTCGTCAATGAACATGAGGAAATCGGGCGGGAAGTAATCGATCAGGGTCCAGGGCGGGGTGCCCGGGCCGCGGCCATCCAGGTGGCGTGAATAGTTCTCAATCCCGGAGCAATAGCCGAGCTGGCGCAGCATTTCCAGATCGTACATGGTGCGCTGCTCCAGGCGCTGGGCTTCGACCAGCTGGTCGTGCTCCTTCAACCAGGCCAGCCGTTCCTTCAATTCGGCTTCAATGGTCACCATGGCGGTCTGCAATTTCTCTTCCTCGGTGATGAAGTGTTTGGCCGGGTAGATCGAGACGCTTTGCATTTCCTGGCGGATTTCACCCGTCACCGTGTGGATCTCAGCGATCTTTTCGATCTCGTCGCCGAAGAAGGTGATGCGATAGGCGAATTTCTCCTG
The DNA here is from genome assembly GCA_900299355.1 of Anaerolineaceae bacterium. Taxonomy (GTDB): domain Bacteria; phylum Chloroflexota; class Anaerolineae; order Anaerolineales; family UBA11579; genus OMJR01. The sequence continues at coordinate 2,544 of OMJR01000138.1, forward strand.
GTAAGCGGGCACCACTTCGAGGGTTTCGCCACGCACGCGGAAGGCGCCCGGCGCCAAGTCGGTGTCCTTGCGCTCGTAGTGGGTCTCGACCAGGCGCCGCAAAAGGGCATCGCGCCGGTACATTTCCCCCACGTTCAGGTTGATCACCACGCGGCCGTAGGCCACTGGATTGCCCAAGCCGTAAATACAGGACACCGAGGCCACCACGATGGTGTCCTCGCGCGAGATCAGCGAGGTGGTCGCCGCCAGGCGCAGCCGTTCAATCTCCTCGTTGATATCGCTGTCCTTTTCGATATAGAGGTCGCTGCGCGGTACGTAGGCTTCGGGCTGGTA
>OMJR01000139.1 GCA_900299355.1 Anaerolineaceae bacterium
AAGCAAAGAAAAGCCCCGGGAGCCGGGGCTTTGGATTAGTTATTGGCGAGAGCGGCCTCAATGGCGGTTTGCAAATCAACCGCCTCGGTGAAGTAGACACTCTGGTAGAGGATATTGCCCGCCCCATCCAGGATAAAGATGTGCGGCTGGTACACATAACCGAGCTGCGCCTGGAAATTTGCGGTCGCGGGGTCATCGCGGTCCAGATAAACAAAATTCACACGGTCGCCGTACAGCTGCTCCAGGCCATGCACATGCGGCGCCATGGCCTTACAGGTCGAGCACCAGTAAGCAAAGAACTCAATGAACTGGATTTGCCCCGAAGCCAAGGTCACCTCGGCCGGGTTGGTGGCGTGAAAATCGGCTGAGCCCAAGACTAGTGCGGGGAAAACTTCCACGCCGACTTCGGCCTGGGCTTCAGCCTCAGCCTCAGCGTTGGCTTCGGCACCCTGTTCAGCATAGGCGCCGGTGTCTTCCCCGCCACTTGCGTCCTGCTCGGCGGCTACCGCGGCGTCCGCTTGCGTGGCCGCCTGCACTTCGCCGCCGGCGTCTGTCTCTGCCTGGGCGTTGGCGTCCAGTTCGGCCGCCGCCTGCCCGCCACATGCGCCGAGCAGCAGTGCCGCGGTCAGCGCCTAAATAACAAAAAGAGTTGATTTCTGAATCTTCTTCACCGTTCACCTCATAGGGTTCGTTCGCATCGATAGTAACACCGGCCCGAAAGCATACGCACGGCGAATGAGACCCTCTAAAGCAGCCTTAATCAACACCGGCTGGTAATCTTGCCGGTATGATTGGCATCTAAGAAAGCGATGACAAAGATGCATTCCCTTCAACGCTTAGCCCCCACGATACTGTTGCTGTTGGGCGCGCTGTGGATCCCGCTCAGCGCCCTGGAGCCGCAGGCGGCCAGCGAAGCCCAAGCGGCGCCCTTTGCCGGTTTTTACGCGCCGGATTTCAGCCTGGAAAGCGCTGATGACGAGCTCATCAGCCTATCCGACCTGCGCGGACAACCGGTGCTGGTCAATTTGTGGGCCTCCTGGTGCGGACCCTGCCGGGCCGAGATGCCCGCCATGCAACGGGTATATGAACGCTACCAGGATCAGGGTTTCGTAATATTAGCGGTCAATGCCACCAACCAGGACAGCCGCGCCGAAGCCACAGCCTTCTACAATGAACTCGGCCTGAGCTACCCATTGCTCTTTGATGCCGACGGGGTAGTGTCTAACGCCTACCAGCTGCGCGCGCTGCCCAGCAGTTTCTTTATTCTTCCCGATGGGCGCATCCAGGAAGTCGTGATTGGCGGCCCCATGGCCGAGGCCCTGCTGATTATCCGCGTCGAAGCACTGCTGTCGGAGGTGCCCTGATGCTGCCAATCCTAAACCTGGGCCCGCTGGCCTTGCCGGTGCCCGGCCTGTTGGTGCTGGCCGCCTATTGGATCGGCGCCAGCCTGGCAGAGCGGCGGGCCGAGCGATACCAAAGCCAGCCCGAAGTGATCGGCAACCTGCTCTATTACGCGCTGATGGCCAGCATTCTGGGTGCGCGGCTTGGCTACGCGTTACGCTATCCGGCGGCCTTCGTAGCCAGCCCGGCCAGCCTGCTCTCCCTCAACCTGAATTTGCTGGATGTGTGGTCCGGTTTGGCCGCCGCACTGCTATTCGGCTTAGCCTATGGCCAACGCAAAGGTCTGCAAACCGGCACCACACTAGATGCGCTGACACCTTTTCTCGCCAGCCTGGCATTGGGCCTGGCCCTCAGCCAGTTGGCTTCGGGCGCGGCTTATGGGCTACCCAGCGATCTACCCTGGGCGATTGAACTCTGGGGCGCCAGCCGCCAACCCAGCCAGGCCTATGACGCCATCGCGGGGGCCCTGATCCTGGGGGCCATCTTGCGCGGGCGCGCCACCAAGCAGCCTGGACAAACTTTCATGAATTTCGTGTTGCTGACCGCCAGCGCACACCTGTTGCTGGGCGCTTTCGATGCCGCAGCCGCCACCCTGCCCAACGGCTGGCGACTGAACCAGATTGGGGCCTGGTTCGCAATTGCAGCCGTCCTCTGGCTGCAGCGGCAGCCGGCGCGTACAAAGCAGGTAGAATAATTTCATGAGCATCAAAGGCAAGACCGTCCTGATTACCGGCTCCGGGGTACGTGTGGGCCGCAGCATGGCGCTGGCCTGCGCCCGGGCGGGGGCCAACCTGATCGTCCATTACGGCCGCTCAGATGAAGAGGCCAAAGAGGTCCACTCCGAGGCCCGCGATCTGGGCGTGGAAGCCTACCTGCATCAGGCCGACCTGAGCAAGGTTGAAGACTGCCAGCGCCTGATCGAAGAAGCCTGGGAGCACGGCCCGCTGTTCGCCCTGGTCAACAGCGCATCCATATTCCAGGATATCGAACTGGAAGACACCACCGCCGAAAACTGGGATCTGCACATGGCGATCAATTTACGCGCGCCAATGCTGCTCAGCCAGGCCTTCGCGCGCAAACTGGGCGCAGACGAAGGCCGCATCGTCAACATCCTCGATTGGCGCGCCCTGCGCCCTGGCCCCGACCACCTGCCCTATACGATCAGCAAGGCGGGCTTAGCCGCGCTGACCAGTTCGCTGGCAATCGCGCTGGCCCCGGCCATCACGGTCAACGGCATGGCCTTTGGCGCCATTCTGCCGCCGGCCGACGGCGGCGATACCAGCGGCATCCTGGATGATGTGCCCGCCAAGCGTTGGGCTGACCTGGACGAAGTCAACCAGACCCTCTTGTTTTTCCTCGAAGGCCCCGCCTACGTCACTGGCGAAATCATTCATGTCGACGGCGGCCGTCACCTGATCTAGGGCTATGGATAAAGTCACTATCAAGGACCTGCTGGTACGCGGCATCATTGGCATCAATGATTGGGAGCGCGAGACACAACAGGACATCCTGATCAATATCGAAATTGAGGCCGACCTGCGCCAGGCCGGTGCAACAGACGACATCCAACACAGCGTCAACTACCGCACCGTGAGCAAGAAGGTGATCGCCCATGCCGAAAGCGCCACGCGTCTGACCGTGGAGGCGCTGGCTGCCGACATCGCCGCTCTGGTGCTGGAAGATCCCCGGGCGCAGCGTGTGCGCGTGCGGGTGGAGAAACCGGGCGCAGTGCGCTTTGCCCACTCGGTGGGGGTCGAAATTGAGCGCAGCCGCGAAGACTGACAGCAACCAGGTCTATATCGGCCTGGGTTCCAACATTGATCCCGAACAAAATTTAAGGGTCGCGGTTGAGGCGCTGCGCCAAAGCGCCCAGCTGAAAGCGCTCTCCCACGCCTGGCGCTCGGCGGCGGTGGGTTCCGCAGGTCCCGAATTTTTGAATGCCGCCGCCTGTCTGGAAACGCCGCTGGACCCGGCCGCGCTGAAAGCCAGGGTGCTCGTCCCCATCGAGCAGGCGCTGGGCCGCGTGCGCACAGCGGATCCTAACGCGCCGCGTACTATTGATTTGGATATCCTGGTGGTAAACCAGTCAGTGCTGGACGAGGATATTTGGCGCTATGCCCACCTGGCGGTTCCGCTCGGCGAACTGTGCCCCCTACTGACCCAGCCAGATGGCACGCACACATTACAAGCAATCGCTGAGCGCCTGCGGGCCAGTACAGATATTCAACCCGTGCCCGGGCTTTGGAGTTAAACAAAAAAGGCCGCCCTATCGGCGGCCCTTTTACCAGGACAGAATGAGAGCGCAGAAATGATATTGTTGTAATAACCGCTTATCAAACCGGACCCTAATATATTGAGGGCCACGATCAGGCCAATTGCAACCAAGACAATAATCAGAGCATATTCAACCAAGCCTTGGCCGCCTTCCTGAAGTTTGCGGGGGGTATTCATAGTGCCTCCAGAATAATTTAGGCGATACCGCATCTTACACGATTCGCCGCTGCCCCACAAGAAAAACGGTACTAATCTTAAAAATGGAGTGGTTCGGCGTCACGCGAAATGCTATCCAGGAATTCCTGGCGCGTGGCTGGATAGCTGCGGAAGCTGCCCACCATCGCGGATGTGGTCATGCGCGCATCGTGTTTCTTGACACCACGCATCATAGAGCACATGTGCAAGCCTTCGACCACGATCCCGGCCCCCATCGGCTCAAGCGTGCTGCACAGGAAATCGGCAATCTGGCGCGTCATGCGTTCCTGCACCTGCAAGCGCTGGGCAAACATATCCACAATGCGCGGGATTTTGGATAGACCAATCACCCGGCCGTCGGGGATATAGGCCACATGCGCGCGCCCCATAAAGGGCAGCATGTGATGCTCACACAGGCTGAAGAATTCGATATCACGCACCAACACCATGTCGTCATAATCCACGGTGAAAAGCGCATCGTTGATCAGGGCCACCGGATCCTGGCGGTAGCCAGCGGTCAACTCCGCATACATGCGGCCGATCCGCTCGGGGGTGCGCAAAAGCCCTTCCCGTTGCGGATCCTCGCCCACGGCGGCCAGGATCTGGCGGGTGGCTTCCTGAATCTCGGATTGGTCAACGGGCTCGTTGAGCAATTCCGCAGCTTCGTAAACGCGTACTTTATCTTTCATAGTTAGCTCGGGGCGGAGCTCATGGTCCCGCCCAATCGGCTATTGATAGTACCGTCAGGCCAGTTCGGTGTCAATCAGGCCGAAGCTGCCGTCGCGGCGCTTATAAAGCAGGCTGACGCAATTCTTTCCCATGTTGAGGAATACAAAGAAATCCTCGTGGCCCAGCAATTTCATTTGTTCCAGCGCTTCATCCTCATCCATCGGATGCAGCATGAATCTTTTGCGACGGGCAATTGCGGGAGCCTCGTTCTCGAGATAAGCGGCTTCGACTTCTTTGAGCGCTTTGTCGGCCAGGCTGCTGCCATCTCCCTTGCCGCGGTAATGTTTGCCTTTGTAGCGTTCAATCTGGCGTTGGATTTTCTGGTTGGCGGCATCAAAAGCCACCCGAATGTCGTCGGCGCGCTCCTGTGAGCGCAGGGTGTAGCCCTTGCCCTCGACGGTGATCTGGGCTACATAGCGATCCTGTGGATCGCGTGCATTTTCCGCGTGGGTGAGATCCACGCGCGCGCTATTCAAGCTATTGAGGTACTTATCTAATTTGCTGGTCTTACTCTCAACATAGTCATTGAGGCGGTCAGTGACGTCAAAATCGCGGCCAAAGATTTCCACTCGTAGCATAGCGACCTCCGGGGGAGAGTAGTTAACCAAATCCTACCATAGCAACACAAGATTCACGTTAGAGTGTGGCCCGCCCTACGGTGATCGCATACACCGTGTCGGCGCCTGCCGCTTTGAGCGCGGCAGCGGCGGCATTCAACGTGGCGCCAGTCGTCATCACATCATCCACCAACAGCATGCGGTTGCCCTTCACCAGCGTCTCCTCGGCGCTGAAGGCGCCCTGAATATTCTGGTAGCGCGCTTCAAAGGTGCGCCCCACTTGCTTGGGGGTCGCCCGATTGCGCTGCAATTCCCACGAATGAAGCGGCACTCTCAATAGCCATGATAGCGGACGGGCCAAAAGCTCGGCCTGATTAAATCCGCGTTCAGCCAAACGGTCATCAGCCAGTGGCACAGGGACAACCAGGTCCACCGTCCAGTCCTGTCGCTTATACGCCAAAGCCATATGTTGGGCCAAATCCCAGGCTAAACCTACATAGGAGCGATATTTGAGGGCGACAATCACCGGGCGCAACCGCGCAGAGTAGCGGAAGGCGGCGCGAGCAGCATCAAATTGGGGTGGTCGCCGGCGGCATTCATCACATAGGCGGTTATCCGCCTCGGGCAAGCCACAGCGTGGACATACCAGCATGGGGATTTTCGCCACGCCGTGACGGCAGTCACCGCACCAATGCGCACCCAATTGTTGGCAACGCGCGCATCGTGGCGGGAAAAGCAAATCAATAAATTTCAGATACGTTGGATAAAGCGCCAGGCGCCAACCGCGTTCCCCCATTGAACTCCGCTTAGAAAATGCCGGTGCGCATAATGCTGAGGATCGCCGGACCCAGCAACACAATCACGATCGTGGGAAAAATCAGGAAAGCCATCGGCAGCAGCATCTTGACCGGTGCTTTTTGTGCGTTCTCTTCGGCACGCTGGCGACGCTTGACCCGCATCGAGTCCGATTGCACGCGCAATACACGCGCCATGCTAACGCCCAATTGCTCGCTCTGGATCACAGCCGCGACAAAGCTCTCTATCTCTGGCACGCCCAAGCGATCGGACATATCACGTAAGGCTTCGCGGCGCAGTTTTCCCAATTGCACTTCTTGCAAAACTCGGGAAAAAGCTACCGATAGCGCATTGTCCCACTTCTCGATCACCTTAGCCATCGCGGCATCGAAACCCAGGCCGGCTTCCACGCAGATGGTAAGCAAATCCAAAGCATCCGGCATTGAGTTGAGCACTTCTTTTTGCCTAGCCCGAATGCGACTGGACACCGTACTTGTAGGCAATAGAAATCCTGCCACTACCAACAAGCCGGTCAGCCCCAGGCCCATCGGCGATAACAAGCTAGCTGTCGGCGCCAGCCCCAGCAATAGCACCGCTGTACCACCTAGAATCAGAGAAAACGCAAAGCGGGATGCCAGAAAGAGCGTGGGATTTAACCAGCGCGGGGCATCCGCCTGCTCAAGTTTTCTTTCAGTCTCGTATATGGCATTCTGGGGCGTGAAACGAATCGCAAAATCGCCAAACGACTGTGCCAAGGGAACAATCACACGTTCAACAAAGGGCTGCGATAGTTCAATCTCTTCCAGTGAAGCAACGTCACCCCGCTCTGCATATTCTGCCAAACGTTCAGCCAGCGGATCGCGGCCGGAACTTTGGCGCAAACCGATAACGACCAAAGAGGCCGCGGCGACCAACAAGAGAATAACCAGGATCAGCGCGAAGGTCTGCATCGCTTAAATCTCAATAGTCCCGATCTTATTTAGGACGGCATAGCCTATCACTAACATAATGCCTGCCAGACTCAACATTATGATCCCGCAAATTCGTGGTTCCTGGAAAAACTGGCCCATATATTCGCGGTTTAGTCCCCACAACACAAGGCTCATCACTACCGGCATAAGCGCGAGGAAACGGCCCGAATAGGCAACCTGAGCGGTCACGGCCTTTACTTCACCAATAATCCGGATGCGTTCCCGTATCGTATACGAAATGGTGTTCAGGATCTCAGCTAAGTTGCCACCTACCTCGCGTTGGATATTGATCGCTGTGATGGCCAAATCCAGATCGTCACTGGGAATGCGGCGATAGAGGTTGTCCAAGGCTTGTTCCATCGAGATGCCCAACTGCATTTCCTGCACCACCCGCCTGAATTCATCACTGATCGGTGCAGGCATCTCTTCTCCCACCGCTTCCATTGCCTGCATCGCCGAGAAGCCTGTGCGCAGACCATTCACCATTAGATTCAACATATCAGGCAACTGGTCATTGAAGCGGCGTAACCGCTGATTCTGTTGATAACGCACATAGAAGCGGGGCAGGAACATACCAAAAACAAGGCCGCCCACCGCAAAAATTATTGACCCGCCAAAAAAGAAATAGGATAGGAAGGCCGTCAAGACACTGGAAATAACGATTAGCGCCACGTATTCGCCAGTCTTGAATTTTAAATCGGCGCGAGCCAGGTCACGGCTAATCCGTTCGCCAAAATTGGTGGTCTCAACCCGTTCGGTCAACCAGGAGGCTAGCGCCGTGGGACGTTGGCCGTCCCCATCGTCGCGGTATTGCAGCTCTTCGTCCAGATAGGAGTCAAGGCGCTCGTCGATCAACGAGCGTTGGCTGGTGAGGGTGACCGCGATCCCTACCAACAAGAGCACGACGGCCAATGCGCCGCCGATTACCAGGAATGGAGGCATACTTCGCTAGCTCCCCACCTTAGTAGCGCGGGCGGCTGCCGACGCCAAAAATGCTGGGCGGCAAATGGATGCCGGCCGCTTCGATTTGGTCAATAAAGTTGGGGCGCAGACCCGTGGCGCGCAACTGGCCGATGACGCTGCCATCTTCATAGCCGGTCTGCTCAAAGGAGAAAATGTCGGTCAGGGTGATTACGTCGCCTTCCATGCCCACCACTTCAGAAATGTTGACCACTTTGCGGGCGCCGTCGCGCAGGCGATCCACATGCACGATCAAATCGATCGCCGAGGCGATCTGCTCGCGGATGGCGCGCACTGGCAAGTCATAACCAGCCATCAAGGTCATGGTTTCGATACGGGCGATCACATCGCGCGGGCTGTTAGCGTGGGCGGTCGTCATCGAACCCTCGTGGCCGGTGTTCATGGCCTGCAACATGTCCAGCGCCTCACCGGCGCGAATTTCGCCCACGATGATGCGGTCGGGGCGCATACGCAAGGAATTGACCACCAATTGCTGCAATGTAATTTCGCCTTTGCCTTCAATGTTGGGCGGGCGCGTTTCCAGCGTCACCACGTGTTCCTGGCGCATCTGGAGCTCGGCCGCATTCTCAATCGTGACTATACGTTCATCGCTGGGAATAAAGCCGGAGAGCACATTGAGCAGCGTCGTTTTACCGGAGCCGGTACCACCCGAAATAATCACGTTGAGGTTGGCTTCCACGCAGGCCTTCAGGAACTGCATGGCTTCGGCGGTGACGGAGCCATATTCAACTAGCTGTTCGACTGTGATCGGGTCTTTGGAAAATTTACGGATCGTGATCGTCGGCCCAACCAGCGACACCGGCGGGATCACGGCATTGACGCGCGAACCATCCGGCAAGCGCGCATCGACATAGGGGCTGGCCTCGTCCACGCGGCGGCCCAGGGGCGCCACGATGCGATCGATGATGCGCATCAAGTGCTGGTTGTTTTCAAAGCTGACCGGTACGCGCTGCAATCGGCCGGCGCGCTCCACATAAATGTTCTTCGGTCCGTTGACCATGATTTCGGTGACGCTGTCATCCGCCAGCAGTGGCTGCAGCGGGCCAAGGCCCAGGATTTCGTCGGCGATCTGCTCAAAGAGGCGCTGCCGCTCCGAGCGGGTCAGTACGATGTTCTCTTCGGCCAGGATCTGTTCAAACAGATCCAAGATCGTGCGGCGGACTTCATCCAGCTTGGTGACGTCCACATCGGCGCTCAACTCGCTCAACAGGCGATTCTGAACGCGGGTCTTTAGCTCAGCGTATGTGCCCTTTTGACTGGCGTTGGGAGAACTGATCCGGCGGGAGCGCAGGGAGGAGAGGTTGCGCGGCGGGCTACCGCCGGCTTCGGCGTTCTGTTCTTTGCGCGGCTCTTCGTCGTCAGAAGATTGGCCGCGTTCCAGTCTGCGCATTAAGGACATGCTGGGTTCCTAATCACTTAGACAGTTTCAGATTGCGTGGGGGCAAATTCCTTTAGACGCGCCAGGGTTGCCTCCATTAATTCTAGCACCGCCTTGGCCACCGGGCTGGTGTTATTGCGCAAAATAAAGGGTTCGCCGCGATCCATAGCCGGCACGACCAGCTTTTCTTCCAAGGGGATCACGGCCGATACTTTGGTTTTGAAATTCTCGGCTACACGTTCGGCGGTAATGTTGCGGCGGCGATCAAAGCGGTTCATCACCAGCATCATCTGCTCGCTGGTAATCCCCAGCGCGTCGGCCAAATCCAGGAACAAGCGCGCGTTCTTAATCGCCGGGATATCCTGGGTGGTCACCAGCAGCACCAGGTCAGATACATCCAGGGCCGCGAGCGTAATATCATTTAGCAGCGAGGACGTGTCCACCAGCACGTAAGGGTAGATCCGCCGCAGGTAGCGCAGGACCTCTCCAAACTGGTTGCCGGTCACCGAGTCCGCATACTCCGGCCGCATCGGCGCCGCCAGGAGGTGCACGCCGCTATCCTCATGTTTGATGAGCACTTCGGAGACCACTTCACGGTCCAATTCCTCGGCGCGTGGGGCCAGGTCAGTGATGTTGGTACGAGCCTGTTCGGCAAAGAAGAAGGACAAATCGCCAAACTGCAGGTTGCCGTCCACAGCCACCACCGAACGGCCAGCTTGTTGCAGGGCGACGGCCAGGTTGGCGGTCAGCGTAGTCGTCCCAGTACCGCCTTTAGGAGCAAAGATTGTGATCACCTGGCCTTCATCACCCGGGACCAGAGTGCCGGATTTTCCGCCCCCACCTGGGCCGGTCTGGAAGCCGCCAGCCGTCAACTTCTCTTTTTCGGTGCGGGCCAGGCGGCCGGCGCGCCGGATCGCGGCGGTCAGCTCGTCTACATCGATGGGCTTGGTGAGGAAATCGCGTGCGCCAGCCAGCATGGCCCGGCGCATGTAGTTCGAATCGCCCTGTACCGACAGGATCACGATCTGGGTGTGCGGCACCTTCTTGCGGATATTTTCGGTGGCAGTGATGCCATCCATATCCGGCATGTTGATATCCATTAACACCACATCCGGTTGGGTTTCAATCGCCAACTGGATGCCCTCGGCGCCATTGATCGAGGCGCCGACGACTTCGATTTGGGAATCGAATTGCAGCAGTTTACGGATGTTTTCGCGCGTTTCGGCGACGTCGTCCACGATTAGTACGTGGACTTTTTCCTCAGGAGACATATATTCCGGTTGCCTTTACGGTATCAAGAAGTCGTCTTGTTCGTCAGGCGTGTTCAACTCGTCAACCCGCGGATCAAGGCCATAGGGCAGCCGATTGGGCAGTGGAATATCGTAGGTTTCCAACAGATATTCCAGGGTGACGGCATCAATTGTCACTGTGCTGTCATCACCCGCCCCGCGAAGTGCCAGGCTTAGGTCCGCGCCCGCGTAAATCAAATAGTTCAGTGTCACCGCGTCCTGGGGCGTAACGATCAAGGTCACAATATCCGGGGGCGGCTTGGGACCGATAGAAATTGGATTTCCCTCGGCGTCCACCGCGGTGCCGGTCGGTTCATAGGCATTCTGCACGATATCCCCATTCTCATCCGTATAGGGATAGTTGCCGACGTGCAAAATTGTGATGTTTTGCAGGATGGTTTGGCTCACCAGGCGCGGGCGTTGCGATTCGGACGGAATCAGGTAGAAGGGTTGATTCAAAACAGGGTCTGGTTCCGCACGTCCCTGGGGCGAAACCGCACCGCCCGTGGCAATCTGGGCGGTCAAGGCATTGATCATTTCGTTGGTCAAAATCTCAGAACTGATCGATTCGCCTTCCTGAATGGTAATAATCACGTTTTGGCCCGGGCCAATGACCGCGCCGGTGTGGTTGGGCAGCTCGGATTGGAAGGCTTGATCCAGATCCACCATCAACAGCGTCGAAATCACATTGACGCTATCCCCGTCCCGCAAGCCGTAGGCGACGCTGGAGAAGCGATCAATCGGAATGGGAAAGGCGACCATGCCCGGAGGAATCAACAACGCCTGATCCGAACCCGTGGTGGAGAGCTGGCTGCTATCCCCGACCAACATGCTTTCGGTCAGCACCAGGCCGCCATCCATATCAAAGCGTGCCAGGCGGCCAATCACCTCGCTGGGATCGGTAAACATAGGTTCAATCGTCTGCTCGGTGGGATAAGCCAGGAAGCCCAGCATTTCGGCCGTGATCATCTGGCCACGCTCGACTGGTTGCAGCAACATCACCACGTCGGTGGTATTGATCGGGCCTTGCTCGCCCTCGCCCCCCTGCATATTCAGAAAAACGTAGGCTGCCACCAAAATCACGATGACAATAATTGCCAAGATGATGAGTATTCGTCCCAGACGCATAGTGTTTCCTTTCAGGAATGTAATCCCACCGCCCGCCAATACTCTTCGAGCGTCGTGCGGTCCAATCATACGTCACCCGACCCGTGGGTCAAGCCGACATGAGTACTAATCCCAGAGTCTATCTGATAGCCTGCAACTGCGCCCCAAAAAACCGCCTGCTTTTAACCACAATCGGCCCCGGAATTCCGGGGCCGATTGTGAATAAAAGGTGTTCGCTTTATTGTAAAGCGGTTACGATGTTTTGAATAATGTTGCCGATGGAGTCACCGAGCAGGCCGAGTACAACAATAACCACAACGGCTACCAGCACCAAAATCAGCGCGTACTCGACCAAACCCTGACCCTCTTCATGTCGGGGGAAAAGCATGGCATTTCTCCTTTCAAATTGAACTCTCTACGTTTAGAGGTAGCTAAATTATAGGGGGAGCTGGATTCGGGCGCAATAGAATTAGAGTACTAATCCTTGCAGGTATGTCAGGCGCCGCTAAAAGCGCTCGCGGAGAGGTCTATCGGCACAGCAAAGCCGATTCGGGCACCCTGACCCACCGCGGAATCGATGGTGAAGGTGCCGCCCAGCATCTCCATACGCTTGCGCAACGCCTTGACCACCAGCCGCGCGTCGTCGGGCACCGATTGCGGATCGAAGCCACGGCCGTTATCTTCCACCTGGGCGCGCACTTCGCCTTCGCCGATATCCATGGTGATTTTGACCGAGGTCGCCTGGGAATGCAGCGATGTATTGGTCAGCAAGTCCTGGATCGCGCGGAACACAATCACTTCCAGCGGGGGCTGCAAGCGGCGTTCAGAGCCGGTGACGGTTACGCTGATTTCCAGGCCGGATTTCTCAGCGTGGTTATCCGCATAGCGTTTCACGGTGGGCACCAACCCCAAGTCATCCAACATCATCGGGCGCAGATCGAAAATAAAATCGCGCACCTTCTGGAAGGTACTGGAGGCGGCCCCCTTCAGGTTGTTGAGTTCCTCGCGAGCCTGCTCGGGGTCCATCTCAAACAGGCGCAGGGCGATTTCGGTTTGCAAAATAAAGTTGGAAAGCGCCTGGGCCGGCCCATCGTGCATCTGGCGCGATAGGCGCTGCCGCTCCGATTCCTGGGCCTGGATCAGTGCTTCAATGGAGGTCGTGGGACCGCTGGCGGTCGCCCCCTCGCCGCCTTCCCCGACCTTGACCGCTTGCTGCGCCTTCACCAAAAGCTTGAGCTGGCGTTCCAGATGGGATTTATCGCTGTTCAGCTTTTCCAGCTGGCCGCGCATCACCACCAGGCGCTGCTGCGCATCCAGGGCGGCATCGTAGGCCGAGCGAATATCCGGCGGCGGTACGGCTTCGATTTGAGATTGAACCTGCTGCAGATGCGACGTGATCGTTGCATTACGCTGAGTGAGCTTGTCGACTTCGACCTTGCTCTGCTCCAGCATCAATTTAATTTCCTTGATTTCGCGTTCAGTTTCGTCGATCTCGCTCTGCAAATCTTCGTAGAACGAGTCACTCGACAATGCGCCTTCTAATTCTCTGGTGGATGCCAAGGTTAATCCTCCGAGTTGTATAAGCGTACCCAGCCCTGGCGCAATGCGTATACGGCGGCCTGGGTACGGTCATCCACGCGCAATTTTCGCAAAATGGCGGTGACGTGGTTTTTTACCGTCTGGTGGCTGATGCCCAATTCGACGGCGATTTCTTTGTTGCTCAGCCCGGCCGTCACGCATTCCAGCACTTCCATCTCGCGATTGGAGAGCGGTTCAAAGGGGTCGCCGGGGTCGCTGTAGGCTGTGGAGGCCAGTTCGGTGCGTTGGTTTAGCCAATCATCCAGGCCGGCAGCGTCATACATCTTATCCGAAATGACGTAGGAACCGGCGCGCACCTGATGAATAACTTCAACCAATTTGACAGGGTCAATGTCTTTGGAGCAATAAGCGCGCGCACCCGCCGTCATCGAATGCACCGCCTGCGAGCTATCGTCGTAAGCGGTCAGCAAAACTACCTGGGTGCTCGCTTTTTGGGATCGCAATTGTTTGGTCAAGTGTTGGCCATTCAGCTCGGGCAAATTAACATCGACAATGGCAATATCCGGCTGCAAATCAAGGATCATGTCCAGCCCTTCGCTGCCGTTGGATGCCTGGCCGATCACTTCCAGATCTTTCTCCAGGGAGAGCGAATCGACCACGCCCTGGCGGAAGATGGGATGATCGTCAACGATAACTAGCTTAATCGCGGCCATAAGTCGAAGGATTCGGGTTCCTTATGCTTTCAAAGCGGGATGGAATCGAGTATAGCATAGCCGTTTTGGCCGAGCAAACCAGTCAAAAGACAGGAATTTTTGGATATTTAGCGCAATGCCACGGCCCACATATTGAGGCCTAACTCAAAATAGCCGAAGCGCACCTTGTCCATATCGAAGCCGGCGCGCCCAAAATACCACCCGAGCAGCGGCAAGGTGTAAGCAAACACATGCTCGTCAATCTCCTCAGCGCTCACCAGGCGCAGGCGCGCCATCTGCTTGAGCAATCTATCCGACCAGGCAGCCGGCGTGGTGATGACCACCCGCCCACCTGGCTTCAGGGTGCGGTGGGCCTCTGACAGCAATTCGACCAGGCTAGCTGGGTTGAGGTGCTCGGCCACCGCCAGCATGGTGATCGCGTTGAAATAGCCTTCCTCAAAGGGCAGGTGCGGCTCATTGTTTAGGTCGAGGGTATGCCACTGGATGCCACCCACCCCATCAGCCGGGGGTAACTGGTCGATGGCAAACTTCTCTTTAAAGGAAGTGTGCGACAAGAAGTAGGGGTAAGTGCCGCAACCGATATCGAGAATACGGCCACCGCGCAATTCGGCAGGCAGCAAGCGGTTAGCAGTGGCCGCGCGCTGGCGTGCCAGCCAGGGCTCCAGCAGGCCTTTGCCGCGCGTGAAAGTTGCTTTGTCTTGGGATTCAGAAGCCATACGGAAGGCCGCTCCTAAGGGAGGCGATAGAGAACAGAATGATCGTCTTCATATAAAGTCGTCCAGCCGGCATACGGCAGCAGCTTGGCCAAAGCCCAGTCCGGCTCGATCAGCACCAAGTTAGCATCCCAGGCCTGTAGCTGGTCGTCCCAGCCCGGATCGGCCCGTACGATCGACAGCCACTCCAGTATGATCGTGTCGCCGTATAAATCAGTGCGCCCGTCGACAAAGACCGGATATTCGGGGAGCGCCCAAATCAGGTAGCCTCCCCAATTATAGGAGTTAAACAAGCGACCGTCCGGCTGTTCCCCAAGCAAATAGGCTACTGCCCCCACGGGCAGGTCATGTGCAAAACGCGCTTCATTGGCCTCGTTGGGCAGCGCTTCGGCCACGCGGGCTGCCGCAGGCAGCAGGAGGAACAGCAGCAATAGCAGATTGACGATGCGCAGAGTCCGGCTAGTTTGCCCAGAGCCGAGGGGTTGCAGCCGCCAACGCTGGCGCAGCGCCTCAAAGATCGGCTCGGCGTAGCGGGTCAACACAATCGGGGCCACCAGGGCAAAGATGGCAATGTTGCGCGCCGCCAGCAGGGAAAGCATGGCGAACAGTGCCACCAACAGAAAATCAGTCAAATCGAGGCGCCGTTGGGATACGCCCGCCGCGGCTAATATCAATAACAAGAGCCAGGCAAAGGGCTGCACCGCTAGGGTATGGAAATTGGGCGACTGCCACTCGCGGATCAGATCCTGCAAGGCGCCAATCGAGACCGTTTCAAAGGGGTAGCGCAGCATCACTGGGCCGGATGGATTGATGCAGACCGCCAAGACCATCAACACCAAGACCAGCAGCCAACGGCCCAGCGCATCCGGTAGCGCGGCGCGCAGGGCGGTCGTATCCGGGCGCGGCCGGCCGCCCCAGTGGGCGCTAAACCAGCGCCAGCCGGCCGCGAAAACATACACGCCGGTCAGCATAAAGCCAATCGCAAATCCGGGATGCAGGTTAGCCCAGGCGACCATGAGCGGTGGCAGCCATAAGCGCCGGTCGGCCCGGCCCCAGCGCTGGTCCTCCAGGATCCATAGGAACACAGCCGCCAGGACAAAGGTAGCCAGATAAGGCCGCGCGGCCCAATACACGCCCGAGGCGGTTGCCGCCAGGATGAGCACAAAGGCGCGCAAAAAGATCCCGCCTGAAAGCGACTTACATATGAAGGCAAAGGCCAGGGTTACCAGGGCGGCCACCAGTAGATTCACACCCCCAGCGCCAAAAGCATCATAGACTTTGTACAAAGCCAGTTGACTCAGCCAGGCCGTGCTGGGGTAGCGCCAACTTTCGCCGGCCTGGGTATATGAAAAACTATCTGTTTTGGGAATGCTGCCGCTTTCGGAAATCAACTGGCCGGTGCGCAAATGCCACCAGCTATCGCTATCCAGCGAAATGCGGCTAGCCATCATAAAAATGGCGATAAAGGTAACCAACAGAACCAGGCGGCGCAAACTCACGGCCATCATCCTAGCATAATTCGCGGCAAACTTAAACAAAAAAGGCGCTGGCGCGCCTCTTTATGATTGGTTTACTCGCTGCCGAGATATTCCTTCAGCTTGCGGCTGACCACGGGGTGGCGCAGCCGGCTGAGGGCCTGGGCCTCGATCTGGCGTACCCGTTCGCGGGTGACACCCATCTTGGAGCCCACCTCTTCCAGGGTGTAGGCTTGGCCGTCCATCAAGCCATAGCGAAGCTGCAGGATGCGCACCTCGCGCGGGGGCAACTCGTCCAGCACTTCGCCCAGGTGTTGGCGCAGCAGGTTGTAGGTCGCGGCGTCGTCCGGCGCCTGAGCTTCCTTGTCCTGGATGAAATCGCCCAGCATCGAATCTTCTTCGTCATCGGTGGGCGTCTCCAGCGAAAGCGGGCGACGGGCGACCTGGATCATGTTCTCCACCTTCTTGGGCGGCACATCCAGCGCTTCGGCCAGCTCTTCCACCGATGGGTCGCGTCCCAGGCGCTGGATCAATTGGTGCTGCACGCGCAGCAGCTTATTGATCTGGTCGCCCATGTGCACCGGCACGCGGATCGTGCGGCCCTGGTCGGCAATCGCGCGGGTCACCGCCTGGCGGATCCA
>OMJR01000140.1 GCA_900299355.1 Anaerolineaceae bacterium
AGCCAACTGACGAGGAATTCCTCAGCTTTCTAAAGTTAAAGCATGTCTGCTGGAAAGAATTTGGTCGAGGCTTATTCCGAAGAAGGCGCTTCATGGATTTCCTTCGCTGCGCTCAGGACAGGCTCTCGGCTAGCTGGGTTCGGCGTCCTGGTGCGCATTTCTGTTCCCTCCTCGGAATGACAAGCGTAGGGTTAGCCGGGAATAGCAAATAGGTGCAAATTAATCGGAGTCGAGGCTTTAGCCGGTTCCTTATATTCCGGCTAAAGCCTCGACTCCGGTCATCACCACTAACCACCCGGGCTGAAAAAGCGCATACCCAGCCCCATACGGTCCAGGCCTTCGTTGGCCCAGTGTTCCACCATCGTCGACTCGGTATCCAACGCGCGGAAGAGCGGGCCGATTGCGCGCGTATCGCCAATGTGGGCCAGCGCGCGGGCGGCCTCCACCTGGGCGGCGCCCTCTTGTTTCTCCAGCACATCAATCAATTCCAGGGTGGCGTCTTCGCCACTGGCAATCAGGGCGTCCGCCGCCAGGCGCGCCAGCAGGCGGTTCTCGTTATTCAGCAGGGTCACCAGTGCGCGGATAGCGGCCTTGCTGGGCTGCTCGCGCGCCACCAGTGCGGCGCACTGGCGCACGGCGTTATTCTCATCGCGCAGCGCCTGGGCCACCAGGTCGGCGGCCGCTTCGGCGGGCAATTCCGCAAGTGCGCGGGTGGCCCACCAGCGCACTTCGCTGTCTTCGTTTTCGAGTAGGGTGCTGAGGGCGGGCAGGCTATCGGCCAGCTCGAGGCGGCCGAAGGCCAATGCGGCGCTTTCCTCGCGCGTCAAGTCCCCGCTGGTGATATCCGCGATTATGTCCTCGAGGGGTGGCATCGCTTAACTGCCGGCGTCGGCCGGCGGCGGTACTGGCAGCTCCTCTTTGCTGGTGGCGGCCCACTTATCGCCAACCGGAATCAACATCACGGGGATGTCGTCAATCACCGGGTATTTGCGACCGCATTCCTGGCAGATGAACCAGGCTTCCTGATAGAACTCCAGCATGCCTTCGCTTTCCTGCACACAGTGCGGACAGCGCATAATCTCGATTAGGTATTGGTCAACCATCGCTCCTCACTTCTGCACGCTGATGCGCGCGCCCAGGTTTTCCAGACTGGATTGTAAATTCTCGTAGCCGCGGGTGATGTGGTCAATCCCGTGGATGGTGCTGGTGCCTTCGGCCATGATGGCGGCAATCAAATAGGTAAAGCCGGCGCGCAGGTCGGGCACCTCAAATTCGGCCGGGGCCAGCTTGGTCGGCCCCTTGATAACTGCGCTGTGCTTGTAGTTGCGGCTGTGGAAACGGCAGCGGCTGCCCAAACAGGTGTCGTACAACGCGACCTCGGCGCCCATATCCTGTAACGCGCTCACATAGCCGAAGCGGTCTTCGAACACGGTTTCGTGCACTACCGACATGCCTTCGGCCTGGGTCAGCAACAGCACGAAGGGTGGCTGCCAATCGGTCATAAAGCCGGGGTGCACGCTGGTTTCCATGTGGATGGCCTTCAGCGGCCCATTGCGGTAGAAGCGGATGCCCTCCTGCTGCACTTCGAACTTGCCGCCCACGCGGCGCAGCGAGTTCAGGAAAGTCAGCATGTCGCGCTGCTTGGCATTTTCAATGAACACATCGCCGCGGGTAGCCACCGCCGCCGCTCCGAGGGACGCGGCCACGATGCGGTCGGCCATCAGGCGGTGCTCGGCGCCATGCAGCTTATCCACGCCCTCAATCACGAAGGTGCGGTCCACCTTGTAATCAATAATCGCGCCCATGCGCTGCAGGTAGAGCACCAGGTCCATCACCTCGGGCTCAATCGCCGCGTTGCGCAGGGTGGTGCGCCCCTTGGCCATGGTGGCCGTCATCAGCAGGTTCTCGGTGGTGGTGACGCTGGGGTAGGGCAACTCGATATCGGCGCCGCGGAGTTCATCCGCCTCGATGATGTAAACGCCGTCCACCACATCGACGTGTGCCCCCATTTGTTCCACACCCTGCAGGTGGAAGTTCACCGGCCGCGGGCCAATCTTGTCGCCGCCGGCCGCCGCGGGAATCACCGCGCGGCCCTTGCGATGCAGCAGCGGGCCCATCATCATGATCGCCAGGCGGTTGCGGTTGCCCAGTTCGGTGCTGATTTCGTCTATCGTGAATTCGGGGGTGTGCACTTCCAGCCCGTGCGCGCTCACCGAGGTGAACTTAGCGCCCACCGCTTCGCAGATTTCCTGCGTAATGGCGCGGTCGCCGATATCGGGCACGTTGCGGAAGAGGCTGGCTTCGTCGCTGAGCAGCGAGGCCACCAGCAGCTTAGTGATGGAATTCTTGGCGCCGCTCAGGCTGACTTCGCCCTTGAGCGGTTCACCGCCTTCAATCGTCCAGGTGTTCATGCGGAAAATACGTTCGCTTAGATGTCTTCGAGGCGCACGTTGACATTTGTGCTGCCGTTGCCCAGGTCGACGGCTTGCAGCACCACGGCTTCGCCGCTGCTGTGGCTGTCAAAGACCAGGCTGATGGCGCCATCGGTAATCGATGTATTGATTTCGCGCTCGGTCATCCCCGCGGAAGCAAACTCAGCGCGGTAGAAGGCCAGCACTTCGTCCAGGCTCAGCTCGGTTTGATAATTGATGGGGCTATCGCCGCCAGCGCCGTCAAAATTGGAGACGCTGTCCGGCATGGGGAAATTGGTGTCATAGCTGGTTCCGCAGGCCGCCAGCAACAGCGCGCCGGCCAGCAGCAAGAACACCACTCGGCTGGTCTGGGTCTTCATCGGGTTCTCCTCACACTAATTGTTGTTGTCAGCTTCCGGCGGCATGTTGGGCGTGCCCGGTCCGTATTGGTAGACCGCGGCCCAGGGACGATAATGCGTGCGGAAGACATCATCATACAACACTTGGCCATCGCGCATCACCGTGCGGTACACGGTCACGTCCGCACCGTCGGCCTCCCAGTCCACCTGCTTGATGGTGCCTTGGGCTAAATCGCTGTTTTCCTCGTAGACCGCGTCCGGCGCATCGACCACATTTTGCAGGCCGGTGCTGTCCCATTCAACCGTGCGCCCGTCGTCGGTGGAGTAGAACTTCCAGGTGATGGTGCGCGCTGGAATGTTCACGTAGGTCTCCATCAGCAGCCAGTAGGGCGTGTCGTTCTGGAACTTGAAATCCACCACCGGAGCGTACACAGTGGCATCCAGACCGGCGAAGCGGCCATCCACATTGTTGGATGCGTTCAATTCATAATAATACACGCGGTAGGCGTGCGACGAGCGCTCGATCACTGGGAAGCCGCCAAAGAAAACCGTGCGGAACAGTGTGGTGCTCACCTGGCAGACGCCGCCGCCGACGCCCTTAATGGTGCGGTCGCCGTAAATAATCAGCGCTTCGGCGAAGCCCGAATCGAGGCTGATGTCGCCGATGTTATCCACCATGGAGAACACTTCGCCAGGGGCGACCAGCAAGCCGTGGAAGCGGCTGGCGGCGGTGGCAATGTTCTGCATGCGCTCGGCGCTGGACCCGTAAAAGTAGGTGGTCTGCTCTTCGACCAGCTCAGTGATGCCCAACTCGGGGGCGGTGGCCTCGCTGGTTACCTCGGGGTTGCCGTAATCGTATTGCAACTCAATCGTGTGAGCGCCCTCGGCCAGCTGCTGGTTGATGTGCTCCACGCTGGCTTCAATTTGCAGGCGCCGGCCAATTGTGGCGGCCTGCAGCAAATCCAGTTGGCGCGTCTCGTCATTGAAAATGAAGCGGGCGTTCTGCGGGTCTTCGGCGACTTCGGGCGCCAGGCTGGCGACAAAGGCGCCGATGCTCTGGTTGTCAAGACCAATCTGGTAGCGCGCGCCGTCTTCGTAATCCACGCGCTCAATCTTCAGCATCCCGGCCAGTTCCTCTGGCGTAAAGCTCCAGCCCGCGGGGTTGCCCTCGTAATCGCCACCCGGCACAATACGCACTTCCTGGCTGAGGATGCTGCGCGCAATCTCTGCCTGGGCGCTTACGTCCAGGATGCGCGGTGGCTGCTCAACCACCACCAGCGGTACCTCGGTATTTTCCATGCGCAGTAATTGGCTGGCCAGCAGGTTGCTGGTGCTGGCGATATCCAGCGTCAGGCCGACTTGGCCGGGGCTGACCTGTACATCCAGGCCATTAATCGACAACACGGCTTCCACCGTCGGTTGGTTCAATTCCTGTGCCAATTGCAGCAGAGTGGCGTTGGCGATGTCGCCGTCGAAGACCAGCCGCGGAGCCAAATCGGCGCCGCCGCGCAGCACTTCGGCCTTCTCGGCCACGCTCTGCCAGGGCCACAGGCTGCGCCCAAAGCCGTAGGCGGCATCCGCGCTGGCTTCCGCGTCCAGGCGCAGGCCCAGTTGCGCCGGGGTCAGCGTCCAGGTGCGTTCGCCATAGCTGAGCGTAATTTGTCCTTGGTGGGGGAAATCTAGTGCGCTCGCCAGGCGGGTGGCGGCTTCCGTGCGGCGCACACCGCTGAGGTCCACGCCGCCGACTGAGACGTTGGGGTACACGCGGCCCAGGTTGAGCGCGCCGAAAACCAGCGCAAAGAGCAGCGCGCCGCCCATCAAGACGGCCAGGCCGCCCAAGAGAGACGCGCCGATTTGAGCGATAAGGGGAGGGGTTGCCGCGGGCAGCGGCGCGCGGGTCGCCGATTGGCTGGTCATTGTCGCGATTCTACCAAAGTGGGAAGCTAGCCATATAAGAAAAAAACCCGCCGAAGCGGGCGCTTATCCGGGCCTAATTTGCCCAGGGGTGCTGGCAGCTAACCCCGCTGCCGGCGGCCTGGAAGGCATCCCAGCGGGCGATGATGTCGAAGGCGCTCAGCGAGGAACGAGCGTGGTCGGGCAGCAGTCCCAGGGCGAGGTCCAGCGTAGTCGCGGTATTCAGAGCAGCCGCCCCCTGACACAAGGTTTGCAACAGACTGACTTGCTGGTGCAGCGCGGCCTGCGGTTCGGCCCAGGGCTGCATCGCCGGCAGGCTGTAACCCGGGCTGACTTGGGAAAGCAGGGTGCTCAAGCCAGTGCTGTCGAGGATGATGACTTCGTTCCACCAGGCGCCGGCGCTGCGCAGCGGCTTCAGTGCTTCCAGCCGTGCGAGGTCGTTCAAATCTACATAAAAGGGTTCGTGCGCTTCGGCATAGTCGCCGTTAGTCAGCGGCGTGGGATAGAGCGGTACCCAGGCGATAACGCCATCCCCGGAGGATGCGCCCAGCCAGGCTCCCAGCAGGGGCGTGGGGCTCTTTTGCATGCCGTCTACCAGCACCACCAGGACATTGTGCTGACTGTTAGGTGCGGTACTTTGGGCCGCCGCCGGGCTGCTGGTGACAGCGCCCAAGAGGAAGCCGCAGACCATCCCCAGCGCCAAAAACCCCAAAAACAGCTTGCCGCGTGGCAATCTGCGCATAGCCATGCTCATGAAAACCACCAAGCGGCGGCTGCATAGCCGAGGCCGAGACCCAGCAGCCAGCCGCCGACCGCCAGGATGCTGTTCCAGGACAGGCGGCGGGGCAGCGGGGCTTCATCCAGCGCGTGCGCGGCGCGGCTGACCAGCGGCTGCAGGGGGCGCACGCTGCTGAGCAGCTTGACCGCCACCTGCCAAAAACCGAGTTCAACCCATGCGCCGACGCGTTTAGTTTGCATGTTAGCGGGAGGTGCTGACCTTGAGGATTTTGCCGCTCTCGTTAGCCACCACGCGCACCGTGCGCGAAAAGGAGCGGTCGCCCTGGGTGGCTTTGCCGCGGAAGGTCAGCAGGTAGGTGCTGTCGTCACTGCGGCCCTTGGCGCTGGGTTGGTTCTTCACCGTTGGGCGCGAACCGGCCACCTCGGGGAACTTGCGATAAATCTGGTTTTCAATATTTTTGATGCTCTTGGCGTTCATCGGAACTCCTTTTGAGCTTTTCGAGCTTAGTCGCGTAAATTCTGGTTTTGCTGCACGCGCTTGCGCAGGAAGGTCGGCACGTCCAGGTCGTTTATCGCTGGCCCTTGCGGAGCGGGCCGCTGGTAGGCGCCTTCCAGTTCGGGCTCGATATCCATCGCTATTGGCTCGGTATCCGGCAAGGCGTCCATCTCGTCGTACACGTCCATGTCGTGCGCTTGCGGCTGCACCTTTTCGCTGCCGTGCAACACATCGGCCAACGGCTTGGCGCCCAAGCCGGTCACAATCAGGATGACCTGTGCCCGTTCGCGCATGCGTTCGTCGTGGCTGACGCCCATGACCACATCCACATCGGCGTTGGTCATACCGTTGATGTGCCCGATGGCCTCGCTGACCTCAAAGAGGCTCAGGTCGTCAGCGCCGCTGAAGCTGGCAATAACGCCCTTGGCGTCCTCCAGCGACACGCTCTCCAGCAGCGGATGGCTGAGCGCATTCTGTATCGCGTGAAATACCTTCTCATCACCCTTGCCGTGGCCGATGGCCATCAGCGCCCCGCCGCCAGCGCGCATCATGTTGCGGATGTGGGCAAAGTCCACATTAATCAGGCCGGGGCGGTTGGCCAGTTCAGCGATGCCCTGCACCGCCTGGCGCAATACATCGTCGGCCAACCGGAAGGCCACATCCAGCGGAATATCCTCGGCCACCGCGTAGAGCAGGCGGTCGTTGGGAATTGCAATCAGGGTATCGGTATGCGGCTGCAGGCGCGCCAGGCCCTCCTGGGCGTTCTTCTGGCGGCGGCACATCTCGAAGTTGAAGGGGGTGGTGACGATGCCGATGGTCACCGCGCCAATCGAGCGGGCCACTTCGCCGGCCACGGCGATAGCGCCGGTGCCGGTGCCGCCGCCCATGCCAGCCGTCAGGAAGACCATATCGGCCCCGCTCAGCGCCGCCTTAAGCGCGTCGCGGCTTTCCTGGGCGGCCTGGAAGCCAACGTTGTGGTCGCCGCCGGCGCCGAGGCCGCGGGTCAGGTCGGGACCCAGCTGCACCTTGGTGGGCGCCTGGCTACTCGCCAGCGCCTGCGCGTCGGTATTGGCGACTATAAAGTCCACGCCTTCCAGGCCGAGCTCAATCATGCGGTCCACGGCGTTGCCGCCGCCGCCGCCCAAACCGAGCACTTTCAATACCGGCTGCCGGAAGTCGTTGGGGTTATTGTCGGGTTGGCGTTCCATGTCGTCCATTTTTGCACCTCGTTTGTCTTGCTTTGTAAACTGCAAGCTTTATGCCAATGCGCTGCGCATCCGCGCTTAGCTGAGCGGCAGCAGTTCGATACCTTCGATGATGTCCATCACGCCGATTTCGCCCAGGTGGGAGTCCTCGATGTTGGCGTGCTGTTCGGCCAGGTCACCGCGGTCGGCCAGGCGCACATACGCGCGCGTACCGTCTTTGTAAATTTCTTTCACTTCGACCACGTCGTTGTGAAAGACCTTGCTGAGCAGCACATCGCGGTTGATGCCGGTATCCGGGCTGCCCGGATGCAGGCCAGTCACATAACCGCGTTCGCGCGGAATGCTGACCTTGCGGTAATTCGCATAGCGGTCGGGGTCCGGCTGCGGGTCGGGGGTGGGGTCCGGGTCGGGAGTGGGGCTGGGCGGGTTGGGCTGCACATCGGTGATGGAGCCGCTGGCGTTGACGTGTACGTGCACTTCCACGCCGGCCGAAGCCAACTCTTTCAATTGCTGAATCATGCCGTCTTCAAACATAGTCACATCCTTTTTCCTGAGGTTGTCCGCCATCTGCTTGAACTTGGAAGACACGCCCTGGTCGATACGAAACGATTTCGCGCTGTTGCCTGGCTGCGCGGGGCCGCCGGCCGCACTGCCCAGCCAATCCTGGGCCGGAGCATTCGGCTGGCCGGAGGCGCGGTAGAAGGCCTGGCCTGCGGCCGGGTGCCGGTCGTCGGCAGCCAGCAGCCATAAGTTCGCCGCCAGCACGTTCTCGGGCACGGATTGGCCTTCCACGGTAGCAGCAATCGCTTTGAATTTGTTGGAGGGCAGGCTGCCGTCAACGCGTTCACCGGCACCCAAAATCAATATATCCAGCGTGCGGCCTGCGGCGGCCGCGCTGATGGGGTTGTACCAATCGAAAATGCGGAAGCCGCGCTGGTCCTGGCTGGCTTCGGGGGTGAAGTAGGGCAGGGTGCTCGGCCAGCGTTCGGGTCCGCCGGCGCCCCAATCCAAATCCTTATTGCCGGTCCAGGCGTAGGCGCCCAGCGCCAGCTTGTTAAGCAGCAAATCTTCTTGGCGCTTCACCATTTCTTCCAGCGCCGCGCGGAGGAAGGCAGTGTCCCAGTAATCGCCACCCGGCTCTAGCGGAGGAAAGACCGGCGTCAGTCCGGCGTCGGCTGCGGCTTTGGCCAGCGGCAGAAAGACTTCCAGGAAGCGTTCCACCAAGCCGCGCTGCGTCCAGCCGATGTTGGGCCAACTGCTGCGCAGATTGGGGCGGTCGAATAGCACCACGTGCTGCACGCCCCAGGTGGCGTAGGCTTGGAGAATGGGGGCGATTTCTTCAACGACCGGCGGGCTTTGCAGCGATAGTGGCAAGTGCACAATCGGCTGGATGCATTTCGCGAGCAGGCCTTCGATGAAAGTCTGCGGAATGGCCACGTTGGCCGGCGCCTGCAGCACGGTCCAGCGCACGCCCAATTGGCGCATCACCGGCAGCCAGCGCTGCTGGTCGGCCAGCCCATAATGCTGGTCGTCGGGGAAATAGTGGATGCCCAAACGGGACTTGGTCGTCTCTTGCATAGGATGCCTCACATCCTATGCTGTGCAAGAGGCGTGCCAGATGTGCCCGGTCGGGCGATTTTGTTGTTTAGCTGGGGTTGGGGGAGAGGGTCAGGCGACCGATATGGGCCGGCATCAGGTAGCCCGGCCACTGCGCATCCAGCAGGCTTTGGTAGCGTTCCAGCAGGGCATCCAGGCGGATTTGCCAGGACCAGGCTTCGGCGGTAGCGCGCGCCTGATAACTCAAGCGGGCCGCCAGGTGCGCTTTGCGCAGGATAGCTTTGATGTGGGCCGCAGCCTCGTCACTGTCGCCAGCGCTAAACAGCAGCGAATTGCGGTCGTGCTCCGCGAAATCCAGCAGGCCGCCAGAATGGGGTGCAACTACTGCCAAGCCGCTGGCCATCGACTCCAGCGCCGAAGCCGAAAAGCCGTGGCTGGGCGCGGGCTGCAGGAAGACATCGCAACTGGCATAGGCTTCGGCCAGCTCTCCGTTTTCCAGATTGCCGGTGAAGGTGGTCGCCGTATCCTGGAAGTAGTTACGCAGCCAATCGAATTGCGGCCCGTCGCCAACAATCACCAGGCGCGCTTTAGGCAGCTTGTCCAATATCGGTTTGAGTTGCTCGACATGGTTCTCGGGCGACAGGCGCCCGGCGTACAGCACCAGGGATTTATCCGGCTGGCCGTTGCTCAAGCGGTGGCGCATCGCCAGCGAACGACGCTGGGGGGCATATAGGTCGGGGTCCACCCCCTGCGTCCAGGTTTCCACATGGCGAAAATCCATTTCCAGCATCTGGAACTTGGTGGCTCGCGAAGGCGCCAGGCTCAGGTCGGCCAGGTTGTGCACCTCGCGAACGTAGTTCCACAGCAGGGTGTCGGTCAGGCCTTCGCCCCAGGGATTTTCGTGGATAAGTAGGTTGGCGTGATAGGAGGCAATCGCCGGGATGCGCAGGGTTTCCGCCAGGCGCAAGCCATGCAGCCCCACTGCGCGCGGCCCCAGCACGTGAATCAAATCCGGTGCAAACTCGCTCAGTTTGGCGCGCATGCTCTCCAGCGGCGGCAGCACCCGTGTGCGCCCGTAGCTGGTCGGCGAGCCCTCGGGCGCAATCAACAGGCTTTGGTGGCCGCGCCGCTCCAGGTGGTCCAATAGGTGGACCAGCGTCTCGCTGGCGCCCTTGGCTTCGGGTTGGAACTGTTCGGTAAAGAGCGCTATACGCATTGGAAACCTGCTCCCGGGCAGTGGGGTGCCAGCGCCGCCAGGGCCAGCAGCATGCAGGCCGCGCCAAAGGCGGCGCCGGCCAGGCTCTGGGCCATATCGTGGCGGTTGCGGGTCACCCGCGCCCATATCACGAGTGGTATAAAAAGTATCGCGGGCGCGGCCGCCGCTCCGTATAACCCCCATAGGTAAACGGAGAAGCCGGCCGCCCCCGCGCAATGTCCACTGATCTTCCAGGCCAGCGTTACCAGCAGGATGACTGCCGATTGGAGCACCCCAACTGCGGCGAGTACTTGAAATACCCGGGGCGCCCCCGCGACCTGGAAGAACAGCCAGGAGAGGAGAAACAAGAGGAGAAAGCCAATCATCGGCTTGATGCGCTCAGCGCGTTCACGCAAGTGAAAATCGCTGATGTCGCCGCGGCGCAGCATCCAGATGACAAGCAGCGTGGGGCCGATGATGCTGGCGAAAGCGTAGGCCAGTGTCCAGCCCCAGCTGCCGGGGGAATTCAAAGAAAAGCCGAGCAATACCGCGCCCAGCGCCCCCAGCAGGGGCGGGCTGAAAACAGTCGACACCCAGCGGGCGGCTTGCCAGCTGAAGGCCGTCGGCATTGCGTCGGCGTGAACCTTAAGATTGGGACGTGCAATTTGTATGTTTTCCATTACGCTGCCAGTGTACGTAATGGTCTTTATGCGCCTGCGATGGCCCCGTTAAGGGGCCGTCAACAGTCCGTTAGGAGCCTGGCGGCTAAGCCGCGCCCAGTATGGTAAAACCGAGCCTATGATTCTGGTTACCGGGGGCACCGGCTTTATCGGCCATAGCCTCATCCGCCGCCTGGTGGACGAGGGCCAGGAAGTCCGCGTGCTCATCCGCCCTTCCAACAAGTCGCCGCGCCTGCCGCGCGGGGTGCGCGTGGAGGCCGCCATCAGCAGCCTGGCCGACGAACGCGGCCTGCGCGCGGCCCTGGTCGGCGTGGATACGATTTACCATCTGGCCGGTGTGAACTGGCTGGATATCCATGCCGATGTGCGCGCCACAGAAATTGAGGGTACCCGCAACCTGCTGGCCATGGCCCAGGACGCCGGCGCCGAACGCATCCTGTATGTCAGCCATTTGGGCGCTGACCGCGCATCCGGCTATCTGGTGCTGAAAGCCAAAGGCATCGCCGAGGAACGTATCCGCCAAAGTGGGATGCAGCACACTATTCTGCGTTCGGCGATTGTTTACGGCCCCAACGACCACTTCACCACCGTGCTGGCCCAGTTGCTGGCCGCCGCGCCCGGGATGATGCCGCTGCCCGGTGGCGGAGAAGCTCTGTTGCAGCCCCTGTGGGTAGAAGACCTGGTTTCCTGTCTGACGCTTTCTTTGGAAGAAGAGCAAGCCCAGAACGCGCTGATAGAGGTCGGCGGCCCCGAACATCTTAGTTTGCACGAAATCGTTGAGATGGTGATGCAGGGCGCCGGCATCCAACGACCGCTGGTGCCCGCCCGCCCGTCCTACTTGCGCATCCTCAACAAGGCCTTCAGCTACCTGCTGCCCCGTTTCCCGACCTCCAATTACTGGCTGGATTATCTGGCGGCCCACCGCGTCTGCGAACTGGACCGTATTACGCGCGTCTTTGGCATCATGCCCGCCCGCATCAGCCAGCGCCTTGAGCATTTGCAAAATGTGGAGTGGCGCACGCGCCTGCGCGCCCGCCTGCAGGGCCGCTTCGTTTAAAAAATCCCGCCCCCTTTTGCGTTGCGGCGCTTAAATCGCTTGTATATACTCACTCAGCTTTAACCATAAGCGAAGGCCAATGCGCACTTACGATATCACCCTCACGATTTCCCCCGACATGCCTGTTTGGCCCGGCGACCCGGCGGTCTCCCTAGGCCTCGTCAGCAAAATCCCTGACGGCGCCAATGCCAACGTCTCCCGCGTGGAGATGGGTGTGCACACTGGCACTCATGTAGACGCGCCCTTTCATTTTGTCGATGGTGGCAAGGCGGTTGAATCGCTGGATATCAAGACCCTCGTCGGCCGCGCCTACGTGGTGCACCTGGACGACAGCGTGGATATGATTGACGCCGCCACGCTGGAGGCTGCCGATATCCCCCCGCGCACCCGCCGCGTGCTATTCCGAACCCGCAATTCCAAAAAATGGACCAAAAGCTATAAAGCCTTCGATGAAGATTTTGTGGCCATCGAAGACGACGCGGCGAAGTTGTTGGTGCAACGCGGTGTCCAATTGGTCGGTGTGGACTATTTGTCGGTGGCGCCCTTTGGCAACTCGCGCCCAACCCATGTAACCCTGCTCAAAGCTGGGGTGGTGGTGGTCGAGGGTCTGGACCTCTCCAGGGTTTCGCAAGGGCGCTACAACTTCTATTGCCTGCCGCTCAAACTGGCCAACACCGACGGCGCTCCCGCCCGCGCTATTTTGATGGGTGTCTAGCTCCCCCGCAGACTTCAATTTCATAATACGAGATGCCACGCTGGCCGATGCGGCCGCTATTGCCCGTGTGCATGTCGACGCCTGGCGCAGCACCTATGCCGGTATCATGCCCGCCGACTTACTGGCCAACCTGAGCTACGCCGAGCGCGAAAGCATGTGGCGCAGCCGCCTGAGCCGCACCGATGAGGCAGGCGTGGTCCTGGTGGTAGAGACTTCCACGGGGCAACTCGTTGGCTTCGCGGGCGCCGGCCCAGAACGCACGCAGCGCCCAGATTACCCGGCTGAAGTGTGGGCGATTTATCTGCTTGAAGATGTCCAAGGGCGCGGGGTGGGCAAAGCTCTGTTTAAGGAAGCTGCCCGCCGCTTGCAGCAACTGGGTTTTGACAGCATGTTGGTTTGGGTGGCCGCTGCCAATCCGGCCTGCGGCTTCTATGCCGCCCAGGGTGGGGTGCTTATCGATGAAAAGCAGGAAGATTTCGGGGGTAAAGCTATCCAGCTGGTGGCCTACGGCTGGCAACGCCTGGACGAGTTAGTGGCCTAAACCCGTTGGATTGGCTTGTAAAGACTTTCGTCGAATTCGGATAATCGGTCGGGGCCTAGCTGTCCGGCCAAATCCACCGCAGCGGCCACATCCCGGCGCAGCGCAGCCACATCCACGCCGCGGCAAACGTCCGGCCAGGGCCCCAGCCACTTTTTGCAGCGCTCATACATTTTGGCCATGCCCACGAAATTGCCCCGCTCGATTTGCAGGTAGGTCACTCCGGCCTGCAGAATGCCTTTGTACAGGTGCCGTGCTGGTCCCTCCTCATCCAGCCAGGCGGCTTCAAGCGCTTCGTGCGCCTCCCAATACTGTCGCTCGTCAAACAACGAAATCCCCTTGACCGCCATGGGGTGCAAAGCGCCCTGGCAGGCCTCGGGGATTTCGTTCGGGTGGACGAAGATTTCGTCCGGATTGCGAACCGGCATGCGGCGAGTATATCAAGCCGCTCTCTTTATTCGATGTAAATCTCTACTAGTTCCTGGTCGTCGTCATCAGTGACTTCGACAATTTTGCCGGTCAAGCCGTTCTTGATCGCCTCGCGAATTTCTTCGTTGGCAATATCGGGCACAAAATTGCTGGCGATGCTCATCCCCGCGTCCACCAGCGACAGCGGCAAATTCACGCTGACTTTGTTCTTGCCGGTTACCAGGTTGGTCACCCGTACGCGCATGTAGCGCCCTTCATTGGTAAGGCCGCCGCCAGCCGGGTAAGCACCGGCGCCTTTTGCCAGCGCCTCCAGCAGCTTGGCGCCATCCGCGGCGCTGATCTTGTCTTCCTGGATCATTTGTAAAATCTTCAGTCGTTCTTCACTGGTTGCCATTGTGTAACCTCCGAATTATTAACCGATAAATACTTCAACCTGCTCGCCGCCATCATCGTTATCGACTTTGACATAGAGCGGTTGGCCCTTGCGGGCGGTGTCGTTGAGCGCGGCCAGGATTTCGTCTACCGCGGTCTGGTCCAATGCGTCTATATGCGGGCCAAAGGTACGGATCGACCAGGCCGCCAGCCCCAGGGGCAGCGGCAAACTGATCGCGATCAGCTTCGGTCCGCCACCGCTTGGATTGCGTACGCGCACTTGCACCCAGGTGCCGCTGCGGCTGGCCCAGCCGAGCACCAGCAGCGCCAAACCGATCCCGAAGGGCGCCCAGGCACACAGGAACAGGAAGCCAATCCCGCGATCGGTGAGGATGTCTTGCATCCACATACCGCTGGCGGCGGTGACGATCAGCCCGGCTACGAAGGGCAGCGCCCACCAGTGCCGAAAGCGACCAAAATCGGGTTCCGACTTGGGGTTCACGCTGGCGCGCGTACCTCCATCGTGCTGTTCGTAGCGCACCCGCGTGCGGCTTTTGGCGCTGGCTTTGGCTGCACTGGCCTGCAAGCGGGATGCCGCTTCGTCCGCGCTGATTTCACCGCGGTCCACCGCTTCCAGTACATCCATCGGCGTCTGGTCCGCGGGTGGGCTGTCCGCTGGCGTGTCTGCCTGCAGTTGGCCCAGCAATTTGGCGGCTTCGTCGGGGCTAATCTCGCCGTTTTCCAGCTGCTCGAGAATGCGCATGCGTTGAGCTTTATTCATCACTGGGCTCTTCCGCTTCCACAGCCGCTTCGGGGGCTGCCGGCGCTTCCGGGCTGGCAGCTTTGTAGGGCTTGCCCTCCAGGGCATTCAACAGCATTTCGGCTTCGTCCACCGAGATCTGCTTCTTCTGCACCATTTGCAGGACAGACAGGCGTTCAGACTCCGTCACCGGATCGCTCTTCTTTACCGGGCGTACTGGCCGGGGAGGGCGGGGCGGCCTGGGCGGACGCGGCGTGGATAGCCGCCGGTGCAATCTGCGTTGGGCCCGCTCAATCTGGCGTTCTGCCTGGCGCAGACCTCGATCCGTGCTCTTGTGCAACCGTTCGCGCATTTGCTCCAGCTTCTGGTTGAGTTCTTCCAACTGGCCTTCCATCTGGCCGCTGATTTGCTCGGTGATATCGTATGCGAAGTTTTCCCAGTCCTCGGCGAAATCTTCGTCAAAGTCGATATCCAGCGAGAACCCTTTGCCACTCGTGCGTGTATCCAGGGTGACGCTGCCAGCCGCATGGATATCCACCTTGGCCGTGCCGTCGCCAAACACCAACTGGTGGTCATGGCTGTGCAGCGACTGACTGCCTTCCTCGCTTTGGATATGCATCGAACCTGCACCGCTGTGTAAATTCACTTCGGCGCTGTCGGCTGTGCGCAGTTTGCAGAATACGTTGCCGTTTGATTCGATCCGGTACTCGCCGTTATCAAGGCTGTTCAGTTGAAGGCTGGCGTTTCCGCGTGTATTGATATCCACATCCGGGCCGGCATCACGCAGATTCACGGTGCCGCGTGCTTGGCGGATGGCCAAATTGCCTTCAATCGCTTTGAGGTTGGTGCTGCCAGCAACGTCTTCGACACTTACATCGCCAGCGATGGCCTTGACGTTCAGAGATCCACCAACCGTGCCCAGGTGGACATTGCCTTCCACGGCTTTGATGTTGGCTGAGCCGCCAATGTTTTCGATGTTCACATCATTTGTCAGCTTCAGGTTGAGTGACCCGCCCACGCGCTCGATGTGGATTTCGCCGTAGATGTTTTTCAGGTTGGCTGAACCGCCAATCTGCTCGGCCGCGATGCTGACCCCTTCGGGTACCGCCAGCGACAATCCGATGCCACATCTGATGAAGAGCGCGCCATCGCGGTCTTCAGTTTCCAGCTGCTCGGGGTCGCTGACTTCCAGGCGGGCTTCATCTCGATCCCAGCCCTTAAGCGTCAGCGGACCGCCGATTTCTAGTTCGACGCGGGCGTCTTCCGCCAGCGGCAGGGTGATGCGTTCCATTATTTCTTCTCCTTGTCTTCGATCAGCCGCAAGGCTTCTTCGTAATCAATTTCACCGTTGTCGAGGTTATCCAGGATCTGCTTGCGCTCGGCGTCGCTCAGGCCGGCAAACTCATCCTCGCCGGGTTCATAGCCCATGGCGCGGATCACATCATGCAATCGGTTGCGGATCGTGGGGTAGGACAGCTCCAGGTCCTGTTCCATGCGCGTGATTTTGCCTTCATTGCGCACGAACAGTTCGACAAAGTGCAACTGCTCGGCGCTCAGCTGGCTGAAGGTGCCGCTGTAAAAACGGCCTTCGATGCGCGTGTCGCATTCATTGCAGGCCAGGTGGGTCACGATCAGTTCGCCGCCACATACCGGGCATTCGTTGGGCAGGTGATACATCGTTAGCGGCCCGACGCGCTTTCTTTGATTTGGAAGCGCTGGCCGGCCGCGGCTTGCTCACCTAGATCCAGGCCGAGGGAGTAAGCCGCCCGCTTGAAACTGGCCAGGATCGGGTTCTGCTCCTCGCCACTCAGCTCTTGCGCAGCCACTCGATAGCGGCCGCTGTCCAGCCGCGGTTCTTCCAACTGCATCTCCAGGTAACTTCGTGCTTGCTTGTTCATCGCGATTTCCTTGTAGAAAGCGAAAATACGCCTTGAAAAATCTTAGTTTTCTGTCGATCAATGTGCAGATTATACAGAATACTTTGAATTTGTCAAGCACGAAATTGATTTATTTAATTGTCTGTTTAGAAATCTGTAAATTGGACTTAGAAAATGACCTATGGTGGCCCCAGAACCTCCGCGCCGGCGCCTGCGGGCATATCCAGCTTGAGGGTCGTGCCGGTTCCGTGGGCCGGCTTGCGCAGTACCGCCAGGGCGATTGGCCCCATGCGTGGCGAATGCGCCACCGAAGTGAGGACGCCGGCGCGCTTGCCATCGTGAAGCACACCGGTGCCGGGTTCCGCTAAAGCATCGCAGGCCAGCCGCGCTAGCTGGCGGGTGATTTTGTCGTAGGTGACCTGCCGCGCCAGCACTTCCTGGCCGGTGTAACAGCCTTTGGTGGCAGACACAATCTCGGCCAGCCCCAGTTCGAAGGGCGTGTAGTCACCGTTCAGTTCACCCAGCCCGGGCCGACCGGCTTCGATGCGCAGGATCTTGGCCGCCTCCGCGCTGAGGCTGATGGCTCCGGCCGCTTCCAGTGCGGCATTCAGGTGCTCGATTGCGCTGGCGGGCAGTACCAGGCGCCAGCCGCGCTCGCCGCCCAGGCCGCGGATACCGATCGCCTGTATTTGATGGCCCTGCCATTCGCGCGTGGCCACCGCGTTCCGCTTAGGCAGCTTAGCAAATCCAAGCGCGGCTAACGCATCGCCAGCCTGCGGGCCGTGCAGTTCATAGTGGGCCCATTCACCACTCTGGTCTGCCACGCTGACCTGGTCGTTGAAAAAAATGCGCTTGGCAAAATAGGCTGCCAGGCCGGCACCGTGGCCTTGCGGCGTCAGCAGGGCAATCCCATCGTCCACCTGCATGCAGATGAAGTACTCCAGGATGCGGCCGGTGGGCGCAGTGAGCGCATTCGGCAAGGCGTGCTGCTCGTTCAGCAGCCCGATGTCGTTGCTGGTCTGGCGTTGCAAATAGTCGCGCCGCGTTTCACCGCCCAGCAGCACATAACCAGGGGCGGGCAATCGGTAATAGGCGCAACCCTCCAGCGCGGCGTTGTAACCAGCCGGGGCCTGCGTCTCAATCGTCGTCTCGCTCATCGGCGCGATTCTAGCATAGCCGCTGGCTGCCCGAAGCCTCGCCACTATGTATAATCGCCATGTAACATTCGCGGGCTTTCCGCGTCTATAGAGTAGAAGACCACACCCAGTTCAAGGATTACACATGGCTGCTACATCCAACGGAAACAATAGTGAACCCAAACACGTCAAGATGCTCGTCATTGGCTCCGGCCCCGCCGGCCTGAGCGCCGCGCTTTATGGCGCCCGCGCGCAATTGGAGCCGGTGGTTCTCAGCGGCCAGGAGTTGGGCGGCCAGGTATCCATCACCCACATTGTCGAGAACTATCCCGGCTTTCCCGAAGGCATTGGCGGCCCGGAACTGACCGACCTGTTTAAGAAACAGGCTGAGCGCTTTGGCGCCACGGTGGAGTTTGATACCGCCACCGAAGTTGATTTTTCCAAGCGGCCCTATCGCGTCAAGTCCTACGGTGGCGAATACCTCGCGGATACAGTGGTGATTAGTACTGGCGCTTCGCCGCGCAACCTGGAGATCCCCGGGGAGAAGGAATTCACCGGACGAGGCGTCTCCTATTGCGGCACCTGTGACGGCTTCTTCTTCAAAGGCAAGGATGTGATTGTGGTCGGCGGCGGCGACAGCGCCATGGAGGAGGGCACTTTCCTCACCCGTTTCGCTAATAAGGTCACCGTAGTCCACCGCCGCGACGAATTGCGCGCCAGCGCCATCCTGGAACAGCGCGCCAAGGACAACCCCAAAATTGATTTCATCTGGGACACTGTCGTGCAAAGCATCAATGGCAATGGCGACGGCACGGTGGATTCGGTGCTGCTCAAGAATGTGAACGACGGACAGGAATCGGAGTTCGCGACCGATGGCGTCTTCATCTTTATCGGCCATTTGCCCAACACCGAAATCTTCCGCGGCCAACTGGATATGGATCCGGCCGGCTACCTGCTCATCAACCGCTACATGGAGACCAACGTACCCGGCGTTTATGCCGCCGGCGAGGTGGCCGACCCGCACTTTCGTCAGGTGATTACCTCAGCCGGCATGGGCGCAGCCGCCGCCATCCAGGCGACCCGCTTCCTCGAAAACGAAGAATAGCTATCCAAACTCCCCGCCATGCGGGGAGTTTTTTTGTTGCCCAAAACCCCGATGATATAATCCGATTTGTGGGACAAATCGGCAAAAATGGGCCGTTTGTCCCTAACGCAATCAGTCAGCGCCTTTTATGATCAGCCTATTCTGATCAAGGCGACATCATTTCTGGAGAGTACATGACCCACAAAATTTCAATCGTCGGCGCGGGAATGACCGGTTCCACCACTGCGCATTGGTTGGCCGAGCGTGAGCTGGCCGACATCGTTCTGGTGGACATTGTTGAAGGCATGCCCCAAGGCAAAGCGCTTGACATGCAGGAAGCCATGCCGGTGATTGGCAAGGACGTCAGCATCATCGGCAGCAATGATTACGGCCCCACCGAGGGCTCCGATATCGTTGTGATTACCGCCGGCTTGCCGCGCAAACCCGGCATGAGCCGCGAAGACCTGTTGAGCACCAACGCCGATATCGTCAAGAAAGCTACCGAGGCCACGCTTAAGCTCAGCCCGGATGCAATCTATATCATCCTCACCAATCCGCTGGATTCCATGTGCTACGTGACATTGAAGACCAGCGGATTGCCACGTGAACGGGTGATCGGCCAGGCCGGCATCCTCGATTCGGCCCGCATGCGCGCCTTCGTCGCCATGGAGACCGGCGTCAGCGTAGAGAACATCAATTGCTACGTTTTGGGCGGCCACGGCGACAGCATGGTGCCGCTTACCCGCCACTCCAACGTGGCTGGCGTTCCCCTGCAGGACTTCATCGCTAAGGACAAGTTGGACGCCATCGTGGAACGCACCCGCAAAGGCGGCGGCGAGATTGTCGCCCTGCTCAAGCAGGGCAGCGCTTTCTACGCGCCTTCGGCGGCGATTGCCCAGATGTGCGAGGCGATCCTGAAGGACAAGAACCTGATCGTGCCCGCCTCTGTTTACATGCAGGGCGAGTACGGACTCAAAGATATCTTCTTCGGCGTGCCGGTTCAGTTGGGCCGCAAGGGTCTGGTGAAAGTCGTCGAATACGACCTAAACGACCAGGAGCAACAGGCGTTGGATGCCTCGGCCGCCGAGGTAGCCGAAAC
>OMJR01000141.1 GCA_900299355.1 Anaerolineaceae bacterium
CCGGGTAGTGCGCCTGGCCCCAATTGGAGGCGATCAGGATCACCCGCTCGCCATCGGCGAAGCCCAGCAAGGTCACCTGGCGCGGCTGCCCGCTTTTGGCGCCGGTGCTGGTCAACCAGTAGACCGGCAAGCCGGTAATCACACTGGTCAATGAATGTTTGCCACCCGTGAGCTTAAGCACCAGTCCATCCGGGGGATGCAGGAGTCTGGAGAAAATGCGTGCGCCCAGAGCGGATGAAGCGATTGTGGACACCGGGCGGCGGAAAGGGTTGGCGGGCGGCATGGCGCCTAGCGTTCGAGCCGGCGGGTGGCCAGGCGATCCAGCCAGCGATCGGGCAGTAGGCGGGTCGCCAAGACAGTAAGCCATGTGCCACGGCCGACCACGTAGCGGGGTTTGGGGCGCGCTGCGCTGATCGCATGGAACGTGACTTCGGCGACCAGCCGCGGATCCAGGCCGCGTTCGTTGGCGCGCTGGGTGTAACCCACGATCTTGCGCAACCACTTACCGTAATAGGTTTCCGCTTTGGGCGGCAGCGCGTCCAGGCGTTCCTGGGCGTAGGCTTCGCCTTTCTTCCAAATCGGGGTTTTGATCGCGCCGGGTTCAATGCTGGCTACGTGAAGATCCCAGGGCGTTAACTCGCGGCGCAAGGAATCGGTGAAGGCTTCCAGCGCGAACTTGGAAGCGGCATAGGGCCCGAACATGGGCGCGGCGATGCGGCCGCTGACCGAGCTCATGTTGGCGATGCGTCCGGGGCCGCGGCGCAAGAGCGACAGGGCAGCCTGGGTGACCGCCACCTGGGCAATGAAGTTGATCTCCATCTGGCGGCGCAATTCATCGATGGGCAAAAATTCGAATGGCCCGGCCACGGCTACGCCGGCGTTGTTGATCAGGCCGTGCAGGCCGCCTTCGCCGACGGCATCGGTGATTTGGGTGATGGCCGTTTCGATGTGCTGGGGCTTGGTCACGTCCAGGATCACGGGCGTGATGCTTTCGGATTCGAGGCGGCGGGCGTCGGCGCGCTGGCGCACCCCGGCGAAAACACGCCAGCCGCGTTCGGCAAAATAATGGGCGCAGGCTTCACCGATGCCAGTGCTGGCGCCGGTAATCAAGACGGATTTGGCGATGGCGTTATTCATGAGGACTATTTATAACGCAGGACGTAAGAGTGTTTGAAGAAGCTAGGCGTTTTCCAGGAACAGCACGACTGCGTCAAAGATCAATTGCACGGATAGCGCCGCCAGGATCAGGCCCATAATGCGCACCATCAATTCAGCTCCAGCCGGGCTTAGGCGCTTGAGGATCTGGCTGGCCCGCCGGGTGAGCAGATAGGTGACCAGCAGGATGAAGAGCACTATCGCGGTCGTGCCCAATTGGGTGGGCAGCGAATAGAGATGGTTATCGGTCAGAAGGATTACGGCCAGAATGGCGCCCGGGGTGGCGATCGAGGGGAAATCCAGGGGATAAACGGCGAGATCCTGATCCGGCGACAAACGCTTATCGGACTCGCTGGTGAAGTTGCCGAATATCAGTTGCAGGGCGAATAGGAAGAGCACAATGCCGCCGGCTACCTGGAAAGCCAGCATGCTGATGCCCATGCCAGCCAACACGAATTGGCCCAGCAGAATTGAGCCCAAGAGCACCAGGCCGGCGAAGAGCACCGCGCGCAAGGCCGTGCGCCGTTTGGCCTGGTCGGTGAGTTCGGCAGTGATACCGGAGAAGATCAGCATTGTGCTGATCGGGTCAATCGTGGCCCACAGGATCAGGAAATCCCGCAGAAACTTTTGCGCTAACATGCCGACATTCTACACGTTGATGATGGATCTGGAAAAAATCTTGCGGCGGCGGCTTCGAAGTTTCAAAAGAAGCACGACCAGGCTGTGCCGAATAACAAAAAATCCCCAACAGTAGAGGGGATTCTTTGCTTTATTGCTTCGTTATGAATTGGGCGATATTACTTGCTGGAGCGAATCAACTTGCTCAGGCCCCAGAAGAAGACACCGACACCTATAAAGAAGAAAGCCAATCCAACCGGGTCGCCCCAATTCGGTAAAACGGGAAACATGTGCTGTAATCTTTTGGATAGTTTTTCGACCGCGGGATTATAAGACAGTTCTCAAATTTAGCAAGCTAGTTTACTGCGTTGGGGGAATTGGCGGAACGGGGGGAATGTTGATGTTGGTCCTGTTTGCGCTGGTTGGAGAGTTTGGGCTTATAGGGATTGACGGTCGTGGCTGCGCCACTCCTTCAGAATGACACGCTAGAACTAACCCTTCTCCATCTCGGCGCGCACGGCGCGATACAGGTTCTCGGCTTTCAGTTCGGCCAGCGTATAGCAGGGCGCCTTGAGGTGCTCGGCCAAGGCGTTGGCTAAACCCTGGTCGAAGGCGGCGTGCTCCATATTGATCACCACGCTGCGCACTTCCTCGCGGGCGATCTGATCGGCCAGCTCGTGGGCTTCGGCCTGCGGCGAGCCATCGCTAATAGAGACGTTGCCGGCCCCATCGGTCAGCAGCATCATCAGCGGCATCACGTCCGGATGCAGGTTCTTTTCGCGGCGGAAGACTTCGGCGGCCAGATAGAGTCCAGCCGACAGCGGCGTCTTGCCACCGACGGGGATATCGGCCAGCGCGCGCTGGGCCAACTGCACCGAATTGGTGGGCGGCAGGATCAGGTTGGCGCGGTCCTTTTGGAAGACGACCAGGCCCACGCGGTCGCGCCGCTGGTAGGCATCGGTGAGCAG
This sequence comes from Anaerolineaceae bacterium, assembly GCA_900299355.1. Classification (GTDB taxonomy): domain Bacteria; phylum Chloroflexota; class Anaerolineae; order Anaerolineales; family UBA11579; genus OMJR01. The sequence continues at coordinate 2,742 of OMJR01000141.1, forward strand.
CGAGAGGATCGCGCCCTTGGTGGCGGCCATGCGTTCGGCGACGGCCATCGACCAGGAGGCATCCACCACGAAGAGCACCAGGTTGGCCGCGCGGCGTACGCGCACCTTGCGCTGCAGGTCCTGCTTCTGGATCGCGAAGGCGACCTCTTTGCGTTGCTCCTCGCGGCTGGTCTGGTGCGGGGCGGCGGCGCGCAGGGTGGCGTCGAAGGCGATATCGCTGGTTTTGCCGTTGGCGGGGCGCGCCATGATGTAGCGGCCGCGCTTGCGGTCGGTGCGGGTGCGCGAACGCCGGCCGCTCTGGCGGCGGGTCATGCGATCCAATGGATTGTCGATTTTGCGGGGAACGAATTCTTCGCTGGCCTTGAAGGTCTGGCCGCCATCCCACCAGCGGGCATCGCCGGCCTCAAAGACATCCTGCTGGCCGGGCTCCGGCGTGCCCTGTTCGGGCATGCTTTCGCTGATGCGCGGGCTTACTTCATCTTTTTTTTTACGGGTTCCTGTTTTTGCTCGGACTCATCAGCCTCGTCGCCGGCTTCGGCTTCCCCCTCGGTGGAAACTTGCCCCTGCAATTCGGAGATGCGTTCCTGCAATTCGGTGACGCCCATCTCGGATTGGTGGAAGGGGCCGCGCTTGATGCGATGGGGCAAGGCCAGCTCGGCGGCGATGGCGATATCTAAATCACTGATCGCCTGGCGGTCATCAAAGGCGGCCTGGGCGCGGGCGGTCTTGAGGATCACCAGATCGCCGCGGTGGCCGTCCACATTTAATGAAGCGGTTAGCGCGGCAATCGAAATCAGATCACGCGAGGTGTAGCCGACCTGTTCCACCCGTTCGCGGGCGGCCATGATGCGCTCAGCTAATTCTTTCTCGCTGGCTTCCCATTCCTTGTAAAAACGATCCGAGTCGGCCTCGAAGCGCAGGTTGCGCTCCATGATTGCCACGCGTTGGCGGGCATCGTTGATGCCGTGGATTTCGACCGCGAGTGCGAAGCGGTCCAGCAACTGGGGACGCAGGTCGCCTTCCTCGGGGTTCATGGTGCCAATTAATATGAAGCGCGCAGGGTGCGTGAAGGAGATGCCTTCGCGCTCGACGATGTTGACGCCCATAGCGGCTGAATCAAGCAGCAGGTCGACTACGTGATCATCCAGGAGATTGACCTCGTCGATGTAGAGCAGGCCGCGGTTGGCGGCGGCCAGCACGCCGGGCTCGAAGCGGCGCTCCCCTTTTTGGATCGCCCGTTCGATATCCAGGGTGCCGACCACGCGGTCTTCGGTGGCGCTGACCGGCAGGTCGATAAAGCCAATTTTGCGGGTGGCGGTTTGCAGCGCTTCGCCGCTTTCTTTGCGTTCGCGCACCCAATCCGACCAGGTGTCGGGGGCATTTGGGTCGTCGTTGAAGGGCGATTCGGCGAAGACCTCGATATCGGGCAGCAGGGCGGCCATGGCGCGGGCGGCGGTCGATTTGGCGGTACCGCGTTCACCGCGGATCAGCACGCCGCCAATGCGTTGGTCGATCGCGTTGAGGATCAGGGCGCGCTTCATGCGCTCCTGTCCGACAATGGCTGTGAATGGGTAAATCGCTCGCATCAGGGAATCGGCTTCGGGTTATTGTTAATCCAAGCCTCAATGTTATCACAAAGGTTGTCAGTTCCCCGTATAGCCCTTATAATAGCGACCATCTTATTGACTGGAGAATCTTACATATATGGAGCAAGACGAACTCCCCATGAACGGGGAGCAGGCCGAAGCGACGCCTAAGGAGGAAGCTAGCAAGAACACCGGCCTTTCAATGGAAGACCTTCTTGAACAGGGGGACCTCAACTTAGATTTACCCCAAAGTGGCGAGGTACGCACAGGCATGATCGCCAGCATTTCGGATAACGAAATCCTGGTAAGCATCGGTGCAAAATCCGAAGGACTTATTCCCTCCCGAGAATTGGAATCAATGAGCGCCGAGGAACGGGCCAAGCTCAAAGTTGGCACCGAGATCCCGGTTTATGTGGTCAGCCCGGAGAGCCAGCGCGGCACTCTGCTGCTGTCCTACACGCGTTCCCTGGAAGAAGACGACTGGGAGAATGCCGAAGACCTGCTCAAATCCAAAGAGACCTTCGAAAGTGAAGTCGAGGGTTTCAATAAGGGCGGCCTGGTTGTGCGCCTGGGGCGCCTGCGCGGCTTTGTGCCCGCATCCCAGGTGAGCCAGACCCGCCGCATGCGCTATCAGGGCGATTCGCCCGAACAACGCTGGGGCGATATGGTCAGCGAACCGATCGTGACCCGCGTGATTGAGGTCGACCGCGAACGCCGGCGGTTGATCCTCTCCGAGCGCGCCGCTTCCCAGGAATCGCGTGAAGCGATCAAGGAGAAGCTGCTGGACGAATTGGCCGTGGGCGAAACCCGCACAGGTCGCGTGACCAGCCTGGCCGATTTTGGCGCCTTCGTGAACATCAACGGCGCCGATGGCTTGGTGCATCTTTCCGAATTGTCCTGGGAACGGGTGGACCATCCCAAAGAAATGCTGTCCGTGGGCGACGAAGTGACCGTGAAAGTGATCAGTATTGATCACGATCGCAAACGCATCGGCCTCAGCCTGCGCCAGCTGCAAAAGGATCCCTGGGAAGATCACATCCACGAATACCGCGTGGGCCAGATGGTGGAAGGCACGATCACGCGCCTGGTGAAATTCGGCGCCTTTGCCCGCATTGATGATCACATCGAAGGCTTGGTGCATATCTCCGAGCTGAGCGAGGAGCGCATCGAGCATCCCAAGGAAGTGGTCAACGAAGGCGAACAAGCCTTGCTGCGCATCATCAAGATTGAGCTAGAACGCCGCCGGATTGGCTTGAGCCTGCGCAAAGTTGACTCGGCCGCCTATAGCGATGTGGACTGGGAAATGGCCCTGGCCGAGCTGGACGAAGACGGCGAGGCGACTGAAGCCGCTGACGAGGCGGAAGCGGAAGAGCCGATGGCTGAGGCCGAGATGGATGCCGAAGACAGCAACAACACTCAGGAAGCCGAAGAGCCCGCTGAAGAGTCTGATGACGAACCGGAAGCCGAAGAAGACGCTGAGGCTGACGCTGAGTCGGAGGAGGAATCAGAAGAGGCCGCGGATGATGATGACTCGGACGACGATGACGGCGATTAAGTGACGTCAGTGGATTAAAGTATGTTTTTTTATCAAACAGGAGTGTGCAGTCTCTGCACACTCCTTCTGTTAGGAGGGTAAGTGAATAATAGTCTACAAAAAGTTGACTCAAAAAGTCCGCTATCCGAATTCGTTTCGCATCCGTTTGTAAAAGCCTTAATGCAATTAGATC
>OMJR01000142.1 GCA_900299355.1 Anaerolineaceae bacterium
CATTTTCTCCAGCCTGCCGCAGCCGTTGATGGCCGTGCCCGCCTTTCTTCTGGTGACCGTCTTCCAGCCTTTCCTGCCTTTTGGCTTGGGCCTGGCCGCCGGGGCCATGATTTGGATGGTCTTTGCAGAATTGCTGCCGGATGCCCTGGGGGAAATCCCGGCCGGATTGGCGGCCAGCGTGGTTGCACTGTCACTGTCGGCGATGATGGCCTTCCAAACTTTGCTCTAAACACCTCTTTGGGACATTTGTCCCCCTTAGCCTGGGTCGTACGCCCGATTGAAAAGTCGGCCCCCTGCCTATACTTAAGCCAGAACGAAACGCTGGAGCAATTTAGCGATTGCAAAAAAATGGCTTGCGGGACGAGTCTGGGTAGACTTTGAGCCAATCCTCCTCAGCAAATGGTGGAAGCGTCGCTAAACGGTAAGCATTCGGAGGGCCAGAGGCGAACTGGTCAAACAAGAATGCCCAACCAGCTCCGGCGTTTTCTTTAATTAACCGCCTTTGAACTGTTTACGGCCTTCCTCGTAGATACCGATGTACATATCCACCGGGATAGCGGCGATTGTTTCGGCCACCACATCCAGGGGCAGATCATCAATGGATTTGAAGCGCACACAGGATTTGCCCACGTCCATCTTCTTGCCGCTGGCTTTATAGCCTTCAAAAGACTTCTTCTCCGCCTGGGGTTCCGAAAAGATCGCCGCCAAATACAGCGCCATGTAGTTCTTCTGTGAAGCCAGGGCGGCGACGCCCAGCGGCTGGCCATTGTAGGTGTCGGGGTATTCGTCCAGCGGGATGTAGTAGCCAATCATGCCGTACTGCATGCCTTCTTCGTACCCTTCGGGCAGGTTGGCCAGCACCACTTGGCGCACGGTTTCGATGGCCTCGCGCCGGTCCGCGGGCAGGGTTTCCAGATATTCTTGAACGGTTTCGGCTTTGCTGCTAACCATGATGCCTGCTTGATGGCGAACTACCCCATTTTACTCAATCGTGACTGGCGGGCTTGACCTGCTTTGCGAAATTCCCGCTCGCAGGGCGCGGTAAAATACTGATGGTCTAGGGAGCGGACCATCAGCAGGAGTTAGTCAAAGACAAACTCCAGAACCTATTAGCCGGAGATAGTATGCGTGATTATTTGTTTCGGGGACCGTTAGCGGAACTCGACCCCGATGTCTTTGAACTGACCCAATTGGAGTTGGAGCGGCAGTATCGCCGCCTGATTCTGATTCCAAGTGAGAGCACGGCCCCGGTGGCGGTGCGCGAAGCGCTCTCCAGCGCCTTCCAGAACATTTATGCCGAGGGCTACCCGGACGAAGACACGCGCTGGATGGACGACGCCGACATCCTGGATTACGAGCAGCGCCTGGCGCATTACCGGCGCTATTCCGACCCGCGTTATTACAAGGGCGTGGAGTACGCCAACGCGATTGAGGCGCTGGCCCGCCGCCGGGTGGCGCAAACCTTCGCCGCCAACGGCGTCAGCGCCGACGACTTGTACGTAAACGTGCAGGCGCTCTCCGGCGCACCGGCCAACAACGCTATCTACCATGCGCTGGTCGAACCCGGCGCCACAGTGATGGGCATGAACCTGCTGCACGGCGGCCACCTATCGCACGGTTCGCCGGTCAACCGCAGCGGCAAGTATTACAACATTGTGCATTACACGGTCAACGCCGAGACCGAACGGCTGGATTACGAGGAAATCGCCGAGCTGGCCATCGAGCACAAGCCCAAGATGATTATCGGCGGCTTCAGTTCCTATCCCTGGGCTGCCGATTGGGAACAGCTGCGCGCCATCGCCGACTCGGTGGGCGCCTATTTGTTGACCGATATCGCCCATGTGGCCGGCTTGGTGGCGGCGGGCGTCTACCCCTCCCCCATCGGCCACGCGCATGTGGTCACCTCCACCACGCACAAAACGCTGAATGGGCCGCGCGGCGCCATCATCCTGACCACCGACAAGAAGCTGGCCGAGCAAATCGACCGCGCGGTCTTCCCCGGCGAGCAAGGCGGCCCGCACGTCAACGTCTTTGCGGCGCTGGCGCTGACTTTCAAAATTACCCAGACTGAGGACTTCAAAGCGCTGCAAGCGCAGGTCATCAAAAACTGTGTGCTGCTCACCCAAGCGATTGAAAAGCGCGGCCTGCGCATCCCCTTTGGCGGCACCAACAGCCATCTCACCAACGTGGATGTCAGCAGCGTCAAGGGGCCGACCGGCACCGCGCTTTCCGGCGATATGGCCGCCCGCATTCTGGATTTGGCCGGCATCGTGGTCAACCGCAACACCATCCCGGGCGACCGCTCGGCCTTCAACCCCAGCGGCATCCGCCTGGGCACGCCCTGGATTACCCAGCGCGGTTTCACCGAAAAGGAAAGCGCCCAGTTGGGCGACTTGATTGCCGACTTGCTGTTGGCTTGCCAGCCCTACCGCGAGCGCTCGGCCAGCAAGCTTAGCCAGCGCGCCAAGGTCGATTTCGAGGCGCTGACCCAGACCAAGCTGGCGGTGCGCGACCTGGCGCTGGCTGCCGGCGTGGATTTTGAGCCGCCGCAGCATGGCTATCCGCATTTCTATTACGCCGATGATGAGCCCAAATCCGACGCCAAATGGATTGGCTTGGAGATACGCGGGGACAAGGCCAACGACCTGCTGAATATTGCCCTGGTCAGCGATATCGAAAGCCTGGCTGCGGGCGATACGGCCCCCAGCCGCCTGCGGCTGCCCCAGGCGGAGGTGGACGCCTCTGTCACCTACCGCGGCCCGGATGATTTCCTGCTCAGCGTGCCGCGCGCCCAGGCCGGGTTGGTGGCCGAATGGCTGCGGGCACTCTCAGATGGCTACGTCACTATTGACCCAGAGGACCTCAACCGCAAAGCGCCTGGCCCGGTTATCGTGCGCGAAAGCGAGGGACCGGGCATTGCGCCCCACGGCGATGTCGTGGTGGCCGTCAAGCCCTTCTATATTGGCATTGGTAAATCAAAGGGCAAGGCGCTGCCCGAATTCGAGTGGCAGGCGCCCGAGGAGGTCGAGTTACGCCGCACGCCACTCTTCGAGACCCACCAGCAACTGGGCGCCAAGATTGTGCCCTTCGCCGGTTGGGAGATGCCGCTGCGCTACAGCAGCGTGCGTGAGGAACACATGGCCGTGCGCGAGAAGGCCGGGCTCTTCGACGTGACCCACATGGGCGTCTACCAGGCCGATGGCCCGCAGGCGGCCGCCTTCCTTGATTCGGTGTGCGCCAACGACATCGCCGGCTTGGATATCGGCGAGTCCTGCTACACCCACCTGCTGGGCCCGGATGCGGCTGTGATTGACGACCTGATTGTCTATCGCCTATCCAGAGATGAATTCCTGGTGGTGGTCAATGCCGCCAACGACGATAAGGATTGGGCCTGGCTCAATGCGGTCAAGGATGGCGACATATTGATTGAGCGCAGTCAGCCGGCCGCCAAAGCTTTCGGGCGCGGGGCGCGGCTGCGCGACCTGCGCGCCGAGTCCTCCGGCGCTGACCGCAGAGTGGATATCGCCCTGCAAGGTCCCAAATCCAAGCGCATCCTGCAATCCTTCAAGATGGACGCCGCGGCCAAGGAGCAGCTGCGCACCCTGAAACGCTTCCGCCTGATGCAGGCCGAGCTGAACGGGATTGATTTGATAATTTCGCGCACCGGCTACACCGGCGAGTGGATGTCCTTCGAGTTGTTTGTGCATCCCGACCAGGCGGTGGAGCTGTGGCAGATGCTGATGAAGGCCGGTGAAAAATACGGCTTGCTGCCCTGCGGCCTGGGCGCGCGCGACTCGCTGCGCATTGAGGCCGGGCTGCCGCTTTACGGGCAGGAGCTGGCCGGGCCGCTGGCACTGGGCCCCGCCGACGCCGGCTTCCGCAACTTCGTCAAGACCTACAAGCCCTGGTTTATCGGACGCGATGCTTTCCTGGCCGCCGAGGAGCAGCGCAGACGCGAGGTGGCCCGCTTCCAGTTTGCCAAGGGCGCCCGCCCGGCGCACATGGAGGACCCCGTCACCGATGGCGAGGGCAACCTAATTGGCTATGTGACATCCTGCTCGCTGGATAGCCGGGGCACCCTCACCGGCCAGGCCTGGGTGGATAGCAAGTTCACCAAGCAAGGCAGCAGCATCTATGTGCACGCCGGCATGCACGGCAAGCAATTGGCGAAGGATGCCCAAGGTACGCAAGCGAAGATACTGAGTCGATTTTAGACACATAGCTAGTTGACTGAGGACGACAAACAAGGAGGGAGAATGACTGCCAACAGCCCTGGCTGCCTTTATTGGATACTTTCTTTGCTAGGCATAGAAAGCCCATCCAGAGAATCTCAGATTCCCAAAACGATTGCAGACGCCTTTGCCCTGGAGCCTAGCCTCGTTACTGAGAATGAGTTTCGGTTCTATACCCAACTTCAAGTTGTTGTGGGTAAGCGATTCACAATCTTCGCTAAAGTGCGACTTGCTGACATATTTTCAGTAAACCCCATCAATCCATCGCTAGATCAAGCGCATTTCAATCGTATCAGTTCGCGCCATGTTGACTTCTTGATCTGCGAAAACGAAACCTTGCGACCTCGATTCGCAATTGAACTGGACGATCGCAGTCACCGTCAAAGCAAACGAATTCAACGAGACGGGTTTGTCAACGAATTATTCAGCGGGTTGGGCCTGCCCCTCATTAGGATTCCAGCCGCAATGAAGTATCAACCCGAGGCGATACGCGACCGCGTTCTTTCCGCGTTTAGGTAAACAGACCAACCAAAGTGTAGGCGGACTCCATGGTGGCCAGTTAGTTTAGCCATTCACTCAATGGCAAAGACTTATTGTATTAAAAGGAATTCTTCAATCCCCGGCGGATAGATAATCTCCCCCGCTGCGAAGTCGGCCAGCGGCTTCCAGAGCGCATCGAAGTCGCCATCGCCATGCTCGTGGGCTTGCAATTTGTCGGTGTCGTAGAGTGCTTTATCCGCCAATTCTGCATCGTAAAGGAAGATAATCTCGTGACCGGCCAGACCTTCCAGCGTGAAGATGTTTTCCACCACCCGCAGCAGGCGGATGTTGCTTAGCTCCGCTTCGAGCTCTTCCATAAACTCACGCCGCAGAGCGTCCTCGGCGCGCTCACCGTAATCTATCCCGCCACCCAGTGGGCGGAAGAAGGTCTGCTGCTTCACGCTGTCGTAGCCCTGCTGGACCAGGATGCGGTCACCGTTGCGGATCAGGGCCAGCACGGTCACCCGCGGGCGGCCGCCGAACATTGTTCCATCGACATCGTGTTTAGCCATCCCGCCATTATAAAGAAAGAGCCGGCGCTGGCCGGCTCTTTTGACACGCTGGATTGGGCTTATTCAGCCAGAATGCTTTGGATCTCGGTTACCTGCTCCTGGGTCAACGGCCCCAGTTCCATCGCCATGGCGTTCTCTTCCACCTGGGCCACGGTGCGAAAGCCGGGGATCGGCACCATGCGCTCGTCCAGCGCCCAGATGTAGGCCAGCGAGGCCTGGGCCAGGCTGTGGCCGTTGGCAGTCATCACGCTGCGGATGCGTTCCAACTGCTCCAGGCGCTGGGCGCCGGGGCCTTCGCGAAAATTAATCCCGTGGCGGATATCGTCCTCCGGGAAGGCTGATTCGGCGTCGAATTTACCCGTGAGAATGCCGCGGTTGAGCGGACTCTTGTTGATGCCGCCCAGATCGTACTCGGCGCAGATCGCACGCGTCTCGGGATTGTCGCGGTAGACATTCAGATCGAACTGGATCGAGGTGCAGTGCTCGCCGGGGGCGAATACCCGCGCCCGGTCAGAGTCATCCGTGCTCCAGCCATACCAACGGATCTTGCCGGCTTGCACCAGCTTTTCAAGCTCGGCCATCACCTCGGGCGCCTTTTCGATGTCATAACTGCCCTGGTGTAACTGATAAATGTCGATGTAGTCGGTATCCAGGCGGCGCAAGCTGGCCTCGCAATCGGCCTGAATGTTGGCCAGGATCTGCTCATCATCAATGCGTACTTCACGCTTTTCCGGATTGATCAGGAAGCCAAACTTGGTGGCAATCACCACCTGGTCGCGCATGCCCTTGAGCGCCTGCCCCAGAATGCGTTCGCTGTGACCGGCGCCGTAGTTGGCGGCGGTATCGAAGAAATTCACGCCCAAATCCAAACCGGCCTGGATGGCGCGCAGGGATTCAGCGTCGTCCACCTGCCCCCAGCCGGCGGCCCAATGGTCATCCGGCGTTCCAAAGGTCCAGGGGCCGCCAATCGCCCAGCAGCCCATACCCATGGCGCTGACTTCCAAGCCGCTCTTACCTAACACTCGCTTCATTGAATACTCCTTGTTCAAGATGCCGCTACTATAGCGGCTTACATAGTGTGAGAGTCAAGGCCTTATTCGTCTTGACCATTGTCGTGTACTGTCTTAGACTTACAGTATTGCAAGGGCCTAAGCCCTGAGCATTTTCGTTGACGGGATCCGATTTGCCCTTCTCTCTTAAAACTTTTCTGCCCCCTCTGATTTTTCTACTCGCTGCCCTGGCTGTGGTCGGGGTGGCCATGGCCGCGATCGGGGATATGGACTCCAACTTCGGTGACGGTGGTTACACTTTCCTTGACCTGGGATTCAACGACGAGGGCATCAAGGACCTGATCGTGCTACCGGACGGCAAGATCATGGCAGTCGGCCAAAGCGATGAGGAAGTAATACTGATCCGCCTCAACACAGACGGCAGCCTGGATACTAGCTTCGATAGCGATGGTTAGGTGATCCAGGACCTTGGCGATACCAACGTGGTAAATGCCTTCGCCCGCCAAAGCGATGGAAAATACGTAGTAGTCGGCCGCCTGAACAGCGACTTTATGATCGCCCGTTTAAATACGGATGGCAGCCTGGATACAGCTGGTTTTGGCGCGCCGAATGGCTTCGTTACCCTGGATTTGCTGGGGATTAGTGAAGAGGCCCATGATGTCGCCATCCAGGCCGACGGAAAAATCGTCGTGGTGGGTACAGCCAGTTCCGGGGGTCCAAGCAATCTTATCGCCGCCCGCCTGAACAGCGACGGCAGCCTGGATACCGCCGGGTTTGTGAATCCCGATGGTTTCGATACCTACTCAGATGCCGCCTTGGGCGGTTTCGGCCAGGCCATTGTTCTGCAAGCTGATGGCAAAATTGTGCTGGCTGGTTATTACGACAACAACTTCCGGGTTGTGCGGGTAAACAGCGATGGCAGTACAGATATGGCCCAGGAGACGGACCTCGGCGGTACTGATCGCAGCTACGATATCGCCCTGCAAAGCGATGAAAAAATAATTCTGGTTGGGCGGGGTAACGGCGACTTTGCGGTCAGCCGCTACACGACCGAGGGAGAGCTAGACATCACCTTCAACAGCCCCGACGGATATCAGTTGATTGATCTGGGCTACAACGTTCAGATCCTGTTCGATGTGGCGGTGGATGCTCAGGATCGTATTGTCGCGGTCGGATTTGGCAGCACGGGCGCGGCATCCGCAATGATCGTCATGCGCTTTACCAGCGACAGCGCCCTGGATACTGAGTTCTCGGGCGATGGCGTTGTGGAACTCAACGTGCGGGACACAGGTGAAATCGCCAATGCGGTTGCCCTGGGCAGCATCCTCGTGGGCGGCACCAGCGGCCCCGGCGTAGAAACAGGCAACTTCATCATTTTCAGTTTGACCACGGACCCGGCCGCACCCAGCACGACCAGTACAAGCTCCCTGCCGGACACCGGCTTCGCGCCGGACGTGGTTACCGCCCTAGAGGCCCAGCCCCCCGGGGCCGCCTACTCCGCCGCGGCCGAATTGCAGCTGGCGATCCTCAACCTGGGCGTGAGCATCCCGATTGTGGGTGTGCCGCAAGCGGCAGATGGTTGGGATGTGCGCTGGCTGGGCCAGCAAGCCGGCTACCTGCACAGCACAGCCTTCCCTACCCTGCCCGGCAACACCGTGCTGACTGGCCATGTGGTGGATGCCACCGGATTGCCCGGCCCCTTTGCGGACCTGCAGGATTTACGCTATGGGGATCAGGTTGAGATCGAAGCCTGGGAACAGACCTACACCTATGAAGTGCGCACCAACGAACTCTACTGGCCCCAGGATGGCCGCGCCCTGGCGCACGAAGAATACGACTGGCTGACCCTGATTACCTGCGAAGGGTTCGATGAAGCCAGCGGTCGCTACTTCTTCCGCCGCGTGGTGCGCGCCGTCCTGGTGGACGTACATTAATTCCCCCCGTATAGAAACTGAATACTCAATCGAGTCGCTTAGTGGCCGTTGCGCCAAACCGTGAAGTCGCTAAGGATCGAGCCGCCGATAAACTCGCGCAGCAGCGAGTTATCCGGGATGTAGGCCGTATCCAGGGGCAGGAACCATTCCAGCAGCGCCAGCAGGCGCTTGACCTCGATGTGCTCCGGGGTGCCGAAGGGTACCTGGCGCAGCAGCGGTTCGGCCAGCGGTTTGAGGGCGGCCAATTCGTAGACCAGCGCCGAGTTGAAGACGACATCGGCATTGCCCTGATGGGGGAAGATGTAGTTGCGTTCGCCGCGTCGCACCGAGGCCCAGCGCTGGATTGTTTCCTGTGGGCTGTAGCCACGGTCGCGGGCGTCGCGCACGATGCGGCGCACCAGGCGGGTATCCGTGGTGGAAACGCGGTTGTGGCTGTCCAAATTGAGCTGGGTCAGCGCGGATAAATAAATCCGGAAGGTATCCGTATCGGGGATCTCGGGCAGCAAGTCCGGGTTCAGGCCGTGGATGCCTTCAATGATCACCACCTGGTCGGGGCGCAATTGCACCTCTTCGCCCTCTTCGCTTTTACCGGTCAGGAAGTTGTAGTGCGCCAGGCGTACTTTTTCTCCGGCGATCAGCGCTTTCAGGTCGCGGTTCAGCCGCTCGCGATTGACTGCATCCAGGTGCTCGTAATCAAACTCCCCGTGTTGGTCCTTGGGGGTTTTCTCGCGATCCACAAAATAGCGGTCCATCTCCAGGGCGAAAGGCGTCAGACCAAAGGCCAGCAATTGCACCGAAAGGCGCTTCGAGAATGTGGTCTTGCCGGATGAGGACGGGCCCGCAACCAGCACCACCCGCGCCTGCTTCTCGCCCCGCGCGATTTGGGTGGCTACATCGGCGGTACGCTGTTCGTGCAGCGCCTCGCTGACCAGGATGATTTCGCGCACGCGGCCACCAACAATCGCGTCGTTGAGCGCCCCCACCGTGTGGATATCCAGCAAGCGCAGCAGGCGGCCATACTCGCGGAAGGCGGCCAGCAGCTTGGGCTCGGCCTGGGCCGGGCGCAGCTTGGTGGGTTCGGCATGGCTGGGGAAGTTGAGGGTAAAGCCGCCCTCAACCGCTTCCAGCTTGAACCACTTCAAGCCCCCGGTGGAAGGCAGCATATAGCCGTGGTGGTAATCGAGATAATCATCAAGCTCATACAGCACCAAATAATCCTTCTTGCGATGCTTGAGCAGGCGAACTTTATCGGTGTAGTGCCACTTCTCGAAGAGCGCGATGGCCTCCCCCAGCGGCCGCTGGGTGCGCTTGAGCGGCAGATCGCGCTCCACCAATTCGCGCATCTTGGCTTCCACCGGCGCTAACTCCTCATCCGTGATTTCGGGACGGTCCTCCACCTGGCAGAAGTAACCACCGGAAAATACCGAGTGGTCGATGGTGAGATGCTCGCCGGAATAAACCAGGTGGAAGGCCGCTTCGAGCAGGAAGGTCAGCGAGCGGCGGTAGATGCGCATGCCATCACTGCTATCCATGGTGACCGGAGCCACATGCGATTCGATCTCGAAAGGGTAAGTCAGTTCGCGTAATTCACGGTTGACGATCGCGCCCGTGATCGGCCGCTGGGTATATTCGTCGTTCAGCAAAGCGAGAAAATCGCCCACCGACGCGCCGCGCGGCCCTTCGAGGGCGCGGCCATCCGGGAGGATCACTTTCACCTGGCCGTTGAGTGGGCTGAATTGCACGTGCTTACTTTGGTCGTCTGTCATAAGGGGGCGCTGATTCTACCACTATCGCCTCGCTGCCTTTTACAGTGGCTTTACACCGCCCTAAAGCCCCGCTTGCAACGCCTGCCTAGCATGGGGCCATGAACAAGCTAAGCCGCCGAGATTTTCTCAAGCTATCCGGGATGACCGCCGCAATGACGGCGCTGGCCGCCTGCGGGCCGCTGGCCGAAGAACAGAGTGCGGTGGCGACTGCCGGCCCCACCCCGGCCAGCCTGCTGCCCACCAGCTACGACGAGGATTGGCGCCTGCAGCAGACCTTACGGCGGATCACCTTTGGGCCAACGCAGGACGAAGTGGCCCACGCCTACGAGATCGGCATCGACAATTTCATTGACGAGCAGCTAGCGCCGCAGACCCTGGATGACAGCTATGCAGAGAGTCTGGTGGCCGGCTTCGACACTTTGAACGCCAACCCGGCCGACCTGGTTGGCAACAACATGCAGTATCAAACGCTGACCGAATTGACGGCTGCCACCCTGCTGCGCGGCCTGTATTCACGGCGGCAACTGTACGAAATGATGGTCGATTTCTGGAGCAACCACTTCAACATCTACTTCCGCAAGGGCCAAGTGCGCTCCTTCAAGGCCAAAGACGACCGCGAAGTGATCCGCGCGCATGCCATGGGCAATTTCCACGACCTGTTGCTGGCTTCGGCCCAGAGCCCCGCGATGGGCATCTATCTGGATAACTTCGCCAGCACCGCAGATGGCCCCAATGAGAACTACGCCCGTGAGTTGTTGGAACTGCACACGCTCGGTGTAGACGGTGGCTATACGCAGCTGGATGTCCAGGAAGTGGCCCGCGCCTTCACCGGCTGGAGCCTGGATGGCCTGGGCCGCCGCAACCAGGGCACCGGAGATTTCGCCTACTACGACCGCAACCATGATAAAGATGCCAAGCTGATCCTGGGTGTGGAGTTCCCCGCGGGCGGCGGCATCGAAGAAGGCGAGCAGATTGTTGAGATGCTGGTAGAGCATCCTTCCACAGCGGACTACATCAGTTGGAAGCTGGTGCAGCGTTTCGTGAGCGACGACCCGCCGGCCAGCCTGGTAGCTGCGGCTGCCAACACCTTTAGCGCCACCCGGGGGTACATCACCGCCGTGTTAAGCACAATCCTGCACTCGGAGGAATTCAAAGCGTCGCTGGCCACCAAGCTCAAACGCCCGCTGGAGGTCTTCCTGTCGGCGCTGCGCAGCACGGGCGCCAAGGTCGATTACCAAGGTGGAGGAGAGCGCGGCAACGGCGGACGCGGCCGTGGCGGCGCGCAGGCACTGGTCGGCCACCTGACGCTGATGGGCCAACCGCTGTTCCTGTGGGAGACACCCGATGGCTACCCGGACAACGCCGCTGCCTGGAGCAGCACCAACGGCACCCTGGCGCGCTGGAATTACGCCTTGGCACTAGCTTACGGGCAGGCTGGCATTCCCGACATTGATTGGTCGGCGTTATCCGCTGGTGCGAGCGATGCAGCCGGCGCGCTGGATGCGATTTGCCAGCGGTTGCTGGGCGCCACGCTGCCGGATCAGGGCCGCCACATCATCCTCAATCACGTCCGCAGTCTTGCGCTGGATGCCTCCCTGCCGGCCATCGGCGCCCTGCTCTTGTCCTCACCCTACTTCCAATATCGCTAGGAGGCCCGATGACCACGCTATCCCGCCGCGAATTCCTGTCCGCTGCCGCCCGCAGCGCGGCGACCTGCCTGTGCGCGCCGCTGAACGTCGGCCAGCTGCTGCCCAGCATGGCCTTCTTTGCGCCACCCGGCCAGGCGCCGCAAGGCGACATCCTGGTGGTGGTCTTCCAACGCGGGGGCATGGATGGTCTCAATGCCGTAATCCCGCAGGGCGAGGCGGAATATTACCGCCAGCGCCCCACCCTGCAAATCGCCGAGAGCAGCGCCAGTGACAACAGCGCAATTGATCTGGATGGCTTCTTCGGGCTGCATCCCGCGCTGCGCGCCTTCAAAGACATTTGGGATAGCGGCGAACTGGCGATCGTACACGCCAGCGGCTCGCCCGACCCGACCCACTCCCACTTCGATGCCATGGATTACATGGAGCGCGGCACGCCCGGCGAAAAGAGCCTGGGCTCCGGCTGGCTGGCGCGCCACTTGCAGACCACCGCCTGGGAAAACGATTCGCCATTCCGGGCAGTGGGTATTGGCGCCATGCTGCAAAGCTCGCTACGCGGGCCGGTGTCAGCCACGGCGATGCAATCTATCGCCCAGTTCCATTTGGGCGGGGATAACCAGGCGGCTGAGATTGCCGCGTTCCAGGCCACATTGGCCGAACTCTATGGCACCGGCAGCTTGCTGGATGCCACCGGCCAGCTCACCCTGGGCGCTACGGCGACCCTGGAAGAGGTGATTGATGCCAATTATGCGCCTAGCAACGGCGCCCGCTACCCGGATAGCTCATTTGGCCAGGGCTTGCTGCAAATCGCGCAACTAATAAAGGCCGAGGTTGGCTTAGAGGTGGCCACGCTGGATATCGGCGGCTGGGATACTCATGCCCAGCAAGGCGCCTTGGAGGGCGAGATGCCCGGCCTGCTGAGCGATTTCGCCGACAGCCTGGCCGCCTTCTACGCCGACCTGGGCCAGCTGACCCAGCGCGTCACCATTGTCACCATGTCTGAGTTCGGGCGGCGGGTAGCCGAGAACAGTTCCGGCGGCACGGACCACGGTCACGGCAATGTGATGTTCTTGCTGGGTCAAAATCTGAACGGCGGCCAGGTTTACGGGGATTGGCCGGGCCTGGAACCGGGCACGCTGTATGGGCCGGGCGACCTACCGATTACGACCGACTACCGCGATGTGCTGGCTGAAATCCTGCAGAAGCGCTTGCTCAACGACCGCATCGGCGAGATTTTCCCGGGCCACAGCGATCTGGATTTCCTGGGCCTGGCTAAGGGTTAATCTGTGAAGGGAGCATGAGAGTGGCGACACAGCCGGTTGTTTTTTCGGGGGAAAGCGACTACCATCAGGATTATGAGCAAAAATCGCGCCCGCCTGCTATTGGTCACCACCCTGCTGCTGGCCGCCAGCCTGGCCTGTCAGACAATCACGCAAGCCTTCACTGTGGAAACGGACAGGCTGACGCCTGCGGCTTCGCCGACCAGTGTCGGCGGGCAAAGCGGCAACGACGGGCCGGTGAATACGCCGCTGGCCGAAGAAGCCAGCCCGGATAATCCGCAACCGGGCGCGGCCGGCTTCGGCGACCCCTATTACCCCAACTTTGGCAACGGCGGCTACGACGCCCTGCATTACATCATCGTGCTGGATGCCGAGATTGGCCCCAACACGATTACGGCCGAAGTGACCATGCAGGCCGCCGCGCTGGAAGACCTGACCAGCCTGAACCTGGACTTTGTCGGCTTGGAAGTTGACCGCGTGGCAGTGGATGGCGTGGAAGCACAATACAAGCGCAGCGGCGGCGAGCTGACCATTTACCTGCCGGCCCCATTGAGCGCAGGCGAGGCCATCAGCGTGAGCGTGGCCTACCACGGGACGCCCGGTCGCGGGGTGGACCTGAGCAGCCGCCCGGAATACGAAATCGGTTGGGGGCACTACGGTGAAGGGGTGTACATTGCCGGGGAACCGGGCGGCGCCTCCAGTTGGTATCCGGTGAACGAGCATCCCAGCGACAAGGCTACTTACGAGTATCACATCACGGTGGATGACCCCAACGTGGTCGGCGCTAACGGTCTGCTACAAGAGACCATACCGGCCGGCGATGGTGAAACGACCTACGTGTGGGCCTCGGTCCATCCGATGGGCAGCTACCTGACCACGCTGGCCATCGGCGAATTCGATCTGGAAACCAGCCAGTCGCCCGAAGGTGTGTTGATTCGCAATTACTTCGAGGAATCGATTGCACAAAGCAGCCGGAACGAATTCGATGTGACCGGCGAGATGCTGGACTATTTTGCGAGCCTGTTTGGGCCCTACCCCTTTGAGGCCTACGGCGTGGCGGTGCATGACACGCCGCTGGGCTTCGCGCTGGAGACGCAAACGCTCTCCGTATTCGGGTCGTGGTTCATCAACGAAGAAGTGATTGCCCACGAGTTGGCGCACATGTGGTTTGGCGACAGCGTGACGCTGGCGACCTGGCAGGATATTTGGCTCAACGAGGGCTTCGCCACCTACGCCAGTTGGCTGTGGTATGAGCACGCTTACGGCGACGGCATCATGGACGATATCGTCAACGATTACTACGATGTGATGGCCAGCTTCCCGCACCAGCCGCCGGCCGACCCGGGCGCCGATAACCTGTTCAGCGATACGGTCTACACGCGCGGGGCGCTGGCGCTGCACGCGCTGCGCCTGGAGGTGGGTGAGGATAGCTTCTTCGATATCCTCTACACCTATCACGAGACCTACAAGTACGGCAATGCCAGCACGGCGGATTTTATGGCCGTCGCCCAGGCAGTCAGCGGGCAGGACTTAGGCGATTTCTTCCAGGCCTGGTTGTATGAAACCGAGTTGCCGGATATCCCCCAGCTCGGCTTATCGGCGGACGATTTCTAAATCAGGGCCAATCCTGCGGCAGTACTCGTTTTCCAATTACCCATAAGGCTCCCCCCAGAGCGCCAAGTAACAGCGGCCACAGCCACACGGCGCTGAAGCTCGCCAACGCGACCCGTTCACCATCCACATAGAGCGTCGTCTGGTCGCCGACCGCGAAGTCAGCTGGGAAGGCGCACAGTTCGGATTGGTAGACGCGCCGGCCGCCATCGGGCGCCGTGTATGCGAATACCGGGCAGTAGGCATTGCCCTCGGCCCCGGCAGCCAAAACGACCTCAGTGACCTCGTCGGTGACGCGTTCAGCGCGAGCCCGGAACCAGGCGCCGGCGGCCAACTGCCAGAGCGCCAGCGCAACCAGTATGATGCCTAACCAGGTGAACAGGGTTCGTACCGTGCGCATGGCGCCTCCGCGGCTCAGTGATCTTGCGGCGGATTATACGCCCGGATTTAGATTCATTTCCCGTGATGTTTGGGCGCGTTGTTGGTTATGTAATGGCGGATTTCGTCCAATTCAGCCTGGTTACGAATCACGCGTTCATAGCAATTGTGATGCCACGCTGATTGCCCGGGGGGGGGTATAGCGCTGCTCATTGATGGCCTTAGTCACCGCGGATTTGGAGGAGCGGATAATCGCGCCAAGTGAACCAGGCAACACTCTCGGCCTGTGATGCTGTATGGGCGCAGCATGCTGCGCCCGTACGTAGCTGCTTTCGTCTGAGGGCTCTTGCTGGACAATGAACAAGATGCCGTGCATATGGGTCGGCATGATTATGAACGCATCCAACACTACGTGCGGGAAGTGCTTGGGAACAGCAAGCCAGTTCTCTTGCGCGATGCGTCCCCATTGGTTCAATTCCAGCTGCTCGTCGCGAATAGCACCAAACAAGGGTCTCTTGCCGCGTGTATCGATGGTTACGAAATATCCGCCAGCCGAACCATAATCGTAAAACGGTAAACGAATGCTTTGTCTTTCGGGAAAGTCTTTCATCCCTCCGCCCTCATCCTTCATCCCCCACCCCGCCGCTATCCCCCATTCTCAGGAAAGACCACATCCTCCTTGCCGGATAGCTTGTCCTGAATTTTCTGCACCACCACCTGGGTGTGGCTGGGTTTGTTGACGAAGTCCCAATCCGCGGTGGGCACCTGCAGCACCGGGCTCAGGTCGTAGGCCGCCATCCACTCTTCGTAGTATTTGTCCAGCAAGGCTAAATAATCGGCGCTGATGCCGCTCTCCATGCCGCGGCCGCGGGCGCGGATGCGCGCCACCAGGGACTCCACCGGCGCGCGCAGGTAGAGCAGCAGGTCGGGCTTGGGCAGCGTGGGCACCAGGATGCGGTAGAGCCGCTCGTAGGTGGCGAAGTCCTCCGCGCTGATGTTGCCTAGTTCTAGCAGGGCGCGGGCGAAGATGTGGTAGTCCTCGTAAATGCTGCGGTCGATGATGAAGGATGCGGCGTGGCGGGCGGCATCCAGGTGCTGCTGGGCGCGCTGGCCGAGCAGGAAGACCTGCAGGTGGAAGGACCAGGCGCCCATGTCACAATAGAACTTGCCCAGGTAGGGGTTGCCTTCGATGGTCTCGTAGCCGGTCTGCCAGCCCAATTGCTGGCCGAGCATTTCGGTGATCGAAGTCTTGCCGGCGCCGATGTTACCGGCGACCAGCACAAGGCGTTTGGTGGGGGAAGCCATAAATGGTAAGCCTTAAGCGATAAGCTGGATGAGGGAGGGTATGGAAGGATTGTAATCCAACGGACTAGCTGATGGCTGTTAGCCTTTAGCTGTTAGCTGTCAGCTATCAGCCGTCAGCTGTCATTCATCAACAGGTCCACCCCGCCCATCCCTGGTGATGGCCCCATGTCTTCTGCCGCAGCGATTAGGGGATCCGGGGGAAGCATAGTCTCCCCCGGCGGGGTGTGGGGCTGGAGGCCCCACAAAAGATAGCTCACTCCTGGATTAACTGCTTTCATTATGGTTTCTCCGCGCCAACAACGCCGCGAGGATACCAATCGATGGGCCAGCAATCAGCTCTACCGGCTGGACTGCGCCCAAGACGACATGTGCGTTCACAAATCCTTCGCTTGAACTGAGGCCTAAGGCAATCTCCAAATAGACATTAGACAAAGAGAAATGCCCCAACGAACTCAAAACAGCCGCGACAAGAAAGAACCATCGAGACCTAAAGGCATCAGCAAACCAATAAATGACTGCGCTTACAAGAGGAGTAGTGATGATCACGTGCAAACCAAGCACAGCAATAGACACTCCATAGGCGCCCCAAGCGCCGCTGCTGCGCTCCCCGGCGTAGAGTGGATCTAGGATGCTTAGCCCGCTGAACACCGTAGCGGCCAGCGCGCCCAGGATGGCGGGCAGCAGCAGGCTCAGGAACAGGGCGGCGAGGGTAGTCAACAGAACCGTTTTTAACACTAGTCAATCTCCATCCCAAACATAATTCGGTGGCCGTCAATCGTCTCGACCGCGAATTCGCGCATACCCCACGATTCGTCCCGCAGCGTCTTGCGCAGCTGGGCGCCGGCCGCCTGCACCCGCGCAAAGTAGTCATCAATATCGTCCACTTCCACGTAACCGAAATAGGAATGGTCGCCGGTGTCGGCGGCGGGCACCTCTTCGCGGCACTCGCCCGCCTGGATCACAAAGGCGCCCAGCTTGAAGATCTGCCAACCAGGTGCGAAATCGTGCAGGTCAAAGCCGAGCACATC